>NZ_JAPJIU010000014.1:0-89824 GCF_026241915.1 Stenotrophomonas sp. RIT-551 | reverse complement strand
CCCGCCGCCAAGGATCTGCCATGCGTGTACTGCCCAGCCTGCTCTTCCTGTCGCCGCTGCTGTTGGCCGGCTGCGGCAAGGACAACAGCGCCGGCGTGTTCTCCTCCGATCCGATGCTCGGCTGCTATGCCACCCACGCGCGCAAGCCCGCCGAATTCCGCATCGAGCAGCAGAGCGGCCAGTACTACGTGTCCTTCAACCGCGATGAGCAATGGCAGCGCGATGCCACGCCGCTGCAGGAATCCAGCCGCGCTGAGATCGCCCAGTTCTTCCGCGACGATGCCGACCAGATCAACAAAGCGCTGGTCCGCCCCGGTGGCGGCTTCGGCATCTTCAAATTCAACCCGGGCGCCACGCTCAAGGGCAAGGCCAAGGACAGCGACTACATGGCGCTGGTGCTGATCGGCGCCGGCCCGGTCTTTGCGGTGAAGTGCCCCTGATGGGCAAGGTTTCCGGATCCCGCCCACCGGGCCACTGATACGGGCGGCAACCGCCCGCACCGGTGGCCCGGTCCGCGACACCCATCCCCAACATCCCCGCCCGCGGTCGTACACAGGCGGGAACCCCATCCCCATCTCCAACCCTCAGCCTGGCTCCTCCGGCTCCCGGCGACCGCGGTGGATCGAGCTGTAGGGCCATTGCGTGGCATCCCTCACGTGCCCGTGCTTGACCGGGTTGTGGTGCACATAGGCCACGTGCCGCTGCAGGTCCTCGGCGTCAACGATCCGGTGCTCGCGGAAGCCGTTGTGCCATAGCGGCCGCAGGCTGCGGTCCCGCCGCAGCTGCAGCCGCGGATCAACCATCGGCAACTGCCGGTCGAAGATCGCCTGGACCTGCGCCCAACGGCGATGACCCTCCTCGTCGCCCTCCGGCAATGTCCACACCCCATGCAGATGGTCCGGCAGCACCACGATGGCGTTGATACGGAACGGCCGCGCCTGCTGCGCCACCCGGAACGCCAGCCGCAGGGTCTGCGTCTGTTCCACCAGCAGGCTGCTGCTGCGATCGCGCAGGTGCGCGCTGAAGAAGTAGGCGGTGCCGGTAGGCCAGAGGAGGTGGTCGTAGGACATGGCCAAAGTATCCAAAGCTGCCGGCCGCACCGCGATCAGCGCACTCCCCGTGCGCACCTCGGACACCAGCGCATGCGCGGGTCGGACTCCCGGTCATGAACCGGTCGCATGAGGGCCGGCCAGGGGCATCTCAGGTACGATGCCCACCCCTGACTGACATACCGCCTGGCGCACGCGCCGCGGCCCTGGATCCCGTGCCCCATTACACCGGCCCCCTGCTGACCCGCCCGCTCGCCGAGAGCCTGACCCGCGCCCGCGATGCCGGCACCAGGGAATGGACCGGCTCGCTCGACCTCGGCCGCTCCACCGGCACTGCCACACTGGCCGCCGACCGCTGGCAGTGGAAGGGCGAGACCTACGCCTATCCCGGCAAGACCAAGGACCGCACCCTGTACTACTGGGACGGCGAGGAATTCCTGGCGATCTCGCGCTTCGGCTCGGCGCTGATCAAGCTGGTGCCGACCGACTGGGACGCACCGACCTTCGAGATCGACGGCATCAAGATGCTGCCCAGCGCGCAGGTTTCCCCATTCGAGGATGCCCGCCGAAAGGTCGCGCTGATCGCGCCGGCCGGCAAGACGGTGCTGGATACCTGCGGCGGCCTGGGCTACTTCGCGGCGTGCTGCCTGGAAGGCGGCGTCACGCGTATCCGCTCGTTCGAGAAGAACCCGGATGTGCTGTGGCTGCGCACGCTCAACCCGTGGTCGCCGGATCCGGACGCGGAGAGCAGCGGCGGCCGGCTGGCGCTGAGCCAGGGTGACGTGTCGCAGGAGATCGAAGGGCTGGAGACCGCCTCGGTCGATGCGATTCTGCACGATCCGCCGCGCTTCGGCATCGCCGGCGAGCTGTACTCACAGGTGTTCTACGACCAGCTGGCGCGTGTCATCCGCAAGGGCGGCCGGATGTTCCATTACACCGGAGCGCCGAACAAATTGACCAGTGGCCGCGATGTGCCGCGCGAGGTCGCCAAGCGTCTTGAAAAGGCAGGCTTCAAGGCTGAGCTGGCGATGGATGGGGTGCTGGCGGTCAAGCGCTGAGCAAGGGGTTGGTCAACTGCCGCGTGGCAGTTTGGCCGCCCACATGTTGTCGACAAGATTGGGGTAGCGCCGCCCGTTTTCCTCGGCGCGCTGACGTGCCGCATCCTTCTGCGCCTCGGAGAGCGGCTGCGACTTCTTCTTCCCGTTGGGACTGGGCTTCTTCCAGGGCGGTGTCTGGGACTGGCGCATGGGCGGTCTCGTGTGGGCTGGCGCTACAGCTTTGGTGCGCGGGGACAGCGTACAAGAACGCCCGACACGTGAGCTCAACGTGCCGGGCGCATGCTGCGGAAAACTGCCTGCGACTTACTTCTTCAGGAAGTCCAGCAGCGCCTTGTTGAAGGCATCGGCGTGGCTGGCATTGCAGCCGTGCGGCGCGTCCTTAAGGACCACCACTTCACTGCCCGCGATGGCCGCATGGGTGCGCTTGCCAGAACCCTCGAACGGAACCGTGCCGTCGCTGTCACCGTGCAGCACCAGGGTCGGCGCCGTGACCTTCTTGAGGTCGCCGCGGAAATCGGTCGTGCCGAAGGCCTTCATGCAACCCAGCGCCGCAGTCTGATCGGACTGCTGGCAAAGCTTGATCGCGGCTTGGCGCTCCTCCTCGCTGACCTTGAGCTCGCCATTGGCGCTGAAGAAATCCTTGGTGAAGCCATCGAAGAACGTGTCGCGGTCCTTCTCCAGGCCCTCGCGCATTTCATCGGCCTTTTCCTGGGTCAGTGGGCCGTCGGGGTTATCGCTGGTCTTGAGCATGTACGGCGGCACCGCCGAGGCGAACACCACGCTGTGCAGGCGCGATTCGCCATGATTGGCGACATAGCGCGCCACTTCACCACCGCCCATCGAGAAGCCGACCAGGGTGGCGTCCTTCAGCTCGAGATCCTCGAGAACACCGGCCAGATCGTTGGCGAGTGTGTCGTACTCGTAGCCGTCGGCCGGCTTGTCCGATCGCCCAAAACCACGGCGGTCATACGCCACCACGCGGTAGCCCGCATCGCGCAGCGCGGGGATCTGGGCCTTCCATGATTCGGCCGACAGCGGCCAGCCATGGATCAGCACCACCGGACGGCCGGTACCACCGGAATCTTCAACGTGCAGGCGAACGCGGGAAGCAGCCATGGGAACTCCTTGGAGCGATGGGGAAGGAAGGTTCGATCCTAGGGAGAGGGGGTTGGGTGAGCCGTGAAAGAAATCGGCAGGGCGCTGACGTGGCGTGCACAGGGCTGACTGGTACCGGCCGGGGCATTCAGCGGTGACAGGGAGGAATCGGGCCACGATCTCAGGATCTGCGACACCTCAGGACGATAGTTGCGATGGGGCATCGTCGAGGGTGGGAGCCGGTACATGGATTGTCGTGAGATCACGCAGGAGGCTGATACCGGCACGCCAGCCGGGCTGCCCGGCCTTGCCGAGGGCGCCTGCTGCGGGCTGGCTGTCACCCTGCTGCTGCATGGCCTGGGTGGGCACCCTGCATCCCGAGCGGCGCTGAGCGCTGCACTGCGGCAGACCCCGTTGACCGAGCGTTGTGCGAGCTGCGCCAGCTATGTGTTGCTTCGTGGCCGTGCGGTTCCGTAGACAGGGCGTCGCACAGCGAGGCGTCTCAGAAAGTGCTCATGCCACGATTCATTGACGTTGGTCGTCAAATCCAATCTGACGACGCACCGTCGACGCAATGTGCAGGTCCGCCGGAAAATCCGAGTACCCCACGACCTCCAAGCCGGTAATCCGGCCGTTGAGGCCAAAGACAAGCACGCCCACCTCTTCCCCGCTGGATGTCTCGCCGATTGCGTCGGCAACCACCTCGGCGATCTCTCCCGCTCCTAGGAGCCTGAAGTCCACGGATGCGCAACCGCAGCCACAACGGCTGACTACGTTGAGGGATTCCAGATTTTCCAATGAAGGGAGCTGTATGCCTTCCACCGGCGCGGACTGCACAGCGCACCTGACCACGTCCATCTCGTGCGTCGAGATACGTCTAACTGCCATCCTTGATCTGTTCATGCGTACGAATACCGCGGGCGGTGCGCCAGTCTCGCATCGTGGCCTACGCGGGAACAGTCCATCCAATGCAACGCATACGAAACCGGCCGCCCCAGGCGGCCGGTCTTTATCCCAGCGGCAGTGCGTTACAGCGCAATGCGGGCAACAGACTCTTCGCTGCCCTTCGGCTCGCTGTCACCATTCTTGACGGTCACGTACAGCACGTTCTTTTTGGCATCCAGCGCCAGGCTGTTCGGGTGCGTCGGCACCGCGTACGTCGCCACCTGCTTGTAGGTGTCGCTGTTGTATGCGGTCACCGTGCCGCCATCGCGGTTGGTCACGTACAGGCGCTTGCGAGGTGCATCCAGCAGGATGCCCAGCGGGCCGGCATCGGTCGGGATGCTGGCCAGTTCCTTGCCGGTGGTACGGTCCAGCACCAGCACGCGCTGGCCCGGATGCTTCGATTCGAAGCCCGAGCTGCTGGCCTGGTACTTGCGGATCATCTCCGAGCCCTGGTCGGTCACGAACAGGCGCTTGCCGGCCGGATCCAGCGCGATGTTCATCGGCTGCTCCGCACTGACCTTGAAGCGCTGCTCGACCTTGCCGCTGTCGGTGCCGACGGTGACGAGCTCGGCCAGCAGGTTGGAGGTGTAGACGCGCTTGGCCTTGGCATCCAGCGCCAGGCCCGGTGCCTTGGCGTTGCCCAAGCCCGGAATGGTGTTGATGACCTTCAGCGACTGCGTATCCACCACGAACAGCACGCTGCCCTCGCCCGAATGACCGGTGACGTACAGACGGTTGTTGGCGCCATCGACGACCAGCTCGCGCAGATCGTGGGTGTAGGCGGCCTTGCCATCCTTGCCGACCTTCTTTTCCATCAGTTGCACGATGCCAACGGAGGTGTTGTTGGCGGTGTCGACCACGGTGACCGAGGTATCGACGGTGTTGCCGACGTAGAGGCGGTTGTTGGCGTCATCCAGCACCACACCGAAGGCCTTGCGCTCCAGCGGGATGGCGGTTTCGACGGCCAGAGTTTCCGGGTTCAGGCGCAGGACCTGGGACGGACCGGCGGCATCGCCGAAGCCGCCCGAGGAGGCGACGAACACGGCGTTCTGCTTGGGGCTGAAGGCCAGCTCATAAAGGCCCTGGGCGACGGATTTACGCTGAACGGCGGTGGTGCTGGCGGATGCGGTGGCCTGCTCAGCGGCGAACGCGGACGGGGCGCAAAGGCTCAGGGAGATGGCGAAGGCCAGAGCGGCCGAGCGGATTACGGAATTGCGGTACATGCGAGCTTCCTTGAAGGGGCACGGGAGGGTGTCCTGGCTCGCTGGGCCGTACGCGTGACGGCCGGCCCCGCGTTTGTCTGCGCTGGGTGGGCTGGCTGGGTTTGCGGGGGGAATGGTAGCAGGATAGGCTTGGGGGTATGACCTGCACCGTGTCATGCAGTATGTACAGGCACGCGATACAACTGCGAACCTGTACATGAAAAGTCACTACATCGAACTGATGCTGCTTGCAGGCGCAGAGGAGCTGGAGACCTACCCGCCGGCCTGGGTCAACGTTACTCGTTCCTACTCAGCTGGCAAATCTGCGGGCAACTGGACCTTGTCCTTGCCCACCCTGTAGCGGATCAAATCTATCCCCAATGCGGACAGTGCCTCCGGAAGCCCTTGGAACAACGGACCGTCTGCAGGCAAAACAAGCACGCGTCTGCAGTCATGATGGCCATGCACCATCAATTGCCCGATTCCGGCATACACGCAGCTACGATCCGTAGAGGTCTTCACCTCGTAAACTTCCTCAAGAGCTTGGTCCTCAATCACGCCAAGGTCGATGAGCACGTTCTTGACGATGCGCTGCCCACCGATCAGCCCCTGCTCGTCGCGCCATGCTTTGAGCGCATCGACTACTTCACCGTGACGGGAAACGTAATCAATGACGCTGGCACGATGACCTGTGACATGGCCATGGGGCTCTTTGTAGTAATCACGGAACTTCTGCAGCTTGGCCTGGAACTCCGGCTCGTCGATGGCGCCATTTCGTACAGCTTCTTTGAAGGCCGCTACCTTTTCGACGTAGCTCAGCACAACCTTGCTGGTACTTGGATCCTCAATAGGACCAACCAGAACGCCTTCGCGATGCTTTCCTTCAGCATCGAGCACCGTTTCCAGCTTCAAATCACTCCAAGCCAGGAACGCCTCTTTTCCAACCCCAGCCCTGCCCCCACCAATGCGGGCGGAATGGAATAGATAGATGGTCCCAGTATCCGAGTGCCTGGCGAAGAATCCGCCGATCCGATCGTTTCGACCCGCGGGTACAGTGTTGATCTCAACGGTGATGTTGACCCCGTCGTTTTCGGACCAGAGCCCGAACCAATGAAGGTGGCGGACGGCGGAAGAATCGTCCCTGCTGGTCTTTCCCGTCCAAAACCAGTACTCACCGAACGTGCTCAATGTCTCGCCTGGCCGACTGCCTCCAGGGTAGCCAATGGTGCGCCGTGCGCTGCCAGTGGCCTGCTTCTTCAGCGTTGCTTCCAGAACTTTCCTCGCAGCGGCGATATCCCTGCGCGCCTCCAGCATGATGAACATCAACTCTCCCTGTTGGTTGAACTGCGATCAGATATGACGGCACTACATGTCGTGAATGCCAGACTCAATGATTATATCAGCGCCCATGCGACCCGGCCGGGCATTGCGGCACTGGAACGGAAACAATTTTCTTCAAACTTTCTCTAAAGTTCCAGTGCGGGCCGCCGTTACAGCTCGAGCCCCTATGGTGTGGGGAGGCGCACTACCCAAGGAGGGGCAATACGACGCAGCAAAGCAACCTGTTGAACATGGACGGGCGAAGCCCGGGTGCCTTTTTGGCGTTGTCATCGCCGACGCACCCCAGTGTGCGTCGCGACAGGAGATCCGAATGAAATATCTTATTGGTCTGTACACCCTGCTCATTGTTCCATTCTGCGTGTACGGCTATTTCTGGGGCGAGTACGCCTATAAGGGGTTCGCCTACAACCTTGGGCGCGCCTTTATCTGGCCAGCCATCGTGTTTCCTGTGATCGGCCAGATACTCGGCGTCATGGTGTTGTTGGGCTTGATTTACTTCCTGACAATGCGGAGGTCCTGAGCCATGAACATGCGAGTGCTCACGATGATTGCGCTGACCTGCGCCACCATGGCTGGCTCAGGCTGCAGCAGCGAAGTTGACAAGATTCGGATCGAATTCATCGACAGCTGCAAGCAGGGCGGCGCAACCACTGCAGTATGCAAATGTGCGTTCGATCATCTCAAGAGGCACTATGGCGAGGATGGTCTGATTTCAGTGCAAGCGCGTCAAACGCCGCCGGCGGACTTCTTCGAAGTACTGAGCGGCGCCGCCCAGCAATGTAGAACGAGGTAGGTAGCACTCGACTCCTTGCGGGAGGTTCTGGAACAACGATTCCTGTATGACCTCGCGCTTGAAGCCGAACATTTGCTGCAGTAGTCATTGAGTGATCTCAATGTCTACTGCAGCCGTCGATTGATATGCCACTTCATTTTCCAGAGCGCTTTCGATAACAATGCGCGGACCTACCAGTCCTCTGGCACCACCAGTGTCCCCTGCTCCAGATCGAACGGCAGCACCCACAACCTCAGCTGATCATCAAACGCGAATACCGGCAGGCCCTGATCGAACCCGGCATGCTGCGGATACACCAGCGCCATCTCACCCACGCCCCCCAGGTACCGCTGTCCATAGGCGAACATCTGGTAGAAGTCTGCCTGCTTCAACCCGTACTTCTCGCGCGGGTCGGCTGCGCGCCCGTCCAGCATTTTCCACTTGGTATCCAGCACGCGCAGCTCCTCACCCCGGCGCAGCAGAAAGTCGGGGATCAGGTTGAACCATCCCTTGCCCTGGTGGCTGCACAGGTGTTCAGACGCCGCACCACCCACCTGCCATGCCGGCGCAAGCTGGCGGGCAAGGCATACGCCAACATAGCGTTCGAACAGACGCTCCATTGGAAACATCATGCTGGGGCTGCGCCAATCCCCCCGCAGCGCCAGCGGGCTCTGCCCCAACAAGATCAGCTCGCACAACGGGCGCACAGGTCGGTAGTGCGCCATCAGCCGATCAGTACCCCAAGCACGCAGGTCCGCGGCGACGTGGGTGCTGCGCGGCACGCCCGCCATGCGCGTAGAAAGCTCATGCGCCAGCCGCCAGCTACCGGGGTTGCGCGTGCGGGCGCACACACAGCCCAACGCAGACCGCAGCAGACGGTTCTCCGGGCGGTCTTCGCTGAAGACATCGTGCTCCAAGTGGAACAGATGGGCACGGGTGGGCGGCTGCCTCAGCTGCCGCGTGGTATCCAGGCGCCCGCGCAGGAACACCTGCTCCTCGCGCACCCGGGTGTAGTCGAAACGCAGCCCGCGCTTGACCAGCTCATCCAGCGCAGCCAGGAAGCGCGCCATCACCCATTCGTTCAAGGGCAGGTCGAACAGCGCCACCCCGGCCAGGCTGCCTTCGCGCGGCGGGATGTCCAGCACCGTGCACAGCATGCGCCGCAGCAGCCGACGGGCGGAGGCGTGGTCGCCGTCGGCGGTGACATGCTTGGGCAGCACCTCCAACGTTGTGCCGTCCGGGCACTCCATTACCCCTACATACTGGTCCAGCCGTAACCAGCGGGCACCGTCGCGCTGCACCAGGGCCGCGCCGCCGCCACGCAGGCGCTCGAACTCCGCGCATAGCCAATCGAAGGACGCCTGCGGCAGCCAGGCCGCATCCATTCCCTCCTGACGCGGCGCATCGGCGCAGACGCCAATCCGCGCGTACTCGCGGACCGTGAGCACCGCCACGGCTCAGCCAGCCCGGCCAGCGAGAATTCCCCGGTAGCTGGCCGCCTGCTCAAACGCAGCCTCGTGGATGTACCACCGGGCGCTATCGGGCGCGAGCTGCACATCCGGTGCGAACAATCGGCCCAGCTGAAGGTCGCGCTGCCGCAGGAAGCGCTCGCCTTCCGGTTTGACGCCATCGTTGAGCACCCAGGCAATTCGCTGCCAATCCTCGAAAAAGTACTCCTGCAGCAACGGCAGGATGCGCAGGCGGAAGGCATCGGCCAGCGATGGCAGGTCGGTTACGCCCATCAGGTAGGCATGGCCGATAAGGTGGTCGCGCCCCAGCAGCACCTCTATGCGGTCATTGATCGTGCCCAGCAGCTCGCCCAAAGGGACATCGTCGATGACAGCGTCCAGCAGCTGTGGCTGTGGCGGCATCTCGATGAACCGGAAGCGCCGGCGCAGGGCCACGTCCATGGCCGCCAAGGAACGGTCAGCGGTGTTCATGGTGCCGATCAGGTGCAGGTTGGCCGGCACCGCGAATACCTGCTTGGAGTACGGCAGGTGCACTGACAGCGCCTCGTCCATGCCCTGCCGCTTGCTGGGCTCGATAAGGGTGATCAGCTCGCCGAAGATGCGTGCGATGTTGCCCCGGTTGATTTCATCGATGATGAGCACATACGGCAGATCGCTGTGCTGGGCCTCGATGCAGAGTTCCAGGAACACGCCGGGTTCCACTGCATACTCCAGCGCACCGCCGTCGCCCGTGCGAGCTTTCAGGCCCTCCACGAAGTCTTCGTAGGCGAAGCTCTGGTGGAAGGTGACAAAGCGGATGTAGCCTTCATCCAGCAGCGCATCGAATCGCTGCTTCAGTAGTGCCCGGCCGCCGGCGCCCTGACGGGGTGCCGTAGCCAGCAGTTGCGGGTCGAGGATTTCCAGCGCTTTTTCCACCACGCCGTAGGTTTTGCCGGTACCCGGCGGACCGTACAGAATGGTGTTGGTGGGGCGGTGCATGGGGGTCATTTCAGCCTCGTCGTCTACGGCCTCGTCCTCGGCTTCTTCGGCCTCGTCTTCAGGCTCGGCGCCGTCGCCTTGCTCGTAGGCGATGGCCACCCACAGGAAGGATTGGATATCAATCATGTCTTCCGGGGGCCAGCCGTCTTCGGTGAGGCGTTCGGCGAGGCGCGCGGCCAAGGCGCGGATGCGCTCCCACTCCTCGGTCACCATGCCGCCCTTGCCGAAATCGAAGGTGGGATCCAGCAAACTCAGCGCCCGGCGCATCTGTCCGGTCTTGATGAAGAAATAGCCGGTGGGATCATCCAAGGTAAGCAGCAGGCTCGACAGCGAGCGTTGGGCTGCCGGCTGCAGGGGCGTGCTGAGCCCGGACAGGCAATCATTGAAATCATCCAGCCGGTCACCCGGTCCCTGCAGGCGAAGCAGATCCATCACCCCGGCGCCCAACTGTATCTGGTCGTGTTCGGGAAGGTCAGCCAATTGGGCAACGATGCGCCAGCCAACCACGTTCTGGGGCTGAGGGTTATCACTGCCCACCCGAACACGCAGCAGCTTGATCAACGCCGTCCAGACCTCCTGCGCCGGTCCGTCCCGAAGCGCCGGGGCCATGATGCTTTCGTAGTGGTTGATCAACTGCCGCTTGTAGCTGGATTCGCGCAGCAGCCGCGGGTCATCAAAGCCGATAAAATCCGGGAAACGTGCCAGGAATCGCTCGCGCAGCCTCACATAGCCCAGCTCGAAGCTATCCCGCAGTTGACCGGTACGCGGCTCTACCCGGTACTGCCCCTCACGCTCGCGCACCAGCAGCAGCGAATTGCCTGCCACCAAGCCCAGCCGCTTGAACGCGGGCGCCACACGGGAGCGGATGCGTGCGGAACCTGGGCCACTTGCACGCAGGTCGGAGGTGACCTGGTAGCCGTCGGGGAAGGTGAACACTGCGGCCCTGCCCGAAGGGACGTCTGGCCGCCCCAGCATGGCGGAAGAAAAGCCTTCCCAACCGGGATCCACCGTGATGTAGCCATTGCGAATGGCACCGTCGGTGAGCACCACCTCGTAGGTGAGCGGCGATGCGGCCGTATCGGCCTGATCCGGATTACGCATGGCGCACATCCGGCGCTTGGTTGATCGTGCCAATCCCTGTGCTGACCATGCATTCCCCCTGTTTTCGATTGAGGAATGCTACGGCGGCACGCTTGGAGACGACAAGGGGCGGATAGCACTGCTTGCCATTCCCTGCATGGCGCAGGCGCCCCGCTTGACCAGGTCAAAGGCCCCGGCCTCTGCGTCGGCATCCACACACGATTGCCGCACCACATACTCCCGCATCAACCGCTGGAGCACCTGTTCGGCGGGGCGGTGCTCGCGCGCCGCCGCGTGCTGAAGCCTGCGCGCAGGCCAGCGGCCATTTCCAACTGCATGAAGACACTCTTGCTCATGCGTTCCTCCACTGCTGGGTTATGAAACTGGTTGTACATCCACACTGCACCGGGCGTGCAGTGACGTGCTGGCGTTTGCGCCTGCCACAGTGCCGCGCTGCCGAACCGCGGCAGGCACTGCGGCTGTGCGGCCAGGCCGCCCGCAAGGGCTGGCGGGCACTGGCCGTGGAGCGGCCCACCCGGTGGGTGGACGCGGGCGCTCAGCCGGTGCGGTGCTGCAACTTGCGGGGGATCTTCTTAACCACCGGCACGGGCCGCTCCACCACCGTAAGGGTGATGCTGCCGTGCGTGGCCTCCACCTTCAGGCGGGCGCCTACGTCAAAGCCGAGCTTGTCCAGCCAGCGGCCGCGCAGCTTGAGGTAGGGAACAATCTCGGTGGGACCGCACTCTTCGCGGTCCGGGTACGTCAGCGCGCCTACGCGGTAGCTGCGTGCGGGGCGCTTGTTCCCGTTGATCTGGCAGGGGTCGGTCGGCGGCGTCTACGGTGCGACGCAACTGGCCCGGTTCAGTCGCAGGCCTTGGGACGGGGTGGCGGCATCCTCTCTGGCCTATCGTGAGGACCACAGATGACCAGGATTGACGGGGATTGGCTTGAGGCATTCGACGAGGCCATGTTGGGCTTCTTCGCTATCGACCATGCGGATGCGGGCATGGATGAGTGCCTGTTGGAGTGCTACTCGGACTTGCCGGCCAGGGAGGCTGCGCTGGCGTTTGGGGAGGACTATGAGCTTTGTCGGGCGAACATTTTTTGGCCCCCGCATAGGCTGGTTCTCAGTAGCTGACCGGCTGTTTGCGACAGGCGGTCACGCGTCTGGCATACCTTGGACCTATCGAATCGGCGAGTCGCATAGGCGAGAAAAGGGGCGGAAGTGGACGAATGGACTCAGGATCAGCTGGCGGCTGCAGTTGATGCCTACGGACTGATGCAGTTGCGCTCCGCAAATGCTCGGTCTGTCAATAAGACGCTGTTCTATGGAGGGCTTGCAGAACTGCACGGCCGTACCCCAAAATCCTGGGAATACCGGATGCAGAACATTTCCCATGTACTCGACCAACTCCAACAGCCCTGGCTCGCTAGACTGCGCCCGGCGGCGAATGTTGGCCGTGAGGTCACTGGTCAGTTGCTGAAGCTCCTAACGGGCGCGCCAGTTGAACCTGCCCCCTGAAAACGGACGCCTAAAAGCACGGGGGTCAAGCAGCGGCTTCCAGCTTCGCGGCGTAGTCGTTTGGCGAGACAAAACCCAGTGACGAATGCAACCGGGTCGGATTGTAAAAGCCGTGGGTATAGGAGGCGATCGACTGTCGCGCCTGATCCTTTCTTTCGTGTACGCCATCGGCTTCTTCATTCTTGAGCGAGGCCAAGAAGCTCTCGGCGACAGCGTTGTCCCAGCAGTTCCCCTTTCGACTCATGCTCTGCACAACCCCGTGGGCGGCAA
Organism: Stenotrophomonas sp. RIT-551; assembly: GCF_026241915.1. NCBI lineage: Bacteria > Pseudomonadati > Pseudomonadota > Gammaproteobacteria > Lysobacterales > Lysobacteraceae > Stenotrophomonas > Stenotrophomonas sp. RIT-551. Next base: position 77,043 of record NZ_JAPJIU010000014.1, on the reverse strand, counting down.
GCGTTCGGCGGAAGGCGGCGCTGGTGTACTGACTGCCCTGGTCGGAGTGGAAAAGCACACCGGGCGATGCCGGTGACACAGACCAGGCATTGAGGAAGGCCTGTTGCACCAGGTCATCGGGCATGTGGTCGGACAGGCTGTGGCCCAGGACCTGCCGCGTTTGCAGGCTGATGACGGTTGCCGGATACAGCCAGCCCTCCCGCGTGGCCAGATACGTGATGTCGCCCACCCGTGCCGGCACGCTGCCCAAAGCAAAGCGGCGGTCCAGCACATTCTCAGCAGGCTGCCCTTGGCTGCGCGGGGCTCGGGCGGGCCGACGGCCCCCTTGCTCTTGCCCCGCAGGCCTTCCTCGACCATCAACCGAGCAACCCGTTTATGGCCCACAGCATGGCTCTTGGCCTGCAACGCCTTGACCATCCGCGGCCTGCCATAGGTTCGGCGGCATCTAGCGTGGATGGCGCGCAGATCGCCACGTAACACCAGGTCCGGATCCGGTACCGGGTTGGCCACACGCCGCAGGTAGTCATGGAAGCCGGAGGTGGAAACCTCCATCAGCCGGCAGAGCACGCGCACCGGGTAGGTAGCCCGTTCACGGGCGACGAAGGCGTACTTCACTTGGACTCTTTGGTGAAGAACACCGTGGCTTTCTTTAGGATGTCTCGCTCCATATTGAGCGTGGCATTCTCTGACCGACGTCGGCTCAGCTCGCTCTCCAGCTCACTCGTAGGCTGGCGCTTAGGCGAACGCAGGGGCTGGCCAGACCGGGACGCGGTCAACCAGTTGGCTAGCGATTTGACCGAGATATCCAGATGCCTTGCTGCGACTAGGCCGATGGACTCTGCCAGCTTGATGGCTTGGGATTTGCAGTCGTTGGTATAGCGACGGCAAACCTGGGGTGACATGAGGAGCCTTCAAGTGCGATCAAATTATCGCTTCTTGGCGTCCGTTTCAGCGGGGCAGGATCACTACGGTCCGATGCGCATCATGTGGCATGAGTCCGATAATGGGAGATCGCTTGCTACTGTCGATCTTCCCGAGTTGGTTGGTGCCGCCTACGTAATGGCGAAACTGGCACGCTACATTCGCAAGATCTGGGGTGGGTTGCACGTAAGCCTACGTAACCGACACGCCAGGGGCCGTCTGTGAGGACAGCTCCCTGCCAAACATTGAAGGGGTGTGCAATTTGGCCAGCAGGCAATAGAATTCGTCAATCTGGCATGCATGGAGATGGAGATGTCGTGGAGCACCGCCAACCATGAGGTAATTCCCGGGCAGGAGTTTTTACTCCCTGCCGGCACTATGCACCCCTACCTATGGGCTTTTCTGCAAAGCGATGGGGAGACATTTAAGGAATCTGTCGACGACTACGCGGGGTTGCGTAAGAACCTGGCTATTGCCATTGAGCGATTCCACGGGAGAAGTGTTCGCGGGAAGGCTCCAACTGATGAGGTGAAGGCGTCCAGACTGAGAACGTGGAAGCCCCTATTCGAGCGAGCAGGCCTGCTGATGGTGAACAGCAGGGGTGTTCTCGAAGTATCCCCTTTCGGACATGCAGTGCGTGACTTGTTTGACGACGTCACCAATAGGATCGCTGGAGCTAATGAGCACCTGGCGCAATGGGCAACGACCGTACTGAGTCGCTACCCCCTACTCAATCCTCTCGAAGGACCAAATGGCGGCAACGGACTGTATCCAAGCGACAGCGATCTCTTGCCATTTCAAGCTATTTGGCAGGCAGCGAGGCAGCTTGGCGATCGCCTACATTGGGAGGAGCTCAATCGCGGACTGATGTTGATTCATCACCAGCGGGATCTCCAGGGAGTGATTGATAGCATATCTGAGGCCAGACGAGCTGGAGGAGAGAGCTATTTCGATGACCCCAAGAAGTGGCTGGGTTCAACGGTGGCAGTTGAGGACGGGAATCAGACTAGGCGCCGCGTAACACCATGGCTTAGCCGAGCTAGTTTCGGTGGGCTACTAGCTGAAGACGATGAGATCAGCGGCTTATGGACTCTTAGGGAGGACAGGATTTCATTGATTGATGATGCGCTGAGAGAACCGATCTGTGTTCCCGTGGAAGTGAGATCCGATAGAGCCTCATTCGTCAAGTGGCTTTCTTCGCCCATTTCTAGGAAGCGGTCAGGTATGCCAAATGAGGTGGACTCCGAGCTGATCAGAGCTGGCAAGGAGGCATGCCGCAAGTTTGGTCACTCCACGATCATTTGTTTGTCTGGCATGCCGGGCACAGGCAAGTCAAGACTTGCGCGAATGATCGCTGATGAACTCACGGAGAGCGACCCCTACCGCTCCATGGAGATCCAGTTCCATGAAGGCACCTCGTATGAAGATTTTGTCGAGGGTTTTGTTCCAAAGCCTGACGGTACGGGTTTCCAGTTGACGCATAAGACCCTGCGAACAATTTGCCGACGCGCTTCCTCCGACCCTCAGAATAGAAACTACGTCCTATTGATTGAAGAGTTTACCCGAGCCAACACACATGCCGTACTCGGAGAATTGCTGACCTACATAGAGCACCGCGGAAGGAGATTCCGCTACTCACTTTCCCAGAATGAGGATTCGATTCCTGCAAATCTAATTGTAATTGCAACGCTGAACCCGAGAGACAGGTCCGCAACCCAGCTCGACTCCGCGATTAGGCGTCGTATGCATTATTTGGATATAGCGCCCTCCACGGCGGCACTGGTTTCCATGCTAGAAGCACGAGTTCTCCCGGAGACACTTTCACGCCTTTCTCGCTGGTATGAGCGATGGTCGACCTCACTCCCGTTCGGACATGGCATTTTTGCAAACGCAAAAGATGAAGAAGATTTAGAGGATATTTGGAAAGGCACATGCCTCCGCCTACTCGAAGACACTTTCGGGGAGATTGATAGCATCTACGCACAGGCTGCCGAAGAATTTCCATGCCAAAGCAACTCATAATAGAGTTAAGAGAGAGAGGCCAGGCCTCGCCCATCGCCACGTCTCAACTCGAACGCAGCGAAGCTTTGGCCGAGCTTATCAATCTGTCGAGGCGGGGTATAATTGGCGTGCAGCCAAGCAACGGCTTCATACTTGTGCAGCCAAGGAATCTGGTGGGCCTGTATGAATCCCCCAGCCTTGTCGTAAGAATATCCCCCAAATCAAAGGAGCTCGCGGACTCATTACTTTCACTAATCTCGGATTGGAGACGGTCGGTAATCCATAAGAATCCCTGGGGCATAGCTTCACAAGACCGCGGGGAATCCCTTTGGAGCACATTTGAACGTTTGATGTCATCAATGCTACGGGAAGGTACGCCGTGGATCTACGTTCGCACTGAGCGCGTCAGCTCAACTCCTCGAGGCTCGATTGATTTCACCAAGACAATCAAAAGGCTGGCGAATAGGGGCATACAACACAAGGTTGTGACGCATAGATCGGAGCGCACGGCGCTCGCGGAATTGCCCTCTGCACTTCTAGCCACAAAGAGATGCATTCTCAGACTGGAAGAACCCACCCCTGTAGTTCGCCGAAAGATTGACCAACTGGTCCTCTCGACGGGCGACCACCGAGCCGAGATATCGCTAGAGGGCGCGAGACGTATATTTCAAGAGGCAGAGGCCTTGCCTAACCGGCCCGAGCTGAAGAGGTTATGCGCATTCTGCATCAGTGCACTTGATCAGAATCCCATCCTCCAGTCTGAAGTAATTGGCCAGGGCATTGCTGAATTCACTGACCTGGAACGCACCTGGGAAACTGCACTCCAGATACTGCTCGGCCAGGCCAGCGGCAACCTAGAACATTCCGCAGAGCTTCATCCACTCCGATCACGCCAAGTTCTTGCATTTAGTAATGGCGGCCCGGAGATTGACCCTGACATTATCTGCTATTACAGAGGCGCTCCAATTTTGGTGGCAGACGCCAAATACTCTGTAGCGAGCAGCGCACTTGCCAGCGACCTTTACCAACTGTCCACCTATGCAAGAAGGGTAGGCAGTTCAGCCGGTATATTGATATACGTATCATCCACGGAACATTCAAAAATAGAAGCAGTCGGCAGGCTGGAAAATGGCTGCGCACTGTACGCAGCCTATCTATCATCATCCGCGTTTAAGCCTCTTGCTTGCAACCCTTTTTCCGAGATCTACGGCGCTATCGCGGGGAGACAGATGAGCCAGCATTGATCTAGCCACCGAAGCGGCAAGGAGTGGCGGGACGGCGTTTCCGATCTGTCTCGCGACAGATTTCTGGTCACCGGTGAAGATAAAGCTATCCGGAAATGACTGGAGCCGCGCGCCTTCTCGGTTCGTAATATTTCTCACTTCCTCCGGATGCGCGAACCTACCCCGGGTAAAGCTATCGAACATCGCAGTTATTGTTGGCGCAGGGCGCCTCCAAGACATGCGACCATACACATCAAGATGTCGGTGCCCATTATCCTTGCGATGGCAGGGCAGCCGCAACTCTTCGGGAATGTCGAGCCGTCCGCCCCCCTCTGGGACAAAAGAAAGACGCTTTAGATTCAACTCAGATACTCGACGACGCTGATGATTTTTGAAGTTCGGATGAACCTCGTAGTTTATAGGAGGACTTGGAATACCCTCGAACGCGTCTCGCACCGTCTTGTAACTATCAGGTAGATGCAGGGGTGCCTCGAAATCAAACCGATCGCAACAATCATTTCGGAGAGCTACGACGAAGGCGCGCCTCCGCAACTGAGGAACGCCATAGTCCGCTGCCTGAAGAACCCGCGACGTGACATGGTACGACTTTCGAGACAGAAGCGAATAGACCTTCGCGAGGTGGTCCGCGCCGCGCACCCCCAATATCGCCGGGACATTCTCAATCAAGATTGCTTTTACATTGAGTGCGAGTCCGATCTGCACATGTCGCAAGAGAAGATCGTTTCTCGGGTCTACGGCGGCGCCCCTCCTTTGGAGAGAAAACCCTTGACAAGGGGGCCCCCCAATCAAAACATCGATTTCGCCCGCGCAATCGATAATTTGGCTTGCGACCGAACGAGGGGTCCCACGCGAGAGATCCATTTGTGCGGAAAGATGATTGAAGTTACTGCTGTAAGTCGCCAACGAGTCAGAATCGTGATCAGTTGCGAATGCGATATCAAAGCCCGCGCTGGAGAATCCAAGAGACAGTCCTCCAGCTCCGGAAAATAGATCCGCGACTCGATGCACGCTCACTTTTCATCTCCAATCAAGTCAACCACGTTTCGCGCCTGCTTCTTCCACGCTGCGATCGACGACGATATCGACCTAGCGATTGCTTCATTTACATCGAGCGCCAATTCTTTTGACGCGGGATTCACTCCCTTGCTCCATGAAAAATCGATGGCCTCAGCCACAGCTTTAGCCAATAGAGGTGGCACCGCATTCCCAACCTGCTTGTACCTATCGTCAAACGGCCCACTAAAGTTCCAGTCTCCAGGAAAACTCTGAAGGAGAGCAGCCTCTCTAACGGAAAGACCTCGATGCTGCTCGGGATGGGTGAAACGTCCGCACGAAGGCGTCCTACATCTGGCAGTTATGGATACCGAAGGACGGTCCCACCACAAGCGACCGTAGACATCCCTGAAGCCGTCGACGGACTTATGACAATCTCTAACCATATTGGCAGGCAGCGAAGATCTGCTTCCACCGTCCGAAGGAATGGCTTTGAGCAGAGCTACGGTATCAGGTCGATGCTTGGACGTGATATGCATGGAGTCGGCCGCGCTCGCCCCACCGGCTACGAGCGGCTCAAGCTTGCCGATCGCGTCGCGAACGGTCCGAAAGCTGCTAGGACTGTGTGTGGGCTCAGGAAGATGGCACCGGGTAGCGTCTCGGGTCGCAATTACCAAAGCCCTGAACCTTTCCTGCGGGACGCCGAACTGAGCCGCGTTGTGTAAGCGAGCCCTGACGGTGTACCCAGCCCCCTGGAGAACCGCTCTAAAGGCTTCGAAATGCTTCCAGTTCTTTTGATGCAGCAGCTCCGGAACATTCTCCATAACCACCACATCGGGCAACAGCTTCGCAGCAACCTGGCCGAACACCTCCACCAGATCATTTCTATCGTCTGTACGCCCGTCCTTCTTCCTATGCGAACTAAAACCCTGACAAGGGGCGCAACCAATCAACACTAGAGGCTTACTTTTTTTGTATCCCCACGCGCGCAGGGCGCGCTGCATGTGGACTGGATCGAGAAGGTCGCGCGCACTCATCTCAATTGCAGGGCGCTTCAACATTCGGCTATATGTCTCGTTCGCGTATCGATCGACATCGAGCCCCCCCAATAGTTTGAAGGAGACCGTAGAGGTATTCGCTAGCAAGAAGCCACAAGATGCGCCTCCGCAACCACTAAAGAGATCGATGACCTGAACGTCAATCATTAAATTAAACCTGCTCGTGTAGCCCGGATGCCGTTAAGTCTGATTAGAGCGGACCGCCAAGCCGGCGTGATCAAATGGCGTGGACACATGTTAGGTGGGACGTCGCTCTGAAAATTTTTACTTCTATGTATACGGTGGCGTCTGATGGCTTGATTTCGCGAAGCAACTTACGGATCCGCGCTGACACGTGGAGTCTCAGAGTACTTCATCGCAATCTCAGTTGATGAGATCGCCCAGGATGCGGCCCCCGGTCGGTGCGCTGAAGAAGAGCGATGCGTCACCCCTACAGGCTACCCCAAACGAAGAGGCGACCAATGGCCGCCCCTCCTTTCTGCCACCATCCGAACTGAAATCAAACCCCGACAGGATTAGCCTTCTCAGGATCAATCTTGTACTGCTTGATCGCCCGGGCCACATCCTTAGCCGTCATCTTCCCTTCCTTCGCCAGCGCCGCAATCGCGGCATGCGCGATGTAGTACCGGTCAACCTCGAAGAAGCGACGCAGGTTCGCACGCGTATCCGAGCGGCCGAAGCCATCGGTACCCAGCACCGTGTACGACATCGGCACGAACGAGCGGATCTGGTCCGCGTACGCACGCACGTAGTCGGTGGCTGCAATGGCCGGGCCCTGGCGGCCTTCCAGCAGCTCGGTCACGAACGCCTTGCGCTGCTCGCCTTCCGGGTGGAAGCGGTTGTAGCGCTCCACGTCGAAGCCGTCGCGGCGCAGTTCGTTGAAGCTCGGGCAGCTCCAGATGTCGGCGGTCACGCCGAAGTCCTTGTCCAGCAGCTCGGCTGCGGCAATGGCTTCGCGCAGGATGGTGCCCGACCCCAGCAGCTGCACGCGCAGCTCGCCCTTCTTGGGCTTGCCGGCGTCGGTGAGCAGGTACATGCCCTTGACGATGCCGTCGGCCGCGCCTTCCGGCATTTCCGGGTGGGTGTAGTTCTCGTTCATCAGCGTGATGTAGTAGTACTCATCAATCTGATCTTCCATCATGGCTTTGGTGCCGTGCTGCAGGATCACCGTCACTTCGAAGCCGAAGGTCGGGTCATAGCTGCGCACGTTCGGGATGCCACCGGCCACGATATGGCTGAAGCCATCTTCGTGCTGCAGGCCTTCACCGTTCAGCGTGGTGCGGCCGGCGGTGCCGCCCAGCAGGAAGCCACGGGTACGCATGTCGGCGGCCTGCCAGGCAAGGTCGCCCACGCGCTGGAAGCCGAACATGCTGTAGTAGATGTAGAACGGCAGCATCGGCACGTTGCTCACCGAGTAGCTGGTACCGGCGGCCATCCACGAGGCGATGGCGCCCGGCTCGCTGATGCCCTGCTGCAGCACCTGGCCGCTCTGGTCTTCGCGGTAGAACATGAGCTGGTCGGCGTCGACCGGCTTGTACTTCTGGCCGAACGGCGCGTAGATGCCGATCTGGCGGAACAGGCCTTCCATACCGAAGGTACGGGCTTCGTCGGCCACGATCGGCACGATGTGCGGGCCCAGTTCCTTGTCGCGCAGGGTGATGTTCAGGCTCTGCACGAAGGCCATGGTGGTGGAGTAGCTGCGCTCGCCGCTGCTCTTGAGCAGGCGCTCATAGCTTTCCAGCTTCGGTGCGTTGAAGCTCTTTTCGGCCTTGCGACGGCGCTGCGGCAGGTAACCACCCAGGGCGGCGCGGCGTTCCTGCAGGTACTTCACTTCCGGCGAATCCGGGCCCGGGTGGTAGAACGGCACCTGGCCATCGGCCAGCTGGGCGTCGGTCACCGGGATGTTGAAGCGGTCGCGGAAGTGGCGAACGGCGTCGTCATCCAGCTTCTTGGTCTGGTGGGTCGGGTTGAGTGCTTCACCCGCGCTGCCCATGCCGTAGCCCTTGACCGTCTTGGCCAGGATCACGGTGGGCATGCCCTTGGTGTTCACGGCTTCGTGGTACGCGGCATACACCTTGTGCGGGTCGTGGCCGCCACGGTTGAGGCGCCAGATGTCATCGTCACTCAGGCCGGCGACCATCGCAGCGGTTTCCGGGTACTTGCCGAAGAAATGCTCGCGGGTATACGCGCCGCCGAAGGCCTTGCAGTTCTGGTATTCGCCGTCGACGGTTTCCATCATCAGCTTGCGCAGGACGCCGTTGGTGTCCTTGGCCAGCAGGGCATCCCAGTAACCGCCCCACAGCAGCTTGATGACGTTCCAGCCGCCGCCACGGAAGACGCCTTCCAGTTCCTGGATGATCTTGCCGTTGCCACGCACCGGGCCGTCGAGGCGCTGCAGGTTGCAGTTGACCACGAAGATCAGGTTGTCCAGGCCCTCGCGGCCGGCCAGCGCGATCGCGCCGAGGGTTTCCGGCTCATCGCTCTCGCCGTCGCCGATGAAGCACCACACCTTGCGGTCGGACTTCTCGATCAGGCCACGGTTTTCCAGGTAACGCAGGAACTGCGCCTGGTAGATCGCGGCCAGCGGGCCCAGGCCCATCGAGACGGTCGGGGTCTGCCAGTAATCGGGCATCAGCCACGGATGCGGGTAGCTGGAGAGGCCACCGCCGTCCACTTCCATGCGGAACTTGTCCAGCTGGGCTTCGTCGATGCGGCCTTCCAGGAAGGAACGCGCATAGATGCCCGGGGCGCTGTGGCCCTGGATGAAGAGCAGGTCGCCGGGGTGGTTGTCGCTCGGGGCGCGCCAGAAGTGGTTGAAGCCCACGTCATACAGCGTGGCGCCGGAGGCGAAGGAGGCGATGTGGCCGCCCAGGTCGCCCGGCTTGCGGTTGGCGCGCACGACGGTCGCCATCGCGTTCCAGCGGATGATGGAACGAATGCGCCATTCCAGTTCGGCGTTGCCCGGGCTCTTGGCCTCCAGGGTCGGCGCGATGGTGTTCACGTACTCGGTGGTGGGAGAGAACGGCAGGTAAGCACCCGAACGACGGGTCAGTTCCACCATGCCTTCCAACAGCTGATGCGCGCGCTCGGGGCCCTCGACATCAATAACGGCCTTCAGCGACTCGATCCATTCCTGGGTTTCCACAGGATTCGGGTCGTTGTTCAGCACCTCGTTCAACCAGTTCATTTGCGCTCCCATGACCGCACGCACGCGCGCGACTGTTTTAGATTTCTAGCCGCAAAGTGTAGCGCACCAAGGGGTTTGCTTACTTCGCTACGGTTGCGTATGGAACCATCCAGGCGTGTCCGGAAGGACAGCCGGCGACAGCGCGCGGGCCGCGCTGGAAGGTTCCACGCTGCATTTCAGCCTGCCCGGCAGCGATGACACCGGCGCGTCAGCGGGACACCGATGGACAGCGCAGGCGCTGCGGCGCGGGCGATTGGCGCAGTTCGTGCGCGATGCGACGCCGGCTGAGCGCGCATCGGCGTGAATCATCGGGCGTGCTGGAAGGCCGGGGACGGGGGCAGTGTTCCACCACGAGCACGCACCGTCACACGCCGGATTGACCTGAACGCATCCCTGCCATGCGCGCGCAGTTGCTGGCCGAACCGGAGTTTTCGATATATCGTTCCGCCACTGCATTCGATATATCGAAATGACCTCTCCGCGCGACCTCGACCGCCCTGCCCGCCCGCTGACCGCCCGGCCCCTCAGCCGCGGTGATCTGCGCCTGCTGGTGCTGTCGCTGCTCGCCGACCAGCCGCGCCACGGCTATGAGCTGATCCAGCTGATCAGCGACATGTTCGTGCGGGTTTACACGCCCAGCGCCGGCTCGATCTACCCGGTGCTGGCGCAGTTCGAGGCCGCCGGCTGGGTCGGCGCGGTCGAGGACGGTGGGCGCAAGCGCTACGCCCTTAGCGCGCTGGGCCAGGCCGAGCTGGAGGCACAGCGCGACGAGGTCGATGCAGCGGTGCACCGGGTACGCGACAGCGCGCGCACGATCACCAAGGCCAACCTGCCGCCGTCCGTGCGCGATGCGCTGCGCGAGCTCAAGCACGCGCTGGGCCTGTGCCATGGCCGCTGGCAGGACGACAACGCCGCCGCCGTGGCCGAGGCGCTGCGCGAGGCCGCCGCGCGGATCCGTGCGCAGGGCCGCTGACCTCCCTTCTTTTCAGACCCAGCCAGCCTCCGCCCGCCAGGTCCTTCTTTCTCAACGCCGCGCTGCGGCACTGATCCAGGTATTCCCATGGCTCTGCATGAAAACCGACTGCTCCGTCATACCGTGAAGTTCCGCCCGCTGCAGGTGTTGCGCACCGAAGAGATCAGCCCGTGCATGCGCCGGGTGATCGTCGGTGGCGAGGCGCTGGAAGGCTTCGATTCGCCCTCGCCGGATGACCACGTCAAGCTGTTCTTCCCCAACGCCGAGGGCCAGTTCGTGGTCCCGACGATGACCCCGGAAGGCCCGCGCTACCCGGAAGGCCAGACGCCTTCTCCCTCGCGCGACTACACCCCGCGCTGGTGGGACCTGGAGAGCAACGAGCTGGCGCTGGACTTCGTCATGCACGGCGACGGTCTGGCCTCGACCTGGGCGGCCAATGCGCAGCCGGGCGATGCGATCGCCGTCGGCGGCCCACGTGGCTCGCACATGACCGCCGATGACTTCGACACCTACGTGCTGATCGGCGATGAAACCGCACTGCCGGCCATTGGCCGCTGGCTGGAGACGCTGCCGGAAGGCGCCAATGCCGATGTCTACATCGAGATCCCCGAATCCGGCGACCGCCAGGAGCTGCCGGAGGACGACCGCATCCGCATCTCGTGGTTGGAGCGCAACGGCTTCGACGCCGCCACCAGCACCCTGCTGGAAGACGTGCTGACCGATTTCGAGGAACCGGACGGCGACACCTTCTACTGGATCGCGGCCGAATCGCGCCGGGCCCGGATGATGCGCAAGTACATCGAGGGTCACCTGGGCGTGCCCAAGGACTGGATCCGCTCGACCGGCTACTGGAAGGCGCATGGCAGCGAGCACCACGACGACTGAGCCCGCGACGGGCACCGGCCGTGAATGCGACAATCGCGTTTTGTGCCGGTGCCTTTCATGCAAGCCCCTCCTCTTTCGGCACTGACCGATCTGATCGACCGCGCCGAGCGCGCCGATCCCGCGCTGGATGCCGCCCTGGCGGCGCTGGCGCCCTTCGTGGGCGGGAACATCGCCCCGCTGCGCACCGCCCTGGTGCCCCTGGCCCGCGCGCAGGCCGCGCTGGTGCAGGCGAACATCGATATCGACCTGGTCGCCGATGAGCTGCGCCGCTACCAGAAGTACGCGATGCCCGGTAAGCCGAGCCTGCAGATCGTGCAGCTGCGCAAGCAGCAGGCCTCGGTGAAGCAGGCCGCGCTGCTGGCCCGCCAGGCGTTCGCCCAGGTGACCCATGCGTTCCTGCGCGAGAGCGGCCTGACCGCGCCGGCACGCCGCACGCCGACCGATTTCACCACGCTGTGGCTGGGCAAGGTGATCGCGCAGGTGGCGGCGGGGTGATCATCACGCCGGTGGCGGCGGCTTGATCGCGCTGGTATCCACGCATGGCGTGGATCTACCCCGGTCCCGTCAACGGTAGAGCCACGCCATGCGTGGCTGCGCTTCGGCGGAATTCCTGGTTGCCGGCCAGCGGCCGGCACTACCGGGTATCGATCGGCCGCTGCGCAAAAAGAAAGCCCGCCAATTGGCGGGCTTTCTGCCTTCTCACGACGAGTGAGGAGAAACTCAGGCAGCCGGCTTTTCGCCAGTGGCCTCGGTGGTGATGCGGATGTTCACTTCATCGCTGACGTTCGGGGCGTACGCGCCGACGCCGAAATCGCTGCGCTTGATGGTGGTGGTGGCATCGAAGCCCGCCGCCGGCACCTTGGCCATCGGGTGCTCGCCGCCGCCGTTGATGGTCACATCCAGGGTCACCGGCTTGGTGATGTCCTTGATGGTCAGGTCGCCGGTGACGGTCAGCTTGTTGGTGCCGTTGGCTTCAACCTTGGTGCTCTTGAAGGTGGCGGCCGGGAACTTGGCGGCGTCGAAGAAATCGGCGCTCTTGAGGTGCTCGTCGAACTTGGCGGTGAAGCTGTTCAGGCCGGTCAGCGGCAGCTTCACTTCCACGGTGGACTTGGTCACGTCCGCGGCGTCATACACCAGGGTGCCTTCGGCGGCGCCGAAGTGCGCGGTCGGGTGGGAGAAGCCGAAGTGGCTCCACTGGACCAGCACGTCGGTGTGGGTCGGGTCGAGCTTGTAGGTGCCCGAGGCGATCTGGATGGCATCGGCGGCCGGGGCGGCAGCCGCAGCGTCCGTGGCGGGGGCGGCGGTTTCGGTGGCGGCCGGCGCATCGGCAGCCGGGGCAGCGGCTTCGTCGGCCGGCTTGGAGCAGGCGGCAATGGCCAGGGTCAGGGCGAGCGGCAGCAGCAGTTTGCGGGTCACGGTCATGTCAGGTCTCTCTCGTAATCGAAGGGAAAAGAAAAAAAATTCATGCAGCCTATCCGCACGGACGGGCCACGATCCGGCGGTAACGCTTATGCGATGCGGGCCGCTTCGTCGAAGGACAGGCGAGGCAGCCGCGGGAACAGGCCCGAGGCGTCACCGTACCCCAGGTTGACGAGGAAATTCGACTTGATCGCGGTGCCCTTGAAGAAGGCTTCGTCGACCTTGGCGTTGTCGAAGCCGGACATCGGGCCGGCATCCAGACCCAGCGCGCGGGCGGCCAGGATCAGGTAGGCGCCCTGCAGGCTGCCATTGCGGAAGGCGCCTTCGGTGCGGCCTTCACGCGGGCCATCGAACCATGCCTTGGCATCGGTGTGCGGGAACAGGAAGGGCAGCTTCTCGTGGAAGTCTTCGTCGAAGCCGACGATCACCGTGACCGGGGCAGCCAGGGTCTTGTCGTGGTTGCCCTCCGACAGCGCCGGGGCGAGCTTGGCCTTGGCTTCGGGAGACTTTACGAACACGAAGCGCGCCGGGCTGCCGTTGGCGGCAGTCGGCCCCCACTTGAGCAGCTCGTACAGCGCCTTGAGCTGGCTGTCGTCCACCGGCTTATCAAGGAAGGCGTTCTGGGTGCGGGCGGTACGGAACAGCTGATCGAGCGCAGCATCGTCAAGGACGTGGGACATGAAGCCTCCGGAAATAAGGGAATCGTTCGCGCATCGGCTACCGTGGCAGGGCGACAGCGCGATCGGCGAAGGCTGGCAGTGTAGAGTGTCGCGACAGTTGCAACACCCAGCCTGACTGAAACGAATTAATGCCATACGTGAAACGATGGAGTCCACCCTGGACGATCACTGACGGCCGTGCCGGCAATGTGCGGCAGGCGGTGGCCCTGGCCACGGCATTGAAGCTGGGGGCGCATCGTCCGCTGGTGCTCACCCCGCGTGCGCCCTGGCGCTGGCTGGCCCCGCGCTGGTTGCCGGGTGCGGCCAACGGCTACGGCGAGGCCTTTGCCGCACTGGCCGCCGAGGCCCCTGAGCTGGCCGTCGGCTGTGGCCGCCAGGCCGCCGGGGCACTGCGCGAACTGCGCCGCCGTGGCACCAAGGTGGTGCAGATCCTCGACCCGCGCCTGAGCCCGCGCCACTGGGACCTGCTGGTCGTTCCCGAGCACGACCGCCTGCGCGGCAGCAACGTGCTCACCCTGCTCGGCAGCCTCAATCCGGTCAACGATGACTGGCTGGCCTGCGGCCGTGCCGCGTTCGCTGCGTTCAGCGCCTTGCCCGGCCCGCGCACTGCGTTGCTGGTCGGCGGGCCGACCCCGCACGCGCCCTGGCATGAGCCGGACATGGTGCAGGTGTTCCAGCAACTCGCTTCGCAGCTGCGCGCCGAAGGGGGCAGCCTGCTGGCCACGACTTCGCGACGCACACCACCGGCCCTGGTCGGTGCGCTGCGCAGTGCGTTCGCCGATGTGCCGAACGTGATCTGGGGCGACGGCGGCGACGGCGTGAATCCGTACGCCGGCCTGCTGGGCTGGGCCAACCGCGTGGTGGTCTCGCCGGATTCGGTGAACCTGCTTTCTGAAGCGTGTGCCACGCGCATGCCGGTCGCGGTGGCCCTGGCCGAGCAGGCCCAGGGACGGCTGGCGCACTTCCAGCACGCGCTGCGCGAACGTGGCCGCTTGCAGGCGCGCTGGCTGGACTGGCAGACGCAGGGCCGCATCGAACCGTTGCGTGAGACCACGCGGGTCGCCGAGGACGTGCGCGCACGGCTGGGGATTCAGGCCTGACGTCCTTGCACAACGCTATGATGCGGCCGCGGCCGGTGCCGCCGGAGACCGTGTGACATGGACGTACCTTTCGCTGCCCAGATCAAACGCCTGCGCCCGCTTTTTCTTTGTGGCGCCCTGCTTGGCGCTGCGCTGACCGCGCAGGCCGAACCGCAGTGCGTGGAGCGTCATCCCACGCCGCAATCGTTGGCGGCGATGTTCGATGTGGCATTGACCGCCGGGGAAACACTCGACGCGCTGGACGGCGTGGACGTGGTGATCATCGCCCGCGGTGGCCAGGACCTCAGCAAGTACGGTCTGCGCCATAGCCACCTGGCCTTCCTGTTGCGTGAGGCCGATGGCAACTGGCGCGCGGTACACCTGCTCAACCACTGCAAATCACCGCAGTCCGAGCTGTTCCGGGAAGGGCTGAGTACCTTCATCGGTGAAAGTGGCAGCCATACCGATCTGCGCATCGGGGTGCCGACGCCGGCGGTTCGCAAGGCGTTGATCGCGATGCTCACCCCGCCTGCCATCCAAGCGCGTGCGCTGCATGAGCCACGCTACAGCGTGGTTGCCTACCCGTTCCGCGACGAGTACCAGAATTCCAATCAGTGGGTGCTTGAGGTGCTGGCCGCTGCACTGGCGCATGAGGACGACGGGACATTGCTGATCAAGCGCGCACAGGCGCAGGCCTGGCTGAAGGAGCGCGACTATCGCCCCAGCACGCTGCATATCGGCGTGGCCAAGCGGCTGGGCGCGCGCTTCTTCGTGCCGAATGCTGCGGTAACCGATCATCCCGCCAGCGAACGCATTTCGGGCAATTACTCGGTGGTGACCGTCGAGTCGGTGTTCGATTTCCTCGCGCAGCGTCACGCGCTGCAGCAGGAACTCAGCGTGGCCCACGTGCCGGTGGACGGCGCTGCGGCACCGAAACCATGAGCGCGTCATCCCCCTCCCTCTCCAGGAACTGCGTCATGACGAAATCCCTTCTCTGCGCGGGCCTGCTCGCTGTGTCTGCGCTTACCGTACTGCCTGCATCGGCCGGCAATCTCAACGGCAATCAGGCCTCGGGCGTGAGCGCGGTGATCAGCGTCTACACCGTCTCGTTCATTGCCGCCTCGCCGGTGTTGCTGGTGGCCAAGGGGTCGCAGAGCGTCCGCGAAGGTTCCAAGCGCACCAAGCCTGATGCAAGCAAGGCCGAACCGCTGCCGCCGATGGCCGTGCAGCAGATCGATCGCAAGCCCGACGGCGGCTTCCACGTTGCGCTGCAGCGGCCTGACGCCCCCGATGCGACCGCGCTGATCGACTGGCCGGCACGCGCGGACAATCCTGCCGCGACGCTCAAGGTGGGCGATGTGCTGCATTTCGAGCCGACCGAGGTCGGTGCAGGCTGGACCGTGACGGCCGCCGACGGTGCGGCGTTGGCATTCCTGCCGACGCCGGACGCGGCCGCCGGGCACTCCAGCGAGCGCTGGTAAGCGCCCGTAGCCTTCTCCCCTTTCTGTGAACGGAGTGATCAGATGAAACAGCTCTCCCCGCGCGTCATCGCCCCGGTACTGGTCGTGGCACTGTTCGCCGCCAGCCTGCCGGCCCAGGCGCAGTACTCCGTCTACCGCCACCCGGTCGCCAGCAGCGTGGCCGTGACCTCGGTAGTGAGCCTGGTCGTCGTCACCGCGCCGATCTGGCTGACCTCGGCCGGGATCGGCAAGCTGCACGACGGATCTGTCCAACGCAGCCGGGCGCGCGTCGCCCGCGCGGAAAAGGCCGGCCCGCTGCCGCCGCTGACCGTGGAGCGAGTCGAGCCCCAGGCCGATGGCAGCTTTCAGGTCGCGCTGAAGAACCCCGACGCGCCAGACGACCTGGCACTGCTGCAGTGGCCGGCCCGCAGCGACACGCCCGCGCCTGCCGTGGCAGTGGGCGACGTGCTGGCCTTCGAGCCGACGCCGGCCGGTGCCGGCTGGACGGTGACCGCGGTCGACGGCGCGGCCCTGGCCTTCCTGCCGACCACCGACGCTGCCGCCAGCAACCTGAGCGAACGCTGGTAGGCAAACCGGCCCGGGCTGGCCCCGGGCCGGCCAAGCCCGGATAATCCGCCGCTTCCCCCTATTCCCCCGGCTCGCCATGTCCGCGCGTCCTGCCATTGCCTTTGCCCCGTTGACCGTGCCGTCGCTGCTGCTGGCGGTGCTGGCCATGGGCGTGGTGGTGCTGGGCAGCAATGTACTGGTGCAGTACCCGATCAACGATTGGCTGACCTGGGGTGCCTTCAGCTACCCGGTGGCGTTCCTGGTGAGCAACCTCATCAATCGCCGCTTCGGCCCGCAGGCCGCGCGCAAGGTGGCCTGGGCGGGCTTCGCGCTGGCGGTGCTGCTGTCGATCTGGATCGCCACGCCACGGATCGCGGTGGCCTCGTGCCTGGCCTTCATCGCCGCACAGCTGCTGGACATCACCGTGTTCGACCGGCTGCGCCGCGGGCACTGGTGGCGCGCGCCGATGGTGGCGACGACCTGCAGTGCGACGCTGGATACGACCATTTTCTGGAGCATCGCGTTCGCCGGCTCCAGCCTGCCGTGGGTGAGCTGGGCGCTGGGCGACCTGGCGGTGAAGCTGACGATCGGCGTGTTCCTGCTGGCGCCGTTCCGCGCGCTGCTGTGGAAGATGGCGCCGCGCGCGGTGTGACATCTGCGCCGGCCGCCCGGTGTAGCGCAGGCGGCAGGGCATCACTATCGGCGGGGATCGCTATGGGGCGGGCATCGCTATCGGTCGGGCATCACTATCGGTAGTGCCGGCCGCTGGCCGGCTCTGCAGCGTTCATAGGAGCCGGCCAGCGGCCGGCACTACCGGTGCCAGAGCGGTGCCAGAGCGGTGCCAAAGCGATGCGAAAGCGATGCCAAAGCGGTGCCAAAGCGGTGACAGAGCGGTGCCAGATCACCGCGAAGCCGATGCCCGGGCAGACCGCCATCAACCCGCCACGTCGATCCGCTGCTGGAACGGCAGCCCTGCTGCATCGCTGGCCGCGATGATCATCGCGCGCGCGGCTTCCAGGGCGGGCGTCGGTGGCGCCAGGCGCGGGCGGCGGTCCAGCGTGCAGGCCAGGCCCACGTCCAGCAGCGCGGCATGCGCCTCGTGCAGGCCCTCGCGGGTGCCACCGGGCAGCCACGCAATCGCCGCCAGGGCGTCGATCAGGCTCGGGGTATCGCGCGGTTCCACCACCTGCGGGTGCGTGCCGGCGCTGTCGAGCACGCCGGTCTGCAGCAGGAACTCCAGATCGACGATCCCACCCGCGCCCTGCTTGAGGTCGAGCCGCGCCGCGTCGCTGCGGTCCAGCTCGGCACGCATGCGCGCGCGCATCTTCAGCACGTCGGTGTAAAGCACGGCGTTGTCGCGCGGGCGTGCGAGGGTATCGGCGCGCACCCGCTCGAAGTCGGCCAGCAGCGAGGCATCACCGGCGATCGCGCGGGCGCGCACCAGTGCCTGGTGCTCCCAGGTCCAGGCGCGTTCGCGCTGGTATTCGGTGTAGCTGGCCAAGGAGGAGACCAGCGCACCCTTGCCACCGTCCGGGCGCAGGCGCACGTCGATGTCGTACAGGCGGCCGGCAGCGGTGACCGCCCCCAGCATCGCCATCACCTTCTGCGCCAGGCGCGCATACCAACGGCCGGGATCGAGCGGACGCGGCCCGTCGCTGCTGACCTGTCCGGGCGGATGGTCGTGCAGGAAGACCAGATCCAGATCCGAGCCGAAGCCCAGCTCCAGTCCGCCCAGGCTGCCGTAGCCGATGATCGCGAAGCGTCCGCCCGGAATACCGCCATGCTGGCGCTGCATGTCGGCCTGCACCAGCGCAAGTACGGTGACCACGACCGCCTGGGCAAGCTCGGCCAGCTGCCGGGTGGTATCGACCGCTCGCTGGCGGCCATCCAGCGTGGCCATCGCCATCCGGAAGCTCAGCGCCAGCCGTGTCTCGTTGAGCAGGCGCAGCGCGGCCTCGGGATCATCGATGGTCAGCGCGATATCGCACTCGGCCTGCATGCCTGCCGCATCCGGCATCGGCCCGGAAACGCGCACATCAAGCAGTTCGTCGAGCAGCAGAGGATAGGCAGCCAGCCGCTCGGCGAGCAGGGCGCTGCGGGCGAGCACATCGACCAGGCGTGCGAGCGCGCTGGGTTGTTCGTCGAGCAGGGCCAGATAGCTGGTACGGCGCATGACCGCTTGCAGCAGGCCGAGCACGCGCTTGAGCGCGGCATCCGGCTGCGGGGAGCGTGTAGCGGCGTGCAGCAGTGCCGGCAGCACGCGGTCCAGGCGCGCACGCGGGGCATCGGACAGCGACTTCACCCCGGAACTCTGCGCGAAGTCGCGCAGGGATTGATCGGCACTGCCGGCATCGAAGAAGCCGGCCTCGGCCAGCACCTCGGCGCTGCCGTTGTCGGGCAGGCCCCGCCAGTAGCTGGCCAGTGCATCCGGCGCGGCCTGGCCACGGCGCGGTGCGAGCAGCGCGGCGAACTCGGTGCTGACCCGCTCGCGCTGTACATCGAGCGCGGCAACCAGCGCCTCCCAATCTTCGTAACCAAGCCCGGCGGCGATGCGCAGGCGGTCGGTGGCGTCGGTGGGGAGCGCGTGCGTCTGCGCGTCGCGCAGCATCTGCAGGCGGTTCTCCAGGCGACGCAGGAAGCCGTAGGCATGCAGCAGGTCGGCACCGTCCTGTTCGGCCATCTGGCCGGAGGCGACCAGTGCCGGCAGCGCGTGCAGCAGGCGACGCTCGCGCAGCGGTGCCTCGCGGCCACCACGGATCAGCTGCAGGGCCTGTGCGAGGAATTCGATTTCGCGAATGCCGCCGGGGCCGCGCTTGATGTCGTCGTGCATTTCCCGACGCGACACTTCGGCGGTGATCGCGGCCTTCATCTCGCGCAGACCATCAAGCGCGGTGAAATCCAGATAGCGGCGGTAGACGAATGGGCGCAACGTCTGCAGCCACGCTTCGCCCGCCGCGATATCACCGGCGACGGCACGCGCCTTCAGCCAGGCATAGCGTTCCCAATCGCGGCCTTCGCGCTGGAAGTACTGGTCCATGCCGGCGAACGACAGCGCCACCCGCCCGGCGTTACCGAACGGGCGCAGGCGCAGATCGACGCGGTGGCTGAAGCCATCCACGGTGGTGTCATCCAGCAGCCGCGCCAGGCGCTGGCCGAGGCGTGCGAAATACTCTTCGGCCGCCAGCGGACGCGCACCATCGGATTCGCCGCCCTGCGGGTAGGCGTAGACCAGATCCACATCGGAGCTGAAATTGAGTTCGCCACCACCGAGCTTGCCCAGCCCGAACACGACCAGCTGCTGTGCACTTCCGTCGGCAGCGCGGACCACGCCATGGCGGCCGGTGAATTCCTGCTCCAGCGCGGTCAGCGCCAGTTGCAGGCACGCCTCCGCCAGGTGGGTGGCGCCGGCCAGCGTCGCAGGCACGTCATCCTGCCCGGTCAGGTCGCGCCAGATCAGGCGGGTGGAGGCGGCGGTGCGGTAGCGGCGCAGGCGCTGCTGCCATTCGCTGGGCTGCAGCGGATCCAGCTCGGGCAGCGGCAGCGGTGGGCAGCCGTCCTGGGTGAGGTGGGACAACAGCGCCGGCTGGCGACACAGCGTGTCGATGGCGAAATCGCTGGTGACGGCCAGGGCGCGCACGGTGTCCAGTACGGGAGCCGGCGGGGGCCAGTGGCCGGCCTCGGTCAGCGACAGGGCCAGGCGCGCCAACGCGCGATCAACCAGGGGAACAAGGGCGTCGGGGACGCGCGCAGGCGCGGCGAGATCGGAAATCGGCATGGGGGGATTATGTGGCATCGCGGCGTGGCGGTCCCCGGCCAGGTGCCATCGCGGTAACGCGGTCATCCACCAGCGGTTGACGCATCGTCGAACGGCGCGGCGTACCTTTCACCGAACGGCGGGAATAAAAAAGCCCGCTTGCAGCGAACTGCCAGCGGGCTCTGCTCCCTCCCCCACGTCGGGATGCAGGTCGATCTTCTAGGGTCGGCGGAGAACTTGCACGCTGCACTGCAAAACAATACTTGCGGGTACAGAAGTAGGCGGCAAACCTGAACAGGGAGGCGGCGATGTGAAAACGCCATCCCACCAAGGTAGAACCCCTGCGGCTGCATGGATCGCCGATAATGGGGATCCCCCCAGAAACGTTGTCGTCATGTCTGTCGATCGCATTGCAAACGCGCGTCTGCGTGACCGCGTTGTCTCCGCTGAAGCTGCCGCCGCCCTGATCCAGCCGGGTGAAACCGTCGCCATGAGCGGCTTTACCGGTTCAGGCTACCCCAAGGCGGTGCCGGTCGCGCTGGCGCAGCGCATCGAGGCGGTGCACGCCCAGGGAATGCCCTTCCAGATCAGCCTGATGACCGGCGCTTCGACCGCGCCGGAACTGGATGGGGCGCTGGCCAAGGCCGATGGCATCGCGATGCGCATGCCCTTCCAGAGCGACCCGGATGCGCGCAACCGCATCAACGAGGGCAAGCTGGATTACATCGACATCCACCTCAGCCATGTCGCCCAGCACGTGTGGTTCGGTTTTTACGGCGAGATCGACACGGCGGTGATCGAGGTCTCGGCGATCCGCGAAGATGGCTCATTGGTGCCCTCCAC
Source organism: Stenotrophomonas sp. RIT-551 (assembly GCF_026241915.1). Classification (NCBI taxonomy): domain Bacteria; kingdom Pseudomonadati; phylum Pseudomonadota; class Gammaproteobacteria; order Lysobacterales; family Lysobacteraceae; genus Stenotrophomonas; species Stenotrophomonas sp. RIT-551. The sequence goes on along the minus strand of NZ_JAPJIU010000014.1, from coordinate 55,979 downwards.
CTCGGTCGGCAACAACAAGACCTGGCTGGACCTGGCCAAGAAGGTGATCGTCGAGGTCAACGAGTGGCAGCCGGCCGGCGTGGATGGCATGCACGACATCTACTACGGCACCGCGCTGCCGCCGCACCGCAAGCCGATCCCCTTGGTGCACGCCAACGACCGCATCGGCGAGACCGCGCTGCGCTGCGACCCGGACAAGATCGTGGCGGTGGTGCGCACCAACGGCCCGGACCGCAACAGCCCGTTCAGCCCGATCGACACCACCAGCGAGCAGATCGCGCAGTACCTGATCGAGTTCCTCAAGCACGAAGTGGCCAAGGGGCGCCTGCCGGCCAACCTGCTGCCGCTGCAGAGCGGCGTGGGCAACATCCCGAACGCGGTGCTGGCCGGGCTGGCCAAGAGCGGCTTCCGCGATCTGAGTGCGTTCACCGAGGTGATCCAGGACGGCATGCTCGACCTGCTGCGCGACGGCGTGCTGAGCTATGCCTCGTGTACCGGCTTCGCGTTGAGCCCGCAGGCGAACGAGACCTTCAAGGAACACATCGACTTCTACCGCGAGCGCATCATCATGCGCACGCAGGAGATCTCGAACCACCCGGAGCTGGTGCGCCGCCTGGGCTGCATCGGCATGAACGGCATGATCGAGGCCGACCTGTACGGCAACGTCAACTCGACCCACGTGATGGGCAGCCGCATCATGAACGGTATCGGCGGCTCGGGCGACTTCGCGCGCAACGGCTTCCTGTCCGCGTTCCTGAGCCCCTCGACGGCGAAGAACGGCAGCATCTCGGCGATCGTGCCGATGGTCAGCCATGTGGATCACACCGAGCACGATGTCTCGGTGATCGTCACCGAACAGGGCCTGGCCGATCTGCGCGGGCTGACGCCGCGCAAGCGTGCGCGGGTGGTGATCGACAACTGCGCGCACCCGGATTTCCGCGATCAATTGAACGATTACTTCGACCGCGCCAGCCGCGAGAGTTACGGCAAGCACACCCCGCATCTGCTGCCCGAAGCGCTGTCGTGGCACCAGCGCTGGCTCGATACCGGCACGATGAAGGCGTGATGGTGCACGGTACCGACCAACGGTCGGTACCTACCGGGGCGTTCTGTTTCCGGGTCGCGACGTAGGGACCACGACGTTCTCTTTCCGGGTTGTGCCGGCCGCTGGCCGGCTCCAGGCATTACCGTCCGCAAACCCGGATGCGCGTTTGGTACATGCGGAGCCGGCCAGCGGCCGGCACTACCCGGGGGAGCGGCCCCTGCGTGGTTCAGGATCCCGTCCGCAGGGCGGTCCCCGCGCGGTCAGCGATCGCTCGCCGTCAGCGGGTCCGCAGGCTCGCCAGCGACTCGGCCTGCAGCCGCTCGTAGATGGCGAACTCGTCCTCCACCTTCATGCCCAGCGCCTGCTCGAAGGCATCGCGGTTGGCATGCGCGGCATAGGCACGCTGTTCGTCGCCGCCCAGGTTGGACTGGAAGATGCCTGCGGCGCTGACCGGCAGGAAATCTTCGTAGACGATCGGGTCGGCGCTGGCCAGGCCAGCGGCGATCAGCGCTTCGGCCGGCAGGTCGCCAACTGCGGCCGGGGTGGCGCGGCCAGCATCGGTCAGGGTGTACCGGTAGTAGCCCAGGCCTTCGCGGCGCAGGGTGTCGTGGTCATCCGGGAAGGCGCTGAATGCCGCCGCCAGACGCGTCGGATAGTCCTGGCCGGTACTGCCGGCGCCGCCGCTGTCGCGCGCCTGTGCAAGCAGCTGGTCATACAGCGCGCGGCCCTTGGGCGTCAGGGCGAGGCCACGCTGTTCGATCTCACCGAAACGCGCGGTATGCGTGCCGGCGTCGCCTGCATCGCCAGAGGGGAACTGCACGGTTTCTTCCAGCGCCTTGAAGCTGGTCTGGCGCAGGAGGATCGGGCAGCGGCGCGGTGGCGGACCTTCGATCACGGCCTTGGCATCGATGCCGCGTGCAAGCATGCCGGCCTGCGCAGCGTCGATGTCCAGCGTGCGCGGGGTCAGGTGGTTGATGTGCGGGCCGCGGAAGCTGACCACATCGGCGATCAGCCGGTGCGCGTCGTGCAGCGCGTGGTAAGTGGCCAGCGAAACCGTCGCATCGCCATGCCAGCGGAAGGTCTCCAGCGCTTCGATGACGAAGCGGCGCGCATCGGCTTCATCCAGGCCACCCTCGCGTTCTGCCTGTTCGATCAGGGCCAGCGCGGCATCGGTGAAGATCCGGCGCTGGGCGAGGATGGCAGCGGACTGCTCACGCAGCGCGACATTCTCGATCAGCTCCAGCCGCAGCAGCGAGGTGAACACGCGGAACGGGTTGCGCGCCAGCGCCTGCGCGGTGCGTGGGCGGAAGGCGGTGGAATGCACCGGCACGCCGGCCACCGAGAGGTCGTAATACCCCACCGGATACATGCCCATCAGCGCGAACAGGCGGCCCAACGTCGCCAGTTCCCCGGCAGTGCCGACCCGGATCGCGCCATGGCGCTCCTGGTCGAGGCGGGCGCGTTCGTCGGTGCGGTCCAGCTGTTCGGCCAGCGCCGGGTTGGCAGTCAGCACGGCGTCGTTGATCTCGGCCACCAGGTCGACCAGCGTGCCGTACAGCGGCACTTCGGTGCGGTACATGGTGGACATCGCCTGGGCGAACAGGCTGCGGATATCGTCGGGTGAAACGAAACGGTCGGTGCTCATGACGTACTCGGCAACGGATCACGGGGAGGGACAGCAGTCGGCCATTGTCGCCGAGGCGGTGGCGCGCGGCGATCTGCACAGCAGCAAAGGTGAGCGACAGGGTAGCGCCACGCCATGCGTGGCTGCGCGGTGCATCATCGCGTCAGCGCGTCGCTGCGGCCGGTTCCGGATTGGCCGCCGCACGCTGGCGCTGCTCGCGGTTGCCGAGCTGGCGCTGCAGCGTGGCATCAAGGGTTACCGGGCGATCCCAGTGATCGTGGCTGGCGACGATGGCATGGCGCAGCGCGCGCCAGTGCAGGTTGGTCGGCGTGACCGGAAGCTCGGCGACCACGGCTTCCCAGCGCTTGGCCTCGCCCTCCTCCGGCACCGCGCGCGACCATTGCTGAACGCTCTCGCGGCAGGAACGTTCGATCACGTGGGCCCAGAAACAGGCGAAGTAGATGTCGCCCGCCTGCCAGCCGTGGGTGTGCATCAGCGCGGCGATGTAGCCGCGCGAGACCCCGGCGTAGCGCGAGACTTCATCCAGGAAGCTGTCCGGGTAGCGCTCGGCGTAGTGGTTGATGTCCTGCAGTTGGGTATCCACCCAGGCATCCCCGGTGTCCACCACGTAGGCGGCGGACTTCTCCGGGGTCTGCTCGGCCGCCGCCGCCCAGGGCAGCATCAACAGCAGCGCGAGCAGCCCGGCGCGCATCATCCGGCCTGCGCCGCCTTGGCTTCGATGGTGCGCAGCGCCTGCGGCCACTCGAAGGCGGTCGGTGCATCGACCATGCGCGGTTCATCGTCGGCGACGCCATGCTGGGTTTCGTGCGCCCAGGTCACCGCGTACGGGGTGTGGATGCCCCAGCCGCCCAGGGTGATCACTGGCTCGATGTCCGAGCGCAGCGAATTGCCGACCATCACGAAGCGCTCGATCGGCAGATCGAACTCCTCCAGCACGCGGGCGTAGGTTTCCGGGTCTTTCTCGGAGACGATCTCGATGCGCGGGAACAGGTCGCGCAGGTTGGCCAGCTTGATCTTGGCCTCCTGGTGGAACAGGTCGCCCTTGGTGATCAGCACGACCGGATAGTCACGGGCGATCTCGGTGACCGACTCACGCACGCCATCGATCAGCTCCACCGGGTGGCGCAGGGTGTCATGGCCGATGTCGAGCATCTGCTGCAGGTCGCGGGCGCTGATGGTCTGGTTGGTGATCTCGATGGCCGCTTCGACCATCGACAGGGTCATGCCCTTCACCCCATAGCCGAACACGCCGAGATTGCGCTGCTGCACTTCCAGCAGGTGGCGCGCGGTCTGGGTGTCGTGCACGTCGATATAGCGCGACAGGATGTCGAGGTAGTCCTGCTCGGCCTTGCGGTAGTAATCCTCGCTCTTCCACAGCGTGTCATCACCGTCAAAACCAACCAGGCCGATAGCGCCTTGCGGCGTGGGCAGGGAAGTCATCATCGGCCAAGGATACCAACAGCGGCGCAGCCGCCCCACCCCGGCGGCACATAAAGAAAGGGCGGCCGAAGCCGCCCTTTCCCCCTCACTGCGCTACCGGTGTCCCCGGTCCTTACCTGCTCTGCTGGGCGCCGGTATCTGCGGCCTTGCCCTGCTGGGCAGCCACGTACGCCTTGTATTCATCCGGCGAGAGCTCGCCGTCCTTGTTGGTGTCGGCCTGGTCGAACACCTGGGCAAGGCCCGCGTTCACTTGTGCCTCGGCCTTGCTGATGGTGCCGTTGCCGTCGGTATCAACGCTGGCCCAGGTCTGGCCACCGCCCCCGTTGGCCTGCGCGGAGGCCTGGGCTGCAGCGTTGGCAGCGGTATCTGCTGCGTCACCGGCCTGCGCCGCCGCCTGCTGTGCCTGGGCGGCCTGATTCTGGGCCTGCGCGGCACTGTGCTGCGCCGACTGGGCCATCGCCGGAATGGCCAGCACACTGCCTGCGGCGACGATCAGGGCGATCAGGGGCTTGCGGATGCGAGTAGTCATTGGGGTGGTCTCCTTGGTTATGTGTTGCGCGGCCTGTTGTTTCCGCACGGCCCCACACTGCCACCCCGTTTGTGAATCGAAATTGCCCCTTGATCGCACTGCGCACGCCGTCTTAACCACCTCCCCGAACGCGTGCATTACCGCAGTGGTTAGCCGCAGGTGAGCAGTTGGTAACACAGGCATTCAACGGCGGCGGATTTAACCGGATGCGAACGCAATCTCACGCGGCGTTGCTGTTTTTTCCGGCTGAGCGGGAACTGAACACAAGCCACCCCAGTGCGACACCGCCGATCGCGCCGGCCACTTCGAGCACCACGCGTGAGCCCAGCTCGTTCGGATCGTGGATGCTGGCCAGGAACAACCGGGCGTACAGCGGCGACTCCAGCCGCATCATGCCCATGTAGAACAGGTTCCACGCATCGATGCCGGCCGAGGCCACGACCGCGATCACGCAGGCCCAGCCGATCGCGTGCCCGTCGGTCCACCCGGCCCAGCGGCACAGTCGATGCCACAGCGCATAGACCAGCAGCCCGACCAGCAGCGCGATCAGGCCCGCTTCCAGCGTTCCCAGCAATCCAAAATGCAGCGGCAGGTTCATCGTGGTCCGATCAGGCGGTCAGCGCACAGTGTAGCGGTGCGCCTCAGCGGACCGGCACGTCGTAGGCGGTGGTCGGCGCCGGCTCGGGCTGCAGGGTGAAGTGCCACCACTCCATCGGGTAGTTGGCGAAGCCGCGCCGGGCCATCGCCTGGCGCAGCTGCTGGCGGTGGCGGCGCTGCACCTCACCGATCTCCGGCGCATCGGTATGCGCACGCGGGCCAAAGAAATCGAAGTCGGTGCCCATGTCCATGGGGGCGCAGGGACCCGTGCGGCAATCGAGCAGGGTCAGGTCCACGGTGGCGGCGCGGCTGTGGCCGGAAGTCTCGGCGATGTAACCGCCCAGCAGGGCCGGCTTGTCGATGTCCGGATACTGCAGGGCCTTGCGCGACTGCTCGTGCGGGTCGTGCGCCCAGGCCACGAAGGCCTTCACCGCGTGGGCCGGGCGGTAGCAATCAAAGAGACGCAGCGCGAAGCCTTCGGCGCGCAGGTCGGCCTCCACCTGGGCCAGCGCGGTGGCCGCCGGGGCGAGCAGATAGCACTTGGGCGCGTCATAGCCGGGCACGCGCCGGCCGGTGAAGTTGTCCACGCCGGCGTAGCGGATGTCCTGCTCGATTGCCGGTGCCAGTGTGCGGATATCGACCAGCCCGGCCTCGGCCACGTCGCGGGCCGGCGAGACGGTGACCGCCGCCGCCGCGTGGGCACTGCCTGCCAGCAGCGCCAACAGCAGCGTGCTACGGGCAATCGCCGACGCGGGAGAAGTGCAGGTCCTGGTAGTCATAACTGAAGTCGATCTCCGGATCGATCGCGGCCAAGGTCAAGGTGGGCGGCGCACCCGGCTGCAATTGCAACCACGGCTCGGCATCGGCCCCGAGCGTATCCCACTGCACCAGCCAGCGCTCCCCGAGCTGCATGACCTGGCCACGCAGCCTCGGCGACTTGGCCACGCTGAAGCGCAGCGTGCCCTGCTGCGGGCAGAGCAGGGCCTCGCCCAGCCATGGGTCGCGATAGCGGCCCTGCGCGGCCGCCGTAGTGCGAAGCGGGGCCGGACGACGCGCACGGGTATCCGGGCGTACCTGCCCGGCCTCGCGGCGCCCGGCGCGCTCCTGCGCGAGCAGGGACAGATAGTGCTCCACATCTGCACCGTCATCCGGCGCGGTGTAGTGCTTCAACGCCGCCTGCATCAGCGCGGTGCGTGCATCTTCGGCGTCGCTGTTGATCAGGATCACCACGCCCACCTTGCGGTCCGGCAGCAGCGCGAGCGAGGAGTACATGCCAGACAGCGTGCCGGTATGGGCCACCTTCCACTGCCCGTCCATGTCCGACAGGCGCCAGCCATAGCCATAGGCGGAGACGTGCGCGTCGTCCCAGCGGCGCTGCCGCTCGCCCAGTGGCATCGGCATGTGCGCGGTCCACAGCGCGCGGCGCTGCACCGCACCCAGCCACCCGGGCACGCGCGCGGGATCGAGCAGCACCTGCATCCAGCGGGTCATGTCGCGCAGGCTGCAACGGATGCCGCCGGCGGCCATCGAAGTCAGATCGGGACTGAGGTCACCATCGCCACCGCGCACCACGCTGCGACCGTCCTTCCGTGTATGCGGCTGGGCAACATTGCCGACCGCCGTTACCGACCACGCGCCGACCTGGCAGCGATCCATCCCCAACGGCACGAAGACCTCCTCGCGCAGCAGTTGATCGTAGGGCTTGCCGCCGGCGGCAGCAGCGACTTCACCCGCCACCACATACATCAGGTTGTCGTAGGCATAGCCGCTGCGGAAGCTGGTGACCGGCTTGAGGTGGGCCAGCCCGGCGATGATGTCCTGCCGGGTGAAGCGGTTCGGCTCGGGCCACAGCATCAGATCGCCCGCCCCCAGGCCCAGGCCGCTGTTGTGGATCAGCAGGTCGCGCACCTGCATCTGCTGCGTCACCCACGGGTCATGCATGCGGAACTGCGGCAGGTACTTGATGACCGGGTCGTCCCAGCGCAGGAGACCGCGGTCGACCAGCCGGGCCAGCAGCGCGGCGGTCATCGCCTTGCTGTTGGAGGCGATCTTGAACAGGGTGTCCGGGTTGATGGCCTCACCCTGCCCGGCCTGGCGCTCACCACGGGTGCCGGTGAAGACAACGTCCCCGTCTTCGACCACGGCCATGGCGATGCCGGGCAGGTGTTCATGGGTGACAGCCTGATCGAGCAGCCGATTGAAGGTGTCAGCCGGATCGGCTGCCCATGCGCCGGGCGCGATGGCCAGGGTGCAGGACAGGCCAAGCGTGAGAAGGCGGGATGGGATACGCGGTGAGGTGCGTGACAGCATGGCGTCCCTCGTCATGACCGGAGGGCGTGCAACCGAAGCCGCCCGTGGAAGGCAGGTGCCGACCCACTGTCGGCACCTGCCACGTACGCGCCGGATCAGAAGTTCCAGGTCACCATCAGCTGCGTGTAGCGCGGTGCCTGCCAGCGGGTGCCGGTGTTGAAGGTGTTCTCGCGCACCTGGCCCGGCTGGGCTTCATAACGCTGGTGCACGTTGATGACGGTCTGGTTGTTGAACAGGTTGTAGACCGACAGGCGTGCGCTCAGGTCGATGCCCTCCACCGGCAGGCGCCAGGTGACGTTGGCGCCCATGGTCCACGTCCACGGCAGGCGACCGAAGGCACCACGTGGGCTGTACTCGAACTGGCGCTGGTCATACGACCCCGAACAGTTCGCCACGCACAGCCAGCCTGTGCCGCCGCCGCTGCCTTCGCTGGAGGTGCTGCCACCGGCGACCGTATCGTTGGGCCACATCACGCCGAACGCCGTGATCGGGCCACCGGACAGTACCTGCAGCGTGGTGCCGAACGACCACTGCTCGTTCAGCGCATAGGCGGCGCGGAACTTGAACTGATGGCGGAAGTCGTTGAACAACGGCCCGTAGCGCTGGTTGTTGGACGGATGATCCCAATGCTGGACCATGCCGGTGTCGCCGTAGTTGGTGTCCGAGTTGACCGGGCCTTCGAAGTTGCCGTCGCTGCGCGACCACAGGTAGGACGCGTTGAACAGCCACTTTTCATCCCACGCGCGGTCGATCTGGAACTCCAGGGCCTTGTAGGTGCGCTTGGGCTTGGAGTAGCCGACCACCTCCAGGCTGCCGCCCTTGCGGTAGCCATCCTTGGAGGTATCGATGGTGATCCAGCCCTCGGTGGCGCAGCCGATGCTGGAGTCGCCCCAGATCGTCAGGCTCTCGCCCGGGTTGGCGATCGGCCACAGGGTGGTGCCGGTCGGCCCGCACGGGGTGTGGTTGATGCGCATGTCATCCAGCGCGCGGTCCATCTTGCGGTAGGTCGCGTTGACGCCCCACGACCAGGCCTGGTTGATCATGGTCTGGAAGCCGAGGATGTACTCATCCTGGTAGACCGCCTTCAGGTCCTTGTCCACGCTCTGGCGCAGGTCGGCCGCGCCGGTGTTCATGCGGGTATCGACCGGGCCGATCTGCTGGCCGATGACCGGGGCCATGAAAGGCGCGCCGGTGACCGGGTTGGCCTGCTGCTGCCAGCCGTTGAGCACGTAGTAGGAGTACTCGTCGGTGAGGCCACCGGCGAAGTTGACGTTGATGTTGTTGGTCACCGGCAGGTAGTAACGGCCGGCGTTGCCGAACAGCTTGGTGCTGCCATCGCCCTTCATGTCCCAGGAGAAGCCGAAGCGCGGTGCGATCAGGTCATCCATCTTGATGAAGGCGTCGCCATCGGCGGTGCGGTTCTCGAAGCGGTCCCAGCGCACGCCGAGGTTCAACATCAGGTTCGGGGTGATGTTCCAGATGTCTTCCAGGTAGAAGGCGTTGGCCTCGGTCTCGAAGGTGCCACCGGAGACACGATTGCGCGCGCGCAGCATCTCGGTCACGCCGGCCGGAACATAGGCATTGGCGCCGTCCCATACCTCATCACCCGGGCGGGCCACGTAGGCGGTATAGCTGAGCTGGGTCGGGCCCGGGTAGCGGGTGGACTGCTCGGTGGTCATCAACTCACGGTCCACGCCGAAGCGCAGCAGATGCGTGCCCAGCTGCCATTCGAAGTCCAGGCGGGCCACCTCGCGCGTGTCGTCGCGCTCGGCAACCGCGGCACCGGTAGGGTGGCAGCCTGCGCGCAGGCCGTTGAGCTTGCCCAGGCGGGAGGCATAGCTGGCATCGGTGAACACCGGGCTGCACGCCTCATCGAGCGAGGAGTTGGTGAAGGCCCGCTGGTTGTTCTCGCCCACCATGGCGCGCGCGGTGAAGTTTTCGCCGAAGTGACCGGTGTACGTCGCCGACCAGTTCTTGCCACCGGTCTCGGTGACCGAATCACCGCCCCACGCGCCGATCTGGTCGTCATCCCAGTCGTAGTTGTACGCGCCGTTGGTGATCTCGCCTTCGTCGGAGAAGGCCAGCAGTGCCAGGCTGTGGTTGTCGTTGATGTTCCAGTCCAGCTTGGCGCCCCAGAAGCCGTTGTCGCTCTTGTTCTTGAACCAGCTCAGCGCATCGGAGGAGGTGTTGTGGCCGGTGTCGTTGCGGTCCTCATACATCGCGAACAGGAACAGCTTGTCCTTGATGATCGGGCCGGACCCCCACACGTTGGTCTTCAGGAACGAGTTGTTGTCGCGGCTTGCGTAGGAGTGCGGGGTGCCATCGCGGTGGAAGTGATCACGCGGGCTGGACCGCCATGCGCTGGGCTCGGCCGTCACCTCCACACCGCCCTGGAACTCGTTGGTGCCCGAGCGGGTGACTGCATTGATCACACCGCCGGTGGAGCGGCCGAATTCGACCGAATAGCCGCCGGTCTTGACCTGGAATTCGTTGAAGAAGCCGAATGGCGCGCTGGAGAAGCCGCGGCGGGTATACATGTCGGTGACGTTCAGGCCGTTGATGAACACCGCGTTCTCGGCCACCGAGGAACCGGCGAAGGACAGCCCGCCGAACGAAGAATTACCGCCCACCACGCCCGGCGCCAGCAGCGCCACCGCCGACAGATCCTGCGCGACCGGCAGGCGCGAGAGCTCCTGGCGGTTCACGTTGAACGAGGTTTCCGTGGAATACACGTCCACGCGATTGACGACGCGGGTGCCGACCACCTGCAGCGCATCGAGGTTGACCACGCCGCCACTGCTGGCCAGGTTGACGGTGGTCGTACCGCCGACCGCAACACTGACCGCGAACGGCTCGCCGAGCTTCTGGCCATCGCGGCTCACCTGCAGCTGGTAGTCGCCCACCGGCAGCTGGCCCAGGCGATAGCTGCCGTCGGCGCTGGCCGTCACTGTCCGGGTCAGGCCGGTCGCGTTGCTGACGACCGTAACCTGGTCACCCGCAGTGGCGCGCCCGGCGACGGCACCGCTGACATTCTGTGCCGAAGCACTCATCGGTACCAGGCTGCCCAGACACGCCCCGAGCGCAACGCACAGCGCTGCCCGCTTCAATCGATTTACGTTCATTCCCTGCTCTCTCCTGCAGATGTGGAATCGTGGATACCGCCGTTTACCGCTTGGCCTCCAGTGGCACCACGTGCGACTGGACGTCGTAGTTCCATTGATCGAAATACAGGTTGCCGCCGGACCACTCGGCCTCGCCGCGCTGGGAATCCACCGTGTCCGACCGGAAGTACTGCTTGGCCGGCACCAGTGGCTGGGCGTAGTCGTCGTTGAAGGCGATGCGATAGGCATCCAGCCCACCCAGATAGAAATCGCGCAGCGCGGGCTGCGGGCTGTCCAGGCGCCCGGTGGTGACATCCATCGGTACCCAGCCGTAGGGCGCCAGGTACAGCGCGCCCCAGTCATGCAGGTTGTTGTAGCCGACCGCATCGTCGGAATAGACCATGCCCGACTGCCAGCGCGCGGGGATGCCGTTCAGGCGCAACAGCGCGATCAGCAGCAGCGTCTGCTGCCCGCAATCGGCGTGACCGGCGTGCAGCGCGTAGTCGCTGATGTTGGAGATCGTGGCGTACTCGCGGGCGCCGGCCCATGGAATCCGGTCCACGGCGTCGAACAGCTTCTGGACGATCTGGAAGGGATCGGTTTCGGTGCCGACCACCTGCTGCGAGAACGCGCGCAACGCCGGGGTGAACACCACGTGCGGCGCCTGCTCGGCGAGGTACGGCTTCAGCGCGGGATCGTCCGGCGTGGGCTGGACCCTGGCAGGATCGATCGTGATGTGCCGCGCGTACACGGTGACCGCGTAGCGGATCTGGAACTCGGTCGGGGTGCCGGCCACCGCATTGCGTTCCAGGTAGGCGGTGCGTTGCAGCGCACTGTCAGGCGCCACCTGGGCGCGGTCAGGCGTACTCGCGACCCAGGTGATGTCTTCCTGCTGGCCGGCGATGGCACGTGGGTAGGGAATCCATGCACGGATGGTTTCCCCGGCCGGCACGGCATCGGGCTTGACCACCAGCGACTGGGTCACCTCGATGCGGCGCGGCACCAGGCTGGTCGCGCCCGTAGCACGGGCGGCCGCGACGATCTCCTCATGGTGCGGGTGCAGATGCTCATAGGGGCCCTCCTTCGGCAGCGGGACCCCGGGTGCCCGCCGGGCGCGCGCCTCGGCGCTGATCCGGAACAGGTTGGACGGCGCGCGCTTGAAATAGCGGCGCTGGCCATCGATATCCAGGTGTTCGATCAGGCCGGCAGAATCCCAGCGCGCGAATTCGTCATCGTGAAGGTCGGGAATCTGCTTGCGCAGCTGCGCCTTGGCCGCCGCCGCGTCCAGGGTGAAGTCCAGTCGCAGGCGGCGCATCCGCTCGCGCTCGAAGGCATAGGCCTGACGCTCGGCATCCGACAGGCTCGGATCCTGCAACGCCGCAGCGATGTCGGCCTCGGCCTGCGCGAACGCACCGCGGTCGATGCCGGCGATCACCGTCGGCAGCGCGACCGGCGCAGCGGCCAGCCCCCACGGCATCGCCAGCAGACCAGCGCACAGGCACCAGACAGCAGGCAGAGGCAATCGCGGTTTGCGCATCACAGGATCCACGGCGACACTTCCCAAGGTGCGGGTGGGGTAATCGCTGTGTAACACGGGCCTGATAGCCGGTCAATAATTTATTCTTGCTTTCGCCGAAAAAAGGAATAAATATTCTTGACGCTTCCGAGGAGGGTGACCGCGTGATGATCCAGGCTTCCCCCCACCGCCCTGTGCGGTCCCGCTGGCTGTCGCGCGCCGTGCTGGCGGCGGTCCTTGCGGCCACGCTGGCACCTGCGTGGGCCGCGGCGCCGCGTGCCGCACCCGGCGCCGACTTCGGCGGGGTGATCGCCCTGCGCGAGGCCTATCTCGCGCCCGGCTTCTGGGCCGACCGCCTGCCCGATCCGGACCGCGTGATCCTCGATCGCGCCGGTATCGCCGCACAGAACGCCCGCATGCGTGCCGAGGACACCTCGATCCACGATCTGCGCGCGTTGCCGGCGCAGCTGCCGCGCGAGCAGGTGCTGGGCAGCATCCAATCGCTCTCCAGGTGGCCCGAGCGCACCTTGTACGGCCAGGATGGCAAGACCATCAGCGACCGGCAGCGCAGCGAGACCCTGGCCAACCTGGCACTCGCCGCGGTTCCGGCGCAGCGCCCGCTGCAGTATGGCCTGGTCACCCATCGCGCCGCGCTGCGCGCGTTCCCGACCGCGCTGCGGGTGTTCAGCAGCCAGGGCGACACCGACATCGACCGCTTCCAGGAGTCGGCGTTGTTCCCCGGCGACGCGGTGGCGGTGCTGCATGAAAGCGCTGACGGGCGCTGGCTGTTCATCACCAGCGAACGCTACTCGGCGTGGATCGAGAAGCGCTTCGTCGGCATCGGCGACGCCGACACCGTGCTCGGCTACGGCCAGCATGGCCCGTACCGTGTGGTCACCGGGGCCACCGCGTTCACCGCCTACACGCCGGAGGAGCCGCGCGTGTCGCGGCTGCAGCTGGACATGGGCGTGCGCCTGCCGGTGATCGCCGACTGGCCGCTGGAGAAGACCGTCAACGGCCAGCAGGCCCACGCCGCGCATGTGGTGCAGTTGCCGGTGCGCGAGGCCGATGGCCGCCTGTCACTGGTGCCGGCACTGCTGCCGCGCTCGCAGGACACCGCCGACGACTATCTGCCGCTGACCCCGCGGACGCTGCTGACCCAGGCCTTCAAGTTCCTCGGCGAGCGCTACGGCTGGGGCCACGACTACGACACCCGGGACTGCAGTGGCTTCGTCTCTGAGATCTACCGCAGCGTCGGCGTGTTGATGCCGCGCAATACCAGCGCACAGGCGGTCAGCCCGGCGCTGGACCGCATCGCCTTCAGCGCGAAGGACGGGAAAGCCACGCGCGACACGGCCGTCCAGCAGCTGCAGGTCGGCGACCTGGTCTACATCCCTGGCCACGTGATGATGGCGATCGGCCACATCGACGGCCGCACCTGGCTGATCCACGATACCGCTGGCGGTGGCTGGATCGGCGCGGATGGCAAGCGCGTGCAGGCCCACCTCAACGGCGTGTCGGTCACTCCGCTGGAGCCGATGATGGCCAGCGATACCGTGAGCTACATCGACCGCATCACCAACATCCAGCGCCTTCGGCCACAGACCCCCTGAATGAAGATCACCGACATCGAACTCGGCATGCTGCGCGTGCCGTTGAAGACCCCGTTCAAGACCGCGCTGCGCACCGTGGACACCGTCGAAGACGTGGTCGTGCTGATCCGCACCGACAGCGGCCATACCGGCTACGGTGAAGCGCCGGCCACGGCGGTGATCACCGGCGACACGCATGGCTCGATCATCGAGGCCATCGACGGCTTCATCAAACCGCGCCTGATCGGCGAGGACGTGGCCAACCTCAACCGGCTCTGCGGCCTGATCCAGACCTCGATGGAGCGCAACACCAGCGCCAAGGCGGCGGTGGAGATCGCGGTCTACGATCTGTGGGCGCAGCTGCATAACGCGCCGCTGTACCGGATGCTGGGTGGCGGCGACCCGGTGATCACCACCGACATCACCATCAGCGTGGACTACATCGACAAGATGGTGGCCGACTCGCTCTCGGCGATCGAGCGCGGCTTCGAGTCGTTGAAGATCAAGGTCGGCAAGGACATCGGCCTGGATGTCGAGCGGGTCAAGGCGATCCACGCCGCCGTGCAGGGTCGCGCCCTGCTGCGCCTGGATGCCAACCAGGGCTGGACCGCCAAGCAGGCCGTGCACGCGATGCGGGCGCTGGAAGAGGCCGGCGTGGTGCTGGAACTGCTGGAGCAGCCGGTGAAGGCCGCCGACATCAGCGGCCTGAAGTACGTCACCGACCGGGTCAACACCCCGGTGATGGCCGATGAAAGCGTGTTCAATCCCGGCCAGGTGTTCGACCTGATCCAGCAGCGCGCGGCCGACATCATCAACATCAAGCTGATGAAGACCGGCGGCCTCTCCAATGCGATCCGCATCGCCGACATCGCCGCGATCTACGGCGTGCCATGCATGATCGGCTGCATGATCGAATCGAGCATCTCCGTGGCCGCCGCCGTGCACCTGGCCGTCGCCAAGAGCGACATCATCACCAAGGTGGATCTGGATGGGCCGTCGCTGGGCCAGTTCAACCCGGTGACCGGTGGGGTCAACTTCAACGAATCGGAGATCACCATCAGCGATGCGCCCGGGTTGGGCATCACCGAGGTGCGTGGGCTGGAGATGATCACGCCGCGGCGGTGGTGACCGTTGTATCCGCCTCGCCGGTCGCCTACGGTAGAGCCACGCCATGCGTGGCTGCCGTTCGCGCAATCCCACCTGCCGCAGCCACCCATGGGGTGGCTCTACCGGATCTGACGCCCTCCCCATGCCGCCCCTGGTGAAAATCCGCTCCGAGCGTGACCACATGTCGGCGATCGAACGCCGCATCGCCGACTTCATCCTCGACAACGCCCACCTCCTGCGCGATTACTCCTCCCAGCAGCTGGCCAGCGCCTTGGGCATCAGCCAGTCCAGCGTGGTCAAGTTCAGCCAGAAACTGGGCTTCAAGGGCTATCCGGACCTCAAGTACTCCATCGGCGAGGCCGTCGCCCGCGCCGGCAGCGACCCGCACAGCCGCCCGCCGCTCCCAGAGGCCGCCAACGACTACACCCAGATCGCCGAGCGCCTGCGCGTGAGCAAGGCCGCCGCCGAGGAAGAAACCTGGCTGGCCAATCCCCAGGCCGACATCGAAGCGATCGTGCAGCTGATCGATGGCGCGCCCAAGGTGTTCGTCTACGGCCTGGGCGATGACGGCCTGTACGCCCGCGAATTCGCCATGCGCCTGTCGCTGCTGGGCATGCTTACCGTGCACCACGCCGACCCGATCCTGATGATGGCCAACCTCTCGGCCGCACGGCCCGGGGACGCGATGCTGGTGTTCTCCGAATTCGGCAAGCTGCCACAGCTGTTCCAGCTGTCGCGCCAATTCCAGGACATGGGCGGCAAGGTGGTGTCGATCACCCGCCACAGCGCCAACCCCTTGCGCGCCCATGCCGATGCCAGCCTGGTGCTGTGCGCGCATGACCCGGCGCCGCACGTGGCGCAACTGCTGTACCGTTCTTCTCTGCAGGCGCTGCTGGATTTCGTCTTCGTCCTGCTGTGCCACGCCAACCCGGACCGCCACCGCCAGCTCGGGGTGAACCTGGAACGGATCGAACATTTGATCGACAGCTGATCCTGGAGTCCGCCACGATGATGCCGCTGTTCCGCTCCGTCACCGCCGCCGTGATGCTGGTCATCGCCGCCCCCGTGTTCGCCGCCGCGCTGGAGGGCAGCACGCAGCTGGTCGTGGTCACCACCGAGGGCTGGGATGCCACCCAGGGCAAGCTGCAGGCCTTCGAGCGCACCGCGAAGGGCTGGCAGCCGCACGGCGCCGCCTTCGATGTTGCCGTGGGCCGCAGCGGCAGCGCATGGGGCGAAGGGCTGCATCCGGCCCAGTCCGGGACGCCACGGAAGCAGGAAGGCGATGGCCGCAGCCCGGCCGGCATCTTCGCGGTCGGCCCGGCCTTCGGCTATGCGCGCGGCGTCACCAGCGGCCTGCCCTACCAGCCGATGCGCGACACCAGTTACTGCATGGACGTGCCGGACTCGCCGTACTACAACCGCATCGTCGATGCCGAGGTGGTCGGTGCCGATGCGGTGGAAGGCTCGACCGAACCGATGCGGCTGGACCTGCACAACAAGGGCGACGTGCGCTACCGCGAAGGCTTCGTCATCGAGCACAACCCGAAAGCGACGCCCGGCCGTGGCAGCTGCATCTTCGCCCACCTGTGGCGCACACCCGGTGAGGCGACCGCGGGTTGCACCGCGATGGACCCGGCGCGCATGACCACGCTGCTTGCGTGGCTGGACGCCAGCGCGCGGCCGCGCTTCGTACTGTTGCCGCGCGCGGAATACCAGCGCCTGCAGGCCGAATGGCAGCTGCCCGTGCTGGCCGGGAGCGTGCATTGAGCACCGCGCCGCCCGACCCGCAACTCGAACGCGCGGTCAGCCGCTGGCAGATCGTCGGCCTTTCGATCAACGATGTGATCGGCAGTGGCATCTACCTGCTGCCGGCGGCCACCGTCGCCCTGCTCGGTCCTTTCAGCCTGTGGGGGGTGGTCGCGGCGGGCATCGTGGTCGCCCTGCTGGTGCTCTGCTATGCGCAGGCGGCCAGCTACTTCGACGAGCCCGGCGGCAGCTATCTGTATGCGCGCGAGGCATTCGGCCGGTTTGCCGGGTTCGAGATCGGCTGGATGATCTGGCTCACCCGCATCAGCTCGGCGGCGGCGCTCAGCAACGCACTGGCCGATGCGGTCGCGCGGTTCTGGCCCTGGGCCGGGCATGACATCGGCCGTATCGCGGTCATCGTGGTCTCGCTGGGCTTCCTCACCGCGGTGAACGTGGCCGGGGTGCGCTCGGCCGCGCGTACCGGTGTGATCCTGGTGATCGGCAAGCTGCTGCCGCTGGTGCTGTTCGTGGCGATCGGCGCGTTCTACGTGGATACCGACCTGGCCTTCTCCGGCGTACGCCCTGACCCACACGATCTGCGGCGCATGGGCGAAGCAGCACTCCTGCTGCTGTATGCCTATGCCGGTTTCGAAAACATCCCGGCCGCTGCCGGTGAGTACAAGAACCCGCGCCGCGATATTCCCTTCGCCCTGATCACCATGATCATCACCGTCACCGTGATCTACGGCGCGGTGCAGTTCATCGCACAGGGCACGCTGGCCGGGCTGGCCAGTTCGCCGACGCCGCTGGCCGATGCCGCCGCCAGCTTCGGCGGGCTCACCCTCGCCCTGATCCTCACCGTGGGCGCAACGATCTCCATCCTCGGCACCAACAGCAACACGATGATGATGGGTCCGCGCTTCCTGTTTGCGTTGGCGCGCGATGGCTACGGGCCGAAGATCCTGGCGCAGGTGCATCCGCGCTTCCGCACCCCGGCGGCGGCGATCATCGCGCAGGGACTGATCGCCCTGGCGCTGGCCCTGTCCGGTTCGTTCGTGCAGCTGGCGCTGCTGTCGATGACCACGCGCCTGTTCGCCTACATCGGCACGGCCGCGGCGGTGCTGGTGCTGGCGCGCCGGTTCCGTGATCGCCCTGGCGCGTTGAAGCTGCCCGGCGGACCGCTGATCCCGATCCTCGCACTGCTGTTGTGCCTGGGCTTGTTCGCCAGCGCGAGCTGGCAGAACATCGCGGCGGCAGGCATCGCCTTCGCGGTAGGCGCGGTCATCTATAAACTCCCGCGCCGCGATCACGACGGCTGAGCAGGTGCGCAGGTGAATGGCACTTGATGTGTCATTCACCTCGCCGGTCCATGGCGTTAACCCGGCTTTGGGTACGGTGAAGTCTCACCCAACCGGAGCCAACACATGAGCACTGACTATCAGATTCCCGGCCGGGTGCCGGAAGACGGTGTCCCGCGCCAGGCCGTATCGGATTACTGGCGTGAGCGCTTTCCAAGCGAACCGTACTATGACAACAACCAGTTCTTCGATGACTACGAGCCGGCCTACCAGCTCGGCCATCGCACCCGCGCTGACGACATGATCCGCGCGTATGAAGAAGTGGAAGCCGAGCTGCAGGCCCGCTGGGCGAAGGAACATGGCCAGAGCAAGCTGAGCTGGGAACAGGCCCGCAATGCGGTGCGCCGCGGCTGGGATGAGTCCACCGCGCTGCGCCAGGCGCACCTGGACAAGGGCGTACCGCGCGGCACCTGACGCGCACTCCCCGATCCACCTCCAGCGGCGGCCCTCGGGTCGCCGTTGTCGTGTGGGCAGGACCTCTGGTCCACGCGGCGTTGATGGGCATGGTGTACAACAGGGGTTGGCCATCGCCTCCCCGACGGAGACTTCCATGACCCGCAAGCTCTTGCTTACCCTCGCCATCAGCCTCACCCCCGCCCTGTTCACCACCGCCTGTGTTGCTGCCGACAAGGCCGCCGCCCCGGCCGTGGAAAAGGCGCAGTGGCCGTTCGCCGCCACCGAATTCGCCCGCTTCAACGAGCCCTGGGCGATGAGTTTCCTGCCCGACGGCAGCCTGCTGGTCACCGAGAAGAAAGGCGCGCTGAAGCACTTCAACGTGCAGACCCGCAAAACCGCCACCATCACCGGCGTCCCGGACGTCGCCTATGGCGGCCAGGGCGGCTTCGGCGATGTGCTGCCGCACCCGGACTTCGCGAAGAACCAGTGGATCTATCTCAGCTACGCCGAAGAAGGCGACGGTGATACCCGTGGCGCTGCGGTTGCCCGTGCGCGGCTGGCGCTGGCGGCCGATGGCAGCGGCACGTTGGAAGACCTCAAGGTGATCTGGCGCCAGACCCCGAAAGTGAGCGGCAAGGGGCATTACGGCCATCGCCTCGCGTTCGGTCCGGACGGCAAGCTGTGGATCACGTCCAGCGAGCGCCAGAAGTTCGATCCGGCCCAGGACATGGGCGGCAACCTCGGCAAGCTGGTCCGCCTCAATGACGACGGCAGCGTGCCCGCCGACAACCCGTTCGCCTCGCAGGGCGGCGTGGCCGCGCAGGTGTGGTCGCTCGGCCACCGCAATGCGCTGGGCATCGCCTTCGATGCGCGCGGCAAGCTGTGGGTGCACGAGATGGGCCCGGCCGGCGGCGATGAGCTGAATCTGATCGAGCGCGGGGCCAACTACGGCTATCCGATCGTCTCCAACGGCAATCACTACGACGGCCGCGACATTCCCGACCATTCCACCCGCCCGGAATTCGCCGCGCCCAAGGTGACCTGGACCCCGGTGATCTCGCCGGCCGGTTTCATCATCTACAACGGCAAACAGTTCCCCAAGTGGGACGGCAGTGGCTTCATTGGCGGCCTGTCCTCCAAGGCGCTGGTGCGCGTGGCCTTCGACGGCGACAACGCCCGCGAGGCCGAGCGCTTCGACATGGGCGAGCGCATCCGAGAGATCGAACAGGGTCCGGATGGCGCGATATGGCTGCTTGAAGACGGCAGCAACGGCAAGCTGCTCAAGCTCACGCCGAAAGCCTGAGCCAGACAGGCTGCCGGCGCATCGCCGGCAGCCTGCACACCTCACGTGCGTTCAAGCGCTGCACGTGCTTACTGGATGGTCACGACCTTGACTTCGGTGCGGCTGCACGCCTGATCCAGGCACGCGCCGTTGAGCCAGACCTGGCCGTCGCCGATCATCACGCCCTGCTGGTTGACCATGACGTCGTCGAACTTCTGCGCGGCGATGGCCTTGCGCACGGCCGGGGTCAGGATGCGCTCGTAGTTGCGCTGGAACTCGCCGGGGCCGGTGATCCTGGCGCCATTGGCGATGTTCAACGGGAAACGCACTTCCTCGACCACGGCCGCGCGATCGCCGCCGTTGACCGCCTTCTGGAAGGCATTGAACACAGCTTCGTACTGGGCCGCGTCGCCAAGCACCTGATCGATGCGTTGGCGGACATCGCCGGTGCCAGCGCTGGTCGGCGCGGCAGGTGTGGCGGCGGCGTCCGCAGCAGGTGTTGTAGCACCGCCAGCGGCGGGCGCGGCGGCATCCGGCGCGGGGCTGCCGGCAGTGACCGCATCCGGCGACAGGCCCGAGGACGGCACGGTGTCACCCGGCGTCGGGCGGCCTTCGGGGATGGCGGTGGCCGGACCCTGGGCGGGATCCGCAGCGGCGGTGTCAGCCGGCGGCGGCGACGACGGGCTGCAGGCGGCCAGCCACAGCGGGCTGGCCAGGGCCAGCAACAAAGGAGTACGGGACAGGCGCATGGGTGGCTCCATCGGTTTCACGGGGGAGCCAGCGTACCCGCCGGAACGTCAGCCGCCGATGATGGATACGGTAGTGCCGGCCGCTGGCCGGCACTACCGGGTGAAGCGAGGCCGGCTCAGGCAGCCAGCAGCTCGAAGATCACCGGCTCGCCGCTGACCGACGAGGCGCACACCCACAGCTCGAACTGGCCCGGCTCGGCGCGGAACACGCCATCGCGGCCGGTGAAGCCCAGTGCATGGCGATCCAGGGTGAAGGTCACCTCGGTGCTCTGGCCCGGCTGCAGCGCGATCTTGTCAAAGCCCTTCAGCTCGCGCACCGGCCGCACGCGGCTGGCCACGCGATCGTGGATATACAGCTGCACCACTTCCTCACCTGCCACCGCACCGGTATTGGTCAGCGTGGTGGTGATGGTCAGGGTGTCGTCCCAGCCCAGCTGCGCGTTGCTCAGCTGCGGCACGCCATAGGCGAAGGTGGTGTAGCCCATGCCGTGGCCGAACGCGTACGCCGGCTCGTTCGGAATTTCGCGCCAGCGCGCCTTGAACTCCGACATGGTCGGCAGTTCCGGGCGACCGGTGCGCGGGTGGTTGTAGAAATACGGCTGCTGGCCCGACACCTGCGGGAAGCTCACCGGCAGGCGGCCGGACGGGTTGTAATCGCCGAACAGCACATCGGCCACGGCGTGCCCGGTCTGGGTGCCCAGGTACCAGGTGATCGCCACGGCATGGGCATTGCGCACCGCGCCCTGCAGGGCCAGCGCGCGGCCATTGCGCAGCAGCACGACCAGCGGCTTGCCGGTCATCGCCACCGCTTCGGCCAGCGCCTGCTGCGCCGGCGGCAAGGTGATCTCAACGCGCGACTGCGCCTCACCGCTGTAACGCTGCGGTTCGCCCAGGGCCAGCACCACCACGTCGGCACGCAGCGCGGCGGCCACGGCCTGTTCGATACCGTCCTGCACGGCCGCTTCCAGATCACAGCCCGGCACGATTTCCAGCAGTGCTTCATCGCTGATCGCCGCGCGGACGCCGGCTTCCAGGGTGACGTATCGCGACTTGTCGCCGAACAGCGTCCAGCAGCCTTCGATGTTGTCGCGGTCCTGCACGAACGGCCCGATCAGCGCGATCTTCTGCCCAGCCTTCTTCAGCGGCAGCACCGACTCGGCGTTCTTGAGCAGCACGATCGAACGGCGCGCGGCATCGCGCGAGAGTTCGTCATGCGCGGCGATATGCGAGGTGTCCGCTTCGCGCGCCAGATCCAGCGAACGGTACGGGTCGTCGAACAGGCCGATCGCTTCCTTCAGGCGCAGGATGCGGCGCACCGACTCGTCCAGCGTGGCCATCGGGACTTCGCCGCTCTCGATCAGGCCCGGCAGGTGTTCGGCATAGAAGCCGCTCTGCATGCTCAGGTCCAGGCCGGCGGTGAAGGCCTTGGCGGTGGCGTCGCGGTCATCGGCGGCGTAGCCGTGCGCGACCAGTTCCATGTCGGCGGTGTAGTCGGAGATCACCACCCCCGGGAACTTCCACTCCCCGCGCAGGATGTCGGTCAACAGCTCGGCATTGGCGCTGGCCGGCACGCCGTTGATGTCGTTGAAGGAGGACATCACGGTCAGGGCACCGGCTTCGAAAGCGGCCTTGAACGGCGGCAGGTGCACGTCACGCAGGGTCTGCGGCGAGATGTCGACCATGTTGTATTCCATGCCGGCCATCACCGCGCCGTAGGCGGCGAAATGCTTCGGGGTGGCCAGCAGGGCATCGGCGGCGCGCAGGTCCGGGCCCTGGAAACCGCGCACGCGGGCGGCGGCGAACGCACAGCCCAGCACCACGTCTTCACCGGCGCCCTCGGCGCCACGGCCCCAGCGCTGGTCGCGGGCGATATCCACGGCCGGCGCATAGGTCCAATGCAGACCGGCTGCCGTCGCTTCCACCGCGGTGGCGCGGGCGGTGCGCTCGGCCAGGTCCGGCTCGAAGCTGGCGGCCTCGCCCAGCGGGATCGGGAATACGGTGCGCATGCCGTGGATCACGTCCGCGGCCAGGATGACCGGAATCTTCAGGCGGCTTTCTTCCAGCGCGACCTGCTGGATGCGGCGGCCGGCTTCCACGCCCACGCCATTGAACAGCGAGCCCACCTTGCCCTCGCGCACCTGCTGCAGCACCTGGTCGGCATTGCTGACGTTGGCTTCCGGATTCACATCCGGCGCGAACGGGCGGACCATGTCGGCGAACACACCCAGCTGGCCGACTTTTTCTTCGACGGTCATCTGGGCAATGAGGGTTTCGATACGATCGGCGGCCACCGGCTGTCCTTATGAAAACGTTTACAAGCCCGGGATTCTAGCGTTCCCGAGGCCGTTGTGAATGACTTTTGCGTTCATTTTTCTTCCCCGGAGGGAAGACCCCCGCCACCGCACGGGCAGCGACGGGGGCACAGGAGCTTACTCCGCAGCGGCCAGGCGCTGCTGCCCCGCCATCAACATGGCGTCGCTGGATTCCTGGAAAACCCGCAGCCCGAAGGCCGGGAGGATCGCCAGCAGGTGATCGAACACGTCCGACTGCACGCCCTCGTACTCGCCCCACGCCGTGCTGCGGGTGAAGCAGTAGATCTCCAGCGGCAGGCCCTGGGTGGTGGGCTGCAGCTGCCGTACCAGCAGGGTCATTTCGGTATGGATGCCAGGATGGTGCTGCAGGTAGCGCTCGACATAGGCGCGGAAGGTGCCCAGGTTGGTCACCCGGCGCGCGTTGACGGCGGCCACGCCCTTGGCCTGGAGGTCGGCGTTGTACTGCTGCAGCTCGGCCTGCTTGCCGCGCAGGTAATCGCCCAGCACCGCGAACTGCTCCAGCTCGGCCAGCATCGGCGCATCGACGAAGCCGACACTGTGCTGGTCCAGGTACAGCGAGCGCTTGATCCGGCGCCCACCCGCTTCCTGCATGCCACGCCAGTTCTTGAACGACTCGGTCACCAGCTTCTTGGTCGGGATGGTGGTGATGGTCTTGTCGAAGTTCTGCACGGTGATGGTGTGCAGCGCGATATCGATCACATCACCATCGGCGTTCTGGCTCGGCATCTCGATCCAGTCGCCCAGCCGCACCCGGCCATCGCCGCTGATCTGCACGCTGGCCACCAACGAGAGGATGGTGTCCTGGAAGATCAGCATCAGCACCGCGGTGGCCGCGCCCAGGCCGGTCACCAGCGGGCCCAGCTTCACGCCCAGCAGGGTCGCCACGATCGACAGGCCGGCGATCACGAAGACGATGATCTTCACGACCTGCAGGTAGCCCTTGATCGGCTTGTTGCGCGCATCCGGGCGCCGCTCGTACAGATCGTTGGCGGCATCCAGCGCATGCGAGACGGCCAGCGCCACGGTCAGCACCGCCCACGCCCGGCAGGCGCCGATCACGAACGCCACCAGCTCCGGCGGCAGGTCCGGCACGATCCGGATGCCGGCGGCGATGACCATGCTCGGCACCACGTTGGACAACCGCGAAATCACCCGCAGGTTGTTGCCGCCTTCGTTGCCGGCGCTATGGCCAGGCAGGCGGCTGACCAGCTTGCGCAGGCCGCGCAGCAGGATCTTCTTGGTGACGAAGTTGGCCAGCCAGGCCGCCAGGGCCAGCGCTGCCAGCACCAGCAGGGTGTAGGCCCAAGGCCAGGGTTCCAGGGTCTGCTGGACACTGTCCAGCCATCGGGTTGCCACTACCGCATCCAACATCGTGTATCGATCTCCTAATCGGGGTATCAGGGCGTTGCCAGGTCCTGCGCGCTGCGCTCGATGATCACGCCCACCGCGCGCGCACCGCGCACCGCGCCGGGCTTGCTGAGCTTCAGGCGCAGCCATTGCACCTTGAATTCACGCAGCACGATCTCGGCGATGCGCTCGGCCAGGGTTTCGACCAGGCCGTAGTCCGAGTCACGCACGAACTGCTCGATGCGCTTGCTCACGGCTTTGTAATTGAGGGTATCGGCGATGTCGTCGCTGGCCGCCGGACGGCGGTTGTCGAAGCCCATTTCCAGATCGAAACGCAGGGTCTGGCGGATCCGCCGTTCCCAGTCGTAGATCCCGATCAGGGCATCGATCTCGAGCCCCTCGATGAATACCTTGTCCATAGCCATGCCACGTGGAAGATGGCGACCATGGTAACGGGGCTGTCCGGAATGTGCCGGGAATCGGGGTCGGCGGGCGTCCGCGCCGGTGCCGGAAAAGACAAAGGGTCCCGCGCGGGACCCTTTGCTTACCACCACTGTCCCCGGGGGAGATGGGCTTACCCATCAGCTGATCCCGGTGGCACACGCGGCAACGGTACCGGTGTTGCCAAATAGGGTCAACGGTCTGAATCCGGATTTATGACGTAGTGCTCAGCCCCCTTGGAACTCGGTAGATCATTGATCCGATAAGTGTTTTCGATAGATCAAACCTGCCACGACTGACCGACTTCCCTGATACCGCGCGCGACAGCCACCCTCTACGGTGGAGGCCCATGGACCCCGCAAAGCTCTGACGTGCGCGATCAGCACCTGATTCACCGCTCATTCTCCGCAGCACGCATGACAACGTATGAAGGAGCCGTCGCACACGCCCGACTTCGCACCCATCCATTCGAGCTGTATCGATGGAACATGAGGGTCAGCGGCGCGTTTTTACTGCCGCTCCATACCTGCGAGGTCGTCATCCGCAATGCGGTGGCTGAAGCGGTAGCCCAGCAGCATGGTGCACTCCCGCCATGGCAGGAAGGGTTCCGTACCAGTCTTCCCGGCGGCACAGCGCGCTACAACGCGCGCGGAGAGTTGCGCCGCGCAGCGTCGAAGCACACGTCAACGGCGGCCGTTATCGCCTCGTTGAGATTCGCGTTCTGGCAGCATCTGTTTACCCAACGATTCGACAGGACGCTATGGTCCAAGACCCTGAGGCGCGTCCTTCCAGGCGCGGATCCGGACGTACCCGGGCACCTTGTGCGCGCGCAGCTGCACGGCAACCTCGAACAGGTGAGGCAGCTGCGCAACCGGATTGCGCATCACGAACCGATCTTCGCGCGTGACCTTGCGCTGGATCTGGCCACGATTGGACGAATCGTCCAAATGCGCTGCGCCCATATCGAGCGGTGGATGAACCGGCATGAGTCGGTGACATCATTGCTGAAGCGGAGGCCGGTCTGAGTCGTTGCCGACGCTCGGCCAACCTCACACCGCCGGCAGCGTCGCCATGTCCCAACGTGGGGTGACCTGCACCTGCGGCGGGGTGTGCTGGCCCGCTTCCAGACGCAGGGCGCCGGCGAAGGCGATCATCGCGCCGTTGTCGGTGCACAGCGCCGGGCGCGGGAAGCAGGCGCGGCCACCGCGGCGGGCGGCCATCTGCTGCAGCTTGGCGCGCAGGCGCTTGTTGGCCCCGACGCCGCCAGCCACCACGATCACATCGGTGCCCGCCGCATCCAGCGCGCGTTCGCACTTGATCGCCAGGGTGTCGACCACCGCATCTTCAAAACCGCGCGCGATATCGGCGCGGGTCTGCTCGCTCTGGTCGCTGTCGCGCCAGGCCAGCAAGACCTGGGTCTTCAACCCGGAGAAGCTGAAATCCAGCCCGGGGCGGTCGGTCATCGGCCGGGTGAACTTGAACCGGCCCGGCGTGCCGCGCTCGGCCAGGGCCGCCAACTGCGGGCCACCGGGGTACGGCAGGCCCATCAGCTTGGCGGTCTTGTCGAAAGCCTCGCCGGCGGCGTCGTCCAGGGTTTCGCCGAGCAGGCGGTACTGGCCGATCCGGTCCACCGCCACCAGCTGGGTATGCCCGCCGGACACCAGCAGGGCCACGAACGGCGCCTGCGGCGGGTCGTCTTCCATCAGCGGGGCCAGCAGATGCCCTTCCATATGGTGGACCCCGACCGCCGGCACCTCCAGCGCCCAGGCCAGCGAACGGGCCACGCCCGCCCCGACCAGCAGCGCGCCGACCAGGCCGGGGCCAGCCGTGTAGGCCACCCCGTCGATGTCGGCCACGGTCATGCCGGCGTCGGCCAGGGTCTGGCGGATCAGCGGCAGCAGCTTGCGCACGTGGTCGCGGCTGGCCAGCTCGGGCACCACCCCGCCGTACTCGGCGTGAAGGGCGATCTGGCTGTAGACCGCGTGGGCGCGCAGGGCGTCGATCCCGGACAGGGAGGTGTCATACACCGCCACGCCGGTCTCATCGCAGGAAGATTCGATACCAAGGACTCGCATAACGGGTATTATGGACCTCTTCAGGCCCCGGCAGACGTACGCTGGCCTGTCTCAGCATCACCCGTGGCCAAGAAGTTCGCCGGGGTGGGTTGCAACTTCTTTTCTCGCCGCTATAATGTGCGGCTCTCACCGGGCGTGACCCGGTTCTACTGTGTCCCGGAGATTCCATGCCCAGCGTTAAAGTCCGCGAGAACGAGCCCTTCGAGTTTGCGCTCCGTCGCTTCAAGCGCACCTGCGAAAAGGCCGGCGTGCTGGCCGAAACCCGCAAGCGCGAGTTCTATGAAAAGCCGACCCAGGAGCGTAAGCGTAAGGCTGCCGCTGCTGTGAAGCGTCAGCTGCGCCGTTCGTCGCGCGACGTTACCAAGCGTCAGCGCCTGTACTGATCGGACGCAACTTCGATACGGCGGGCCCTGGCCTGTCGTGACGGAGCCGAAGCCGGAACGCGCGAGCGTTACCGGCTTTTTGCGTTCCAGCGCTTCGGCGCCCCGCTTCCCATTTCCACCGACACGAGGTGTTCCCATGAGCCTGAAGCAGCAGCTCACCGATGACATGAAGGCCGCCATGAAGGCCGGCGAGAAGCACCGCCTGGGCGTGATCCGCCTGATGAACGCCGCGATCAAGCAGCGCGAAGTCGATGAGCGCATCGAGCTGGACGACGCCGCCGTGCTCGCCGTGCTGGAAAAGATGGTCAAGCAGCGCAAGGACTCGGTCACCCAGTTCGAGGCCGCCGGTCGCGAAGACCTGGCCGTGATCGAGCGCGAGGAAATCGTGGTCATCGACCAGTACCTGCCGGCCAAGCTGGGCGAAGCCGAGATCGTGGCCGCCATCCAGGCCGCCATCGCCGAAACCGGCGCGACCACCCCGGCCGACATCGGCAAGCTGATGGGCGCGCTCAAGCCGCGCCTGGCCGGCCAGGCCGACATGGGCCTGGTGTCCAAGCTGGTCAAGCAGCAGCTGGCCGGCTGATCCCGCCGCCACGCCGCCGATGAAAAGGCCCGCATTTCGCGGGCCTTTTCAGTTTCAGCAGGTCCGCTGTCAGGAGGCCTGGCGGCAATTGCGCAGTGTCATCGAGCTTTCCTCGATCGAACTGATCTCGCCTTCCAGCTTGGCCCAGTCGCGCTCGCGCAGCATGGTGAAGTTGGCGGCCTGGTCGGACGCGAATTCGCAGCGGATGGTGTAGTTGTTGTTGTTGTAGCTGTCGCTCTGGCGGACGCGCAGCAGGCCGCGGGTCGGCGTGACCAGATAGTTGATCGAGCCGATGTCACCAGGCTTGGTCGAGTACGTGTTGGGATTGACGGTATAGATCTGGCCATCGATCTGGTAGCGCCGCCCCACATACTTGGCGTACAGCGGCAGGAACGTGGCCGAACGGTCGCCCTTGTCTTCCTTGTTGGTGGTGGTACCCAGCATCAGGTCCTTGAAGGCACCGGCACTGCGGTACAGGGCCATCGTGTCTTTGACTTCCTTGCCCATCATCTTGGACAGATCCGGGGCCGCCACGGCCTCCATGGCCGGCATCGGGTACTGGGTGCGTCCCGCTGCGGCAACCGCGTCGCCCTGGCTGCCCGCCTTGAGCTTGTCCAGCATCCCGCACATCGACTGCTTGGCCGCCGCCGGCTCGACCGACTGGCCCCGGGCCAGCTTGGTCGCCAGGGTGACCCGACCGGTACGGTCGGCGGTGCCCACCAGTACCAGCGGGGTGCGCAGCCCTTTGCGCTGGATCAGGTACTGGTCGCCGGTATCGCCCTGCACCAGCTGACCGGCGACTTCGAATTCGTCATCGCCGCCAATCTTGCGCAACTGGTCCAGCGCGCTCTGCACCTTCAGCCCCGGCACGGTGACATCGGCCATGTAAAGCGCACCGTTGCGCGCGTCCCCTACCGTCTTGAAGGCCTTGTCGCAGGCCCCGGCCGCCATCGCCGGACCTGCGGCCGCCAACAGCGCCATCGTCGTGTAGACCATTCCTTTCATGAAGCGTCCTTTCTGCTGTGAAGGTGGAAAACCGGGAAAAAGGATAGCGCGATATCCGTCAAGGTCACGCCGTGACCGGACCGCTTCACCCGGCGCACCCCGGGCATTTGCTAGAACAGGGGCCTCGCTCCCGACCCGACGCCGTCCATGCACCAACCGAGCCCCTCCCTGTCCAAGGTCCGCAAGCACATGGCGCGGCTGGAGAAGAGCTTTCCCGCCGTACTGGTGCGCCGTTTCATCGATGCGGACGTGATGACCCAGGCCGCCGCGCTGGCCTTCTATGCCCTGCTCTCGATGGCGCCGCTGCTGGTCCTGCTGCTGTGGCTGACGGCCTCGCTGTATCCCCCGGCGCAGCAGGCGCTGCTGGGCCAGATCAACGATGTGGCCGGCACCAGTGCCGCCTCGGTGGCCGAAACCGTGCTCAGCAACGCCAACAACCAGCCGGACATCGGCACGCTGGCGGGGGTCTGGAGCACCTTGTTGCTGTTCATCGGCGCCACGGCGGTGTTCGCCCAGCTGCAGAACGCCCTGAACCTGATCTTCAACACCAGCGGCGAGCGCCTGGATGGGATCGTGGCGTGGCTGCGCAAGCGCGTGTTCTCCTTCGGCGTGGTCCTGGCGCTGGGCTTCCTGCTGATCCTGTCGATGACCGCCACCACCATGCTGCAGGTGGTCTTCGCGCACCTGCCCTCGGTCCTGCCGGCGATCGGCTATCTGACCAGCCTGGCGCTGTACACGGTGGGCTTCGCCTTCCTCTACCACTACCTGCCCGACCGCCGCGTGGCGTGGCGACAGGCCTTCATCGGCGGTGCGATCACCTCGGCGTTGTTCGCGCTGGGCCGTTATGGCATCGGCCTGTACATCGCCACCGTCGCACCGGGCAGCGCGTATGGCTCGATGGGCGCCCTGGTGATCTCGCTGGTGTGGATCTACTACGCCACCGTGGTGTTCTTCGTCGGTGCACTGATGACCTCGGTGATCGATGAGCGCCTGCGCGCCCATGCCGTCCTCGCCCAGGCCGGTGTCGCGCCGCCGAAACCGGGCGAAACGGCCGGCAGCTAGTAGACTAGCGGCACCCCCGCTTCCGCGTGTGGCCGTGACCGGCCATGCCCCCGCCTGCTGCCCATGGCCCGTATCCCCGACGCATTCATCGACGACCTGCTGGCCCGCTCCGACATTGTCGAGGTGGTGGGCAGCCGCGTGCCGCTGAAGCGCCAGGGCAAGGAATACGCCGCACGGTGCCCGTTCCATGACGAGCGCTCGGCCTCGTTCACGGTCTCGCCGACCAAGCAGTTCTATCACTGCTTCGGCTGCGGCGCGCATGGCACGGCGATCAGCTTCCTGATGAATTACGACCGCCTCGAGTTTCTCGACGCGGTCGATGAGCTGGCCAAGCGCGTGGGCATGGAAGTGCCGCGCGATACCCAGCCGCGCACCGCCCAGCAGCAGGACGACAGCCGCGATCTGTACTCGGCACTGGACGCGGCCACGCGCTTCTTCCAGACCGCGCTGAAAGGCAGCGACAAGGCGCGCGCCTACCTGGACCAGCGCGGTGTCGATGAAGAGAACCGCGAGCGCTTCGCCATCGGTTACGCACCGGACGGCTACAGCGCGTTGAAGGATGCACTGGGCAAGGACGAGCGCCGGATGAAGCTGCTCGACCGCGCCGGCCTGTTTTCCAAGAACGACCGCGGCCACGTCTACGACAAGTTCCGCGACCGGGTCATGTTCCCGATCTTCGACCGCCGTGGCCGCGTGATCGCCTACGGCGGTCGCGTGATGGAGAAGGACGACGGCCCGAAGTACCTCAACTCGCCCGAGACCGCGCTGTTCCACAAGGGCCGCGAGCTGTACGGCCTGTGGCAGGTACGCCAGGCCAACCAGAAGATCGAGCGGCTGATCGTCGTCGAGGGCTACATGGATGTGGTCTCGCTGTTCCAGTTCGGGGTTACCCAGGCAGTGGCCACGCTGGGCACGGCGACCACGCCGGACCACGCCGAGCTGCTGTTCCGCAACGCGCCGGACGTGTTCTTCTGCTTCGACGGCGATGCCGCCGGCCGTCGCGCCGGCTGGCGTGCGCTGGAGTCGGTGCTGCCGCGCATGAAGGACGGCCGCCAGGCGTTCTTCCTGTTCCTGCCCGACGGCGAGGACCCGGACACGATCGTGCGCAAGGAAGGCCGCGAGGGCTTCGATGCACGCCTGCAGCAGGCCACGCCGCTGTCGCAGTTCTTCTTCGATGAGCTCACCCGTGAGGTCAACATGGGCACGCTTGACGGCAAGGCACGCCTGGCCGAACGGGCCAAGCCGATGCTGGCGCAGATTCCCGATGGCGCCTTCGGCGACCTGATGAAGCAGCAGCTGACCACGCTGACCGGCCTGGGTGCCAAGCCCAGCGCATCCGCGGCTCCTTCGCGGCCGCCACAGCGCGCGGTCGCACCGGCGCAGCGCCGCAGCCTGGTGCGTGCGGCCATCGCGATCCTGCTGCAGCAGCCCTCGCTGGCGATGACCCTGGAAGGCCACCACTTCACCGGCCTGCGCCTGCCCGGCATCGAACTGCTGACCGAACTGCTGACCCTGGTCGAGCAGCGCCCGGACATCAGCACCGGCGCGCTGCTGGAGCACTTCGACGGGCGCGAGGAACAGGACGCGCTGCACAAGCTGGCCGCACAGACCCTGCCCGGCGACGAGGCAATGTGGACCCAGGAACTGCATGACGCCGTGGCCCAGCTGGAGAAACAGCTGCTGATGCAACGTCTGGATGAGCTTCAGGCAAAGCAGAGCCAGCAGGGTCTGGACGATACTGACAAGTACGAGCTGCGCGAACTGCTCAAGGCGCGCAGCACCCTCCGCTTCTGACCGACGGAGCCGCCGTGGCATCCCACATCGCACGTTCCACCGCACCGATCGTCCGCTGGCTCCGCGCTGGCGTCATGGCCGCGCTGTTCGCGCCGTGCCTGCCCACCTGGGCGGCGGAACTGCCATTCGCACAGCCACGGCCGCAGCTGTACACCGCCGGGCAACCCAGCGCGGCCGAGCTGCAGCAGGCGGCCGCGGCCGGGATCACCACCGTGATCGACCTGCGCCAGCCCGACGAGGCGCGTGGCTTCGATGAAACCGCCGCGGCCGAGCGCCTGGGCCTGCGCTACGTGCGCATTCCCGTTGCAGGTGCCGCCGGCCTGACCGACGCCAACGCGCAGGCGCTGCGTACCGCCTTGGCGCAGAGCCAGGGCCCGGTGCTGCTGCACTGCGCCTCCGGCAACCGCGCCGGTGCATTGCTGGCCGTGCTGGAGGCGCGTGACGGTGCCTCGGTGGACCAGGCGCTGCAGGTCGGCCGCGAGGCCGGCATGACCTCGCTGGAAGCGCCGACCCGTGTCCTGCTGGAGCAGGACGCCGCGCGTTGACCCCGCTCTTCTTCTCCCGCCCACTTCCCTGCTCTACAGGAGCCTGCCCACCATGACCCGCTGGTGGTCGCGCCTGCGACCGGACAACTTCACCCTCGCCCTGCTCTGCACCGTGCTGCTGGCGTCCTTCCTGCCGATGCACGGCGCCGCCGCGATGGTCCTGGACGATGTCACCGACGTCGCCATCGCCGCACTGTTCTTCCTGCACGGCGCACGCCTGCCGCGTGAGTCGATCGTCGCCGGCCTGCTGCACTGGCGCCTGCACCTGACCATCCTTGCCTGCACCTTCGTGATGTTCCCGTTGCTGGGGCTGATGTTCAAACCGCTGGATGGCTGGCTACTGACGCCCGAGCTGTACATCGGCGTGCTGTTCCTGTGCGCGCTGCCGTCCACCGTGCAGTCCTCGATCGCGTTCACCTCGATCGCCCGCGGCAACGTCCCGGCGGCCGTGTGCAGCGCCTCGCTGTCGAGCATTCTCGGCGTATTCCTGACCCCGCTGCTGCTGGCCCTGCTGGCCGGCACCGAAGGCGGCATGCACAACCCCGGCCAGGCCATCGTCAGCATCATGCTGCAGCTGCTGGTGCCGTTCGTGGCCGGCCACCTGCTGCGGCCCTGGATCGCCCGCTGGGTCGAAAAGCAGCGCGCCCTGCTGCGCTACACCGACCAGGGCACGATCCTGCTGGTGGTCTACTCCGCCTTCGGCGAAGCGGTGAGCGAAGGGCTGTGGAGCAAGACGCCGCTGCTGTCGCTGCTCAGTGTGGCGGTGGTGGCAGCACTGCTGCTCGGCATCGCGATGCCGCTGATCCGCTTCATCGCGCGCCGGTTGGGCTTCAACCGCGAGGATGAAATCACCATCCTGTTCTGCGGCTCCAAGAAGAGCCTGGCCACCGGCGTGCCCATCGCCAAGGTGCTGTTCGCCGGTGGCAGCCTCGGTGCGATCGTGCTGCCGATCATGATCTACCACCAGATCCAGCTGATCGTCTGCGCGATGATCGCGCAGCGGTATGCGCGTGATCCAGTGGAACCGACGCCCGTCACCCGGCAGGACTGAGACGGCAATACTGCAGCCTGCGCGGCCTCGTCACGCAGGCCGCAGAGCCAGCCCTAGGGCGCCGTCAGTGTGCCGACGCTGAGTCCGGGCAGGAACACCACCAGATCGTACTGCCGATCCTGGTCAGTACTGAGTTCGGGATCTCGTGGTGCGCGCTCGATCAGCGGCAGCGCGCGGCAAGGCTGCACGCAGGCCCAGAAATGACCGCGCAACGCCTCCAGGCGCACGCTGTACAGCGGCAGATCCAGCAGGTGGGAGGCCATCGTGCGCTGCTGCATCTCCGGTGGCGCATCTGCGGGCGGGCTGCGCATCGCATGCACGTTGCCGGTCAGCACCAGCATCCGGGCGCCGGGCGGCAGCGCGTTGAACTGCTGGTGCAGATGCGTGGCCATGGCGGCGTCGCGCATGTCGTTGCCCGTGGACGACCCGGTCTCCACGTCATAGCCGGCGACGCCCACATCGCGTCCCTGTGCGCGCAGCGATCGAATGGATTCGATCAGATCGAGCATGTCACGGCTACGTCGCCCGTCATGCTGGTTATCCTTGACGGACCAGAACGGGGTGGTCCGCAGTGCTTCACGCGCATCAGGATCACCGTTGGAGCGCAGGTAGCGCGCGAGCGCGACGTTCTCGCTCATCGGCATCTCCAGTCCCAGCCGAACCGCGGCGTTGTCGCGGCTGTAGCGCTCCACCAGATCGGCCACGAGCCGCGGCGTTTCAGCGGTGCCGTGGTATTCGCCGAGTACGATCAGGCGCGCATCGCCTGCATGCTGGATGATCTGCGCAGCCGTGTCCTCCACTCGCGTTACCGGTGCCGGTGCCGCATTGGCCGCACCCAACGCCATCCCGATCACCCACCCTGCCATCCAACGCCATCGCTTCATACCGTCACTCCCTGTTCGGTACAGAGGCAATGGCGACGGCGAATCACCGATTCAAGGCGTTACTGCAACCAGGGCAGCATCCAGTGGTCCACCATGAGGAAGGCGAACAGCGCCATCAGGTAGACGATGGAGTAGCCGAACATCTTCATCGAGAAAATCTCATCCGGCGGATTCAGCATGCGCCAGGCGTACCAGAGGAAGACCGCGTTGAGCACGATCGCACCGCCCAGGTAGAACATGCCACTCATGCCGAACACGACCGGCAGGATGCTGACGATGGCCAGGGCGATCGAATAGACCATGATCGACTTGCGTGTGTACGCCACGCCATGGGTCACCGGCAGCATCGGGATCTCCGCCTTGGCGTAATCCTCGCGACGGAAGATCGCCAGGGCCCAGAAGTGCGGTGGGGTCCAGATGAAGATGATCAGCACCAGCAGCGATGCGTAGGCCCAGTCCCACGGGCCCTGCATGCCGGTAATCGCGGCCCAGCCGAGCATCGGCGGGGTGGCGCCGGCAAGGCCACCGATGACGATGTTCTGCGAGGTCGCGCGCTTGAGGTACACGGTGTAGATCACCGCATACCCGATCAGCGAGGCGAAGGTCAGCACGGCAGTGATCACGTTGACCCAGACCACCAGGATCGTCATCGACAACGCGATCAGCAGGCCGGCGAACACCAGCACCTGCCAGGGCTTGACCTTGCCCACCACCAGTGGTCGCCACGAGGTGCGCGCCATCTGTGCATCGATGCGCGCGTCCAGCAGCTGGTTGATCGCCGCGGCGGCCGAGGCGGCCAGCCAGATGCCAAGGAAGCCCAGCGCGCCATCCAGCGCCTGCTGCGCGGTCGGCAGCCCGGGGATGGCCAGGAACATGCCCACCAGCGCGGTGAACACGATCAGGGCGACGACCTTGGGCTTGGTCAGATCCCAGTACTGACGGTAATTGGCCATGCGTCAGCCCGCCTGCACGGCAGGGGAGGCAGCGCCGGCCTTGCCACCCTCGGCATCCGGCGCGCGCAGGCGCGCCAGCAGCGTCACCAGCACGAACAGCAGCGCCACCGCGCCACCGCTGTGCGCGACGGCTACTTCCAGCGGCACCGCCAGCTTCACGTTGAGGATGCCCAGGGTGATCTGCAGCACCACCAGCAGGCCCAGTGCGCTGGCCCAGCCGCGCATGCTCGGCAGGCGGAACAGGCGCACCGAGAGCCACAGCAGGTACACGGCCACCACGATCGCCATCATCCGGTGTGCCATCTGGATCGCGATGCGCGAGGCGCCATCCAGCACGCCCCCTTCGTAATCCACGCCGATGCCGCGCCACAGGGTGAAGCCTTCCTTGAAGTCATGCGGCGGCCACCATTGGCTGACGCAGCGCGGGAAGTTGTCCAGCGAGGCGCTGCCGCCACCGCAGGCGAGTGCGGCGTAGTTGGCACTGACCCAGCCGCCGAGGGCGATCTGCGCGACCAGCACGGCCACGCCGGCACGGATCAGCCATTTCAGCTTGGGCGCTTCGGCCAGGGTGATCGGCATGTGCGTGGCGCGCCACGCCATCCACACCAGCAGGCCGAACATCAGCATGCCGCCAAGCAGATGGCCCATCACCACGATCGGCTTGAGCAGCCAGGTGACCGTCCACATGCCGAGCAGCGCCTGGAAGATGACGACCGCCAGCGTCAGCAACGCGGCGCGGGCCAGGTCGATATTGGTCCAGCGCAACGCGGCGATCAGCAGGATCGCCTCGCCGATCAGGGCGATGATGCTCGCCGGGACGTGCATGCCCATCATGTACAGCGGTATGCCGGTCGCCACCAGCACACAGGCGGTGATGACCGCAGTGCTGCCCCAGCGACGGCGGCGCGTAGCCAGCAGCGCCAGGGTGAGGATCTCGATACCGAGTGCGCCGGCCAGGAAGCGGTGCACCTGCTCGCGCCACGCCTTGTGCGTTTCCAGCGGGCGGATCTTGGCGGCCTCGTGGCCGATCACTTCCTGGGCGTGCTGCGGCCAGGTGACACGGCCATAGCAGGTCGGCCAGTCCGGGCAGCTCAGGCCCGCATCGGACAAGCGCACGAACGAGCCGAACATGATCGTGCTGGCCGTCATGATCAGTGCAAACCACGCCAGACGGTGGAAATTGCGGTGCAGCACCGGGCGTGCGGAGAGGCTCATCGAACAGAACTCACTTCAGTTTCAGCAGCGTGGCCAGGTCTTTGCGCAGACCGGCCATATCGAATCCCGGCGCGTACCGCATGATCACGAAACCGTTGGGATCGATCACATACACAGGCGTGCCGGCGGCGTCATCCACGGCGGGCAAAGCGGCACGCAGGTCCGGTTGGGCGCGCAGCGCGCGCAGTGCGGGCATGCCCTGGACCTCGGCCGGCGGCGTGCCCAGCCACAGGATCTCGACATTATCGGCGTTATGGCCGAACAGCTGCCACACCTTGCCCAATCCCTGCGACAAAGTGACGCACTCGCTGGTACAGCTGGCAGACGGGGCCACCAGGATCCGCCAGGTCCGTTCGTTGGGATTCCACGGGTACGGCTGGCCGTCGGCCAGGGTCGGCGGCAGCGCGCGCAGGTCCGCCGGCGGTTGCAGCAGTTGCCCGGTATTGCGGTGCGCGGTGGGCTGCCAGCCGGAGAAGCGCAGCACGCCCGCCAACGCCATGGCGCCGAAGAACACGCCGAACAGGGCGATCAGGGTCCAGCGGCCGCGTGAACGGGACGGCAGCCGTGCCGGGGAAGTGGCATTCATGGGCGGCATTTTCTCATGTTGAGCCGGTCAGCGCCGGGAAGTGCCACGCCGGCGGCGATGGCGTCGGAATTCCAGGACCAGCGCGACCACCAGCACGGTCAACGCCAGCCCGAACCATTGCACGGCATAGCCCAGATGGCGACTGGGCGGCAGCGTGTTGGGCAGCAGCTCCAGATCCCGCGCATATCCGCCTGGCAGCGCAGGGTCCAGCCGCAGCACGCGCACCTGCAGGCTGCCCGGCGGCAACGACAGCGCGCGCGCCATCTCTTCCGGTGGCATCCGGCTGGCCAGCCATACGCCCGGCTGTGGCGCGGGCGACAGCGCCGGGCCCAGCGCCAGGCCGGTAGCCGGCGGCGGCGCCAGCAGGCCGCTGAGGGCCGTGGGGCCGCTATGCGGGGTGATCGGCGGGATCACACGATCCGGCGGCATCGGCAGCCAGCCCAGGTCGATCAGCACCCGTGCGCCGTCATCACTCTGGAACGGTTGGTAGACCTTGATCCCGGCCCGGCCATCGCGGGTCTGGTTGTCGAGCAGCAGCGTACCCGGCAGGAAGCGGCCCCGGTCCTCCACCCAGCGCAGCACCGGCGGTGCCGCCAGCGCCTGGCGCAGCGTGAGTGACTGCGCACGCGCCGGCACCTGCTGGGCCAGCAGCGCTTCTTTTTCATGCATGCGCTGCAGTTGCCAGCGGCCGAGCTGGCAGAACGCGAGGATGACGAGTACCGCGGCGATCCAGCCGATCAGGCGTGTGTGCTTGCGCATCATGACAACGCCGGCAAAACGCGGTGATATAGGCGCACCCGCCACGCCATCGAGCCGCGCATGAATGATTCGTTGAAGACCCTGCTGGTAATCGCGTTTCTGATCGTCATCGTCTGGAATCTGGGCGCCGGGCTGTATTACCTGCTGGTCGATCGCGGCCAGACCAAGCGCACCGTCAATGCCCTCACCCGCCGCATCGCGGTGTCGGTGGCGCTGATCGTGCTCGTGGTCATCGGCATCTACAGCGGTTGGATCAAGCCCCACGGCATCGGCGGCTGAAGCCGCACCGGCGTCGATGCGGCAGGACGTCGCACCGACGCTACAGCACGTAGACGAACAGGAACAGCATCAGCCACACCACGTCGACGAAGTGCCAGTACCACGCGGCGGCTTCGAAACCGAAATGGTTGTCGCGGGTGAAATGCCCTTTCGACGAACGCAGCCACATCACCGCCAACATGATCGTGCCGAGCAGCACGTGCACGCCGTGGAAGCCGGTGAGCATGAAGAACGTCGAGCCGTAGATGCCCGAGCCCAACGTGAGATTGAGTTCCTTGTAGGCGTGGATGTACTCCTCCGCCTGCAGGGTGAGGAAGCCCAGGCCGAGCAGCACGGTGATGCCCAGCCAGACCAGCAGCTGGCGCCGATGCCCGGCCTTGAGCGCGTGGTGCGCGATGGTCAGGGTGACACCGGAGGTCAGCAGGATCAGCGTGTTGATCAGCGGCAGGCCCCAGGCCGGAATGGTCTGGAAATGCCCGCCGATCGCCCCGGGGCCGTTGGTGGGCCACGCCGCCGAGTAGCCATCCCACAGCAGCTCGTTGGTCATCACACCGTCGCCCGCGCCGCCCAGCCACGGCAGGCCCAGGTTGCGGGTATAGAACAGCGCGCCGAAAAATGCGCCGAAGAACATCACTTCCGAGAAGATGAACCACACCATCCCCATCCGGAACGAGCCGTCGACCTGGCGGTTGTAGCTGCCGGCCTGCGATTCGCGCACCACGTCGCTGAACCACCAGAACAGGGTCAGCACCAGCATCGCGATGCCCGCGTAAAAGGTCCACTTGCCCCAGCTGGAATCATTGAGCCAGCTGGCCACGCCGACCATCGTCACCATCATCGCGATGGAACCGATGAACGGCCATTTGCTGTGCGTGGGCACGAAGTACACGTTCGCATCGGGGCTTTGCTGGGCCATGGTCTTGGGTCCGGTCCGGATCAGGGAGCTGCACGCGCGCCGGTCGGCAGGCTGGCCGGGGCCAACTGCGCGGACAAAGCGTCGTTCTTGTAGAAGGTGTAGGACAGGGTGATCGTGGTGATGTTGGCCGGCAGGTCGGGATCGACGATGAAGCGCACCGGCATGTCGCGCTTCTCGCCGGCCTGCAGCGTCTGCGCGGTGAAGCAGAAGCACTCGGTCTTGCTGAAGTAGCCCGACGCCTTGGCCGGTGCAACCGAGGGCACCGCGCTGCCGACCAGCGCGCGGTCGCTGTCATTGCGCGCGTAATACAGCGCTTCGTTGAGCTCGCCGGGCACCACGTCCATCGTCAGCTGTTCGGGATGGAACGCCCACGGCAGCTTGGAATTCACACCGCCATCGAATTCCACCCGCACCGTGCGCTTGCCGGTGGCGGCCGCCGTACCCGCCGCCGCGCCCGGGCCACGTTCCAGGCGCACGCCGAACACCTTCTCGCAGGCGATGCGGTACAGCGGCACCAGCGAGAAGGTCAGCACGAACACCGCCAGGGCCACCCCGATCAGGCGGGGCAGGCCCGCATGACGTGCGGGCGGAGCCGGGCGCGGATCGCTCATCGCCCGATCACCCCGCTGAGGATGAAGCCGGCATAGACCATCACCGCGACGATCCCGACGGCCCACGCGGTGCGGTGCGCGCGGCGGCGTTGCAGGGCCTGCTCATCCGGCGTGCGGGTGGTGGTGGTCATGAGCGGCCTCAATGGGTGATGTCGTCATGGGCCAGATCACCCGGACGGATGGTCGGCGGCGTGGTGAACGTATGCGCCGGCGCGGGCGACGGGATCGTCCACTCCAGGCCACGCGCTCCTTCCCAGCAACGGTCGGCGGCCTTAGCGCCGTGGCGCAGCGAATGCCACAGGATCGCGGCCATCATGAAGGGCGTGACGAACATGCCGAACGCACCGATCGAACTGATCAGGTTCCAGTCGGCGAAGGCCACGCTGTAATCCGGAATACGCCGCGGCATGCCGGCCAGGCCGAGGAAGTGCTGCGGGAAGAACAGCAGGTTCACGAACACGATCGACCACCAGAAGTGCACCTTGGCCCAGGTTTCGCTGTACATGCGCCCGGTCCACTTCGGCCACCAGTAGTACACCGCGGCGATCAACCCGAACACCGCGCCGGTGACCAGCACGTAGTGGAAGTGCGCGACCACGAAATAGGTGTCGTGGTACTGGAAGTCGGCCACCACGATCGCCAGCATCAGGCCGGAGAAGCCACCGATGGTGAACAGGATGACGAAGGCCACCGCCCACAGCATTGGCGCTTCGAACGTGAGCGAGCCACGCCACATCGTGCTGACCCAGTTGAACACCTTCACCCCGGTCGGGATGGAGATGAGCATCGTGGCGAACATGAAGTAGATTTCGCCGCCCAGCGGCATGCCCACGGTGAACATGTGGTGGGCCCAGACGATGAAGGACAGGAAGGCGATCGCGGCGATCGCGTAGACCATCGCCTGGTAACCGAACAGCGGCTTGCGGCTGAAGGTGGGGATGATCTCGCTGACCACGCCGAACGCCGGCAGGATCATGATGTAGACCTCCGGGTGCCCGAAGAACCAGAAGATGTGCTGGTACATCACCGGGTCACCGCCACCGGCGGCATTGAAGAAGCTGGTGCCGAAGAACTTGTCGGTGAGCAGCATCGTCACCGCGCCGGCGAGCACCGGCATCACCGCGATCAGCAGGAACGCGGTGATCAGCCAGGCCCAGCAGAAGATCGGCATCTTCAGCAGATCGATGCCGGGGGCGCGCATGTTGAGCACGGTGGCGATGATGTTGATCGCGCCCATGATCGAGCTGATGCCGGCCACATGGATGGCGAACACGCTGAAGGCCACGTTGTAGCCGCCCTGCAGCGACAGCGGCGGGTACAGCGTCCAGCCACCGGCGGGGGCGCCGCCCGGCAGGAAAAGGGTCAGCAGCAGCAGGCTGAAGGCCACCGGCAGCAGCCAGAACGACCAGTTGTTCATGCGCGGCAGGGCCATGTCCGGCGCGCCGATCTGCAGCGGGATCATCCAGTTGGCCAGGCCGACGAAGGCCGGCATCACGCCACCGAAGATCATCACCAGCGCATGCACGGTGGTCATCTGGTTGAAGAACTCGGGCTTGACGAACTGCAGGCCCGGTTGCGCCAGCTCAGCGCGGATGATCACGCTCATCGCCGCACCGATGATGAACATGATGAAGCTGAAAAGCAGGTAGAGCGTGCCGATGTCCTTGTGGTTGGTCGAGAAGAACCAACGCTCGAAGAACCCCTGCTGATGCCCGTGATGCCCGTCGTGGTCAACTGCGGAATGCGCCATCGCAACTACACCTCACTGTATCCGGTGGTACCCGCATCCGCCGGCTGGCGGACGCGGCTCGATTTCAGGCGTTGCTGTCTGTTGCTGCCGCGGCCGGCTCGCTGGCCGGTGCCGGAGTGGCCTCGGCCGGGACGGCCGGCGCCGGTGCCGGTGCAGCCTCCGGTGCAGGGGCCGGCGCAGGCTTCCTGGACGCCAGCCATTTCTGGTAATCCTCCTTGGAGACCGCCTCGACCACGATCGGCATGAAGCCGTGATCCTTGCCACACAGTTCGGCGCACTGACCGCGGTACACGCCGGGCTGCTCGATGTTGGTCCAGGCCTCGTTGATGAAGCCGGGAATCGCATCCTGCTTCCAGCCCAGCGCCGGCACCCACCATGCATGGATGACGTCGTCGGAGGTGATCACGAAGCGCACCTTGGTATCGACCGGCAGTACCAGGCGGTTGTCGACATCCAGCAGGTAATGCGGATGGCTGTCGCGGGTCGGCACCACGCCACTCTGGCGGACACGGTCGGACTCACGGTCCAGGCGGCTGGTGAAGCTGACGTTCTCGCCGAGGTATTCGTACTTCCACATCCACTGATACCCGGTGACCTTGACGGTCATTTCCGAATCGCGGGTGTCGTAGAACTTGATCAGATTGGCCGTGGCCGGCCAGGCCATCACCACCAGGATGATCACCGGGATCACGGTCCAGATGACCTCGGCCTTGGTGTTGTGGCTGAAGGTGGCGGCGACCGCGCCCTTGGATTTGCGGAACTTGAAGATCGCGTAGAACAGCGCGCCGAATACCAGCACCCCGATCACGGTACAGACCCACAGCGAGAACAGGTTGGACTCCCACGCCAACCGCGAGCTCTGGGTCACCCCCTTGCCCATGTTCAATTGCCACGGTTTGGGGTCGGCCGCCTGGGCCCACGCCATGGCCGGCGCCAGCAGCGCAGCCCCGCTCAACACTGACTTCCCGAACGTCCTGCCCCACTTTCTGCATTGCTTCATTGCCTAGACCCTTAGCGTCGTCGGTTGCGGCCGTCAGTGGCCGCGAGCAAGCCTTCTAGTTTCTGAGCCAGTACCTGGCGTTCGGCCGGTGCGAGGAAGCTCCCCACGTCCACCTGCCTACCGCTGGATGCCAGCCGGACCCTGCGTTCGTCGGCGATCAGCCTCACCCAGTGCGGGTGGGCGCTGAACACCGGCGAATGCCCGGGTGCGGGAATCACTTCCACGCACGCCGGCACTACCCGGATCTCTTCCTGCCGTTCTCCACTGCGCCACACCGTGCGCAGCGCCACTGCCAGCAACACGCTGTACAGCAGAGCAAACACGGGGGCGAATACGTTGCCGGTGAACCAGCCCAGGCCGGCCGCCAGCCACATCCCCCCCGCCAACACTGCAAACAACAGGACGAACTGCCGGGCATCGAGCGCCCGTGGGGGACGCAGCCGCAGTTGCGTCCCTGATCCGTCCGGAGCGATGAGCACCTCGATCATGTCGCAACCGCGTTTTTCCTGCCGCGGGAAACGTCTCGATGGTAGCCCCGCTCTCCAGCGAGTAGCAAGGGTCCATTCACAGTTTCAGGAATGTTGCAACACAGCATCGGCTGCGGCGGCCGTTTTGACGAAATCGGCACAATAACTACCAGCCGGCTCGAATCCGCCGAATCCCCCTGTATGAAAGGCTATGCGCCGCATGGGCGCGACCGCAAAAACCGCTTGACTCCCCCAGAAAACGATTAAAATGGTCAAGTTCTCCACGAGCCGACCGGCATGACTGCATCCTCTGTCCTTCCCCCTGCCCCGGCATCGTCCGGCGCTGCCCGCCCGCCGCTGCTCTCTCCTGAGCTGCCGGCGGTTCCCAATGCGTTCCGCCAGGCGATCACCGATGCCTGGTTGAAGGACGAGGCCACCCACGTGCGAGAGCTGCTGGAGCAGGCGCGCCTGCCCGCCGCCGAACAGGCCAGGGTACAGGCCACCGCCGCCGACCTGGTCAAGCGCGTGCGCGTGCGTGCCCAGGACCAGGGCGCGATCGAGGCCTTCATGCGCCAGTACGATCTGGGCAGCGAGGAAGGCGTGCTGCTGATGTGCGTGGCCGAAGCGCTGCTGCGCATTCCGGACCAGGAGACGGCCGACAAGCTGATCCGCGACAAGCTCGGCGACGCGGACTGGAAGAAGCACATGGGCGGCAGCGACTCGGTGCTGGTCAACGCCTCCACCTGGGGCCTGATGCTGACAGGCCGCCTGGTCCAGATCAACGATGCCACCCGCGCCGATGTGCCGGGCGCGTTCAAGCGCCTGATCGGTCGCGTGGGTGAGCCGGTGATCCGCCTGGCAGTGCGCCAGGCGATGAAGATCATGGGCCACCAGTTCGTCATGGGCCGCACCATCGACGAAGCGCTGTCGCGCTCGCACAAGGGCGACAACGCCAGCTACCGCTATTCGTTCGACATGCTCGGCGAAGGCGCGCTGACCATGAAGGACGCCAAGCGTTACCTGGAGGATTACCGTCGCGCGATCCATTCGATCGGCGGTGACCACAAGGCCCGCGGCGGTCGCCCGGACGGCGATGTCAATTCGGCACCGGGCATCTCGATCAAGCTCTCCGCGCTGTACCCGCGCTACGAGCATGCCAAGCGCGCACGCGTGATGGCCGACCTGGTGCCGGGCGTACTGGAACTGGCGCAGCTGGCCAAGTCCTATGGGATCGGCTGCACCGTCGATGCCGAAGAAACCGACCGCCTGGAGCTGTCGCTGGACATCATCGAGACGGTGGTCAGCGATGCCTCGCTCGCCGGCTGGGAAGGCTTCGGCGTGGTCGTGCAGTCGTACCAGAAGCGCACGCCGTACACGATCGACTACCTGGCCGATCTGGCCCGCCGCATCGGTCGTCGCCTGCAGGTGCGCCTGGTCAAGGGCGCGTACTGGGATGCGGAGATCAAGCGCGCGCAGATCGAGGGCCTGCCGGCCTACCCGGTGTTCACCCGCAAGCAGAACACCGACGTGTCCTACCTGGCCTGCGCCAAGCGCCTGTTCACGCACAGCGATGCGATCTACCCGATGTTCGCCACGCACAACGCGCACACCATCGCGGCCGTGCAGGCGATCGCCAAGGGCGGCCAGTACGAGCACCAGAAGCTGCACGGCATGGGCGATGACCTGTATGCCGAAGTGGTGCCGGCCGACCGTCTGAACGTGCCGTGCCGCGTGTACGCGCCGGTCGGTTCGCATGAAGACCTGCTGCCGTACCTGGTGCGCCGCCTGCTCGAAAACGGCGCCAATTCCAGCTTCGTCAACCGCATCACCGACGAGAACGTGGCCATCGACGACCTGATCCGCGATCCGGTGGAAGTGGTCTCCTCGTTCGC
The DNA here is from genome assembly GCF_026241915.1 of Stenotrophomonas sp. RIT-551. Taxonomy (NCBI): domain Bacteria; kingdom Pseudomonadati; phylum Pseudomonadota; class Gammaproteobacteria; order Lysobacterales; family Lysobacteraceae; genus Stenotrophomonas; species Stenotrophomonas sp. RIT-551. Next base: position 11,635 of record NZ_JAPJIU010000014.1, on the reverse strand, counting down.
GTCCATCCCGCATCCGAAAATCCCGCTGCCGGTCGATCTGCTGCGCAGCCAGAACCATGACAGGAAGAACTCCATGGGCGTCAATCTCGCCAACGACAACGATCTGCGCGCTCTGGCCGAGCAGCTCAATGCGGCCGTGCCCGCGCCGGGTAAGAGCGGGTGGCACGCCGCGCCGCTGGTGCCCGGTGCCAACCCGACCGCTGCGCTGTTGAACGTGACCAACCCGGCCGACACCCGCCAGGTCGTCGGCCAGTGGCAGCCGGCCGACAGTGCCACCGTGGAGAAGGCCCTGGCCAACGCCGTGGCCGCGCAGCCGGCCTGGAACCGCACCCCGGCCGCCAGCCGCGCCGCAATCCTGGAACACGCGGCGGACCAGCTCGAGGCACGCCTGCCGGAGTTCATGGCACTGTGCGTCAAGGAAGCTGGCAAGAGCCTGCCCGACGGTATTGCCGAAGTGCGCGAAGCGGTCGACTTCCTGCGCTATTACGCCAAGCAGGCACGCGAGCAGTTCGGCCATGCCGAAAAGCTGCCGAGCCCGACCGGTGAATCCAACGAACTGCAGCTGCATGGCCGCGGTGTGTTCGTCTGCATCAGCCCGTGGAACTTCCCGCTGGCGATCTTCCTGGGCCAGGTCAGCGCCGCACTGGCGGCCGGCAACAGCGTGATCGCCAAGCCGGCCGAACAGACCAACCTGATCGGCTACTACGCGGTGAAGCTGCTGCTCGACGCCGGCGTGCCCGAAGGCGTTGTGCAGTTCCTGCCGGGCGACGGTGCGACCGTCGGCGCCGCGCTGACCGCCGACCCGCGCGTGGCCGGCGTGGCCTTCACCGGCTCGACCGATACCGCCCGTGCGATCAACCGTGCGATGGCCGCGCGCGACGCCGCGATCGGTGTGCTGATCGCCGAAACCGGCGGCCAGAACGCCTTCATCGCCGACTCCTCGGCGCTGCCAGAGCAGCTGGTCAAGGATGCGATCGGGTCGGCCTTCACCTCCGCCGGCCAGCGCTGCTCGGCCGCGCGCGTGCTGTTCGTGCAGGACGACATCGCCGACAAGGTGATGACCATGCTGTCCGGCGCGATGGCCGAGCTGAAGGTCGGTGACCCGGGTCTGCTCTCCACGGACGTCGGCCCGGTGATCGATGCCGATGCGCTGCAGATCCTCAAGGACCATGCCGTGCGCATGGAGAAGGAAGCGCGCCTGATCGCCGCTGCCACGCTCAGCGACGAAGCGGCGCACGGCACCTTCTTCGCCCCGCGTGCGTACGAGCTGAAGAACCTGGACCAGCTGCACAGGGAAATCTTCGGGCCGGTGCTGCACGTGATCCGCTGGAAGGGCGACCAGCTCGATGCGGTGATCGACCAGATCAACGCCACCGGCTACGGCCTGACCCTGGGCGTGCATTCGCGCATCGATGAAACCGTGGACCGCATTTCCTCGCGCATCAATGTCGGCAACGTGTACGTCAACCGCAACCAGATCGGCGCGGTGGTCGGCGTGCAGCCGTTCGGCGGCCAGGGCCTGTCCGGTACCGGCCCGAAGGCCGGCGGCCCGCACTACCTGCTGCGCTTCGCCACCGAAAAAACGGTCACCGTGAACACCACGGCGGCCGGCGGCAATGCCTCGCTGCTGACCCTGGGCGACTGATTCCAGCGCACATGCGTTGAACGAAAAACCCCGCGAAAGCGGGGTTTTTTGTGGCCTGGAAGCTGGCACAGATTGCCGGCCAGCGGCCGGCACTACTGCTCGATGGACTCGATCTCATCGCGCATCAGCAGTTCGCTGCCCATGTAGCGCTCGAACTTGATGCGGCCGAAGCCGGCGGCGTACCACGCCTCGATACGGTTGTCTTCGAAGGTCGCCGTGACATGGCAGATATCCTTGAACGTCCGCGGCTGGTCGCCGACTTCCGTCTCCAGATCTTCGAAGCCGACGAAGGTGTAATCGGAGAAGCCGTCGTAGTCGATCGGCTCGACCGTCTCGTCGACATGGTTCGTGCGCTCGCCCTTGCCGTTGACCTCGAACCGATCGCCTGGCTTGGCGCTCTGCGGGAACGTCGGCGCGGGCTTGAAGATGTCGGTCATCACCGGCCTGGACGCGTCGCCACCCCAAGCGGAAATGCCCAGGCGCTCCTGGCCGAGAAGCTGGCGCCCGCTGGCGTCGTAATAGCTGGCCGTGCCAACCCCACCACCGGCGCTGCTCACCTTGATCGCCTCCTGCCCGGCGAACGTGGCCTTCTCGATGGTCAGCGTTTCATCGCTGCTGGACCACGACAGGCCCGGGGTCAAGGTAAAACAGGCGGCGAACTCCGGCGCGGCGATGGCGGGCAGCGAGAGACCGGCCAGGCCAAGAGCAAGCGTGGAGCGCAGCAGCAGAGACGACATATACAGATCCTTGTCAGTAGGCACGGGACGGCAGGGGCGCAGTCCGGGCGGGGATTGTACGTCGTGATCGCGGATCCCACCGTGCTGCGGCAGTCGATCCGCAAGCGCCTCAACGCGACCAACAAAAAACCCCGCTTTCGCGGGGTTTTCTGCTGCTGCGTTCAACCGTTCAGTGCTGCGTCGATCAGAACTTGTAGTTGAACGACGCGGCCAGCACGTCGCCACGGACCTTGTACTTGCCGTTGAGCGAGTTGCCCTGGTTGTTGGTGGTGCCACCGATGATCACGTCCGGATCCTTGGTGAACAGGTGGGTGTAACCGAAGTTGTATTCGGTGTTCGCCGACGGGGTCCAGCCCACGCCCAGCGACAGCCACTTGCGGCTGGTATCGGGCACGCGCACGTCGCGGTGAGCGTTGGTGGTCGGGGTCTGGTCCAGCGCGATACCGCCACGCAGGGTCACCGTGTCGCTCAGCTTGAAATCGGTACCCAGCGAAACGAAGGTCGTATCGCGGTAGCCGAACTCCAGCACCGAATCGGGCTGCGCCGACGCGAAGTCGATGGTGACCTGGTCGAACGCGGTCGACCAGGCAGTGCGGGTGACATCACCCATCACGGTCCAGCGGTCGTTGACGTTGTGGGTGACGCTCAGGGTGGCCGAGGCCGGCAGGGTCAGCGTGGCCTTGCCCGAGGTGCTCACGAAGCGGCCCGGCTGGGCGATGGCCAGCACGGCAGCAGCGTTCTGCGGCACATCGAAGGTGGCATCGCCGCCGGTGATCTTGTGCTCGACCTTGGAACGGTAGCTGATGCCGATGTGGGTGTTCTCATCGGGGCTGAACAAGCCACCGACGGTCCAGCCCACGGCATTGTTGTCACCTTCCACGGTCAACTTGCCGTCGGCGCTGCCCGGGGCGAAGCCCGGCACGCGCGACTGCGCCAGCGCGGTGCCGAAGTCGATCTGGTTGCTCAGCTCGATGGTCAGGTGCTCGACGAACACGGACGCACCGAAGGACACGTACGGGTTGACGTCATACGAAGCCGCGAAGCCCAGGTCGATGGCCTTCATGTCGGTCTTCAGGCCGCTGTAACGGCCGACCCAGCCATTGTCGTAATCGGTCTTGAAGCCGAACGGGGCGGTCAGCGAGACGCCGAAGTGGGCCTTTTCGCCGATCGGCATATGGAAGTAGGCAGCCGGAACCGGGGCGATCATGCCGGCGTCGCCGCCGTCACCGCCGGTCTGCGGCTGGCCGGTCGGCTTGCGGCCGGTGCCCTTGAACTTGGCCGAGAAGCTGATGGCGCTCAGGTCGCCCTGGACCTGCATGCCCTCGAGCTGGCGCATGCCGGCCGGGTTGACGGCCATGATCGAGGCGTCGCCGGCGGCGCTGCCGGAACCGGCGAAGGCGCGGCCGAGGCCCTTGGCGCTGTTTTCCTTCAGCTGGAAGGCGGCAGCGTGGACGTGGCCCACGGCCAGGACACCGGCAATGCCGACGGCCAGGGCGGTGACGCGGGCAAGAGTGGAAGCGGTATGCATTGTTGGTTCTCTCCGGAAAGCGGTGATGTTGGCAACGCGCGCCTGCGCCGCCCCTCCCCTTGATGGGTCAGGACAACGCGCCGGATTCCCCTCCCGACATACGACGCCGTATGCGAGTATACCGAGAGCGGTTAATGAAACAATAACGTGCGTCGCCCTTGTGGCTATTCATGCTGAACACGACATATCCCCGTCAGGTCAGCCTCCGCGCTAGGCTAGTGCCCGCATGTTCGTGTCGACCCCCTCCCGCAAGAAAGCCGCCTACCGCTGGGCCACCCCCCTGCTGTTCGCGGCGCTGTGGGTCGCGTTCCTGTGGTCGATCTCCCGGCCGGACGACGCCCGGCGCAGCCTGTGGATGGATTGGGGCGCGCTTTCCACCGGCCTGACCCACCCGCTGGACTGGTGGGCAACCCTGCAGGACGGCAGCGTGCTACGGCTGTTCACCGCGCTGTTCCTGCATGCGGACTGGTCGCACCTGCTGGGCAACCTGGTGTTCCTGCTGATCTTCGGGCTGCCGGCCGAGCGCGTGCTGGGCCCGTGGCGGCTGATGCTGCTGTTCCTGGTCGGCGGGGCGATCTCGAATCTGACCGCGATCTACACCATGGGCAGCCCGGACCAGATCATCATCGGGGCCAGCGGCGCGGTGTCGGCCCTGATCGGCGCCTATCTGGCGCTGTTCCCGGGCGCGCGGCTGGGCGTGGTGATTCCGCTGGGCCTGTTCCTGGAATTCGTGCGTGCGCCGGCCTATCTGCTGATCGGTGTCTGGGCGGCACTGCAGGTGGTCTTCGCCTACATCGGCCCGACCTTCGGCATGGTCGCCTGGTGGGCGCACATCGCCGGCTTCGTGTTCGGGCTCGGCTATGGCGTGTATGTGCGTGCGGCGATCGCGCGGCGGCTGCGCAAGCGGCACGGGTTTTGATATCGGGGACGGCGCGTTCGCGTCAGTCCGAGCGAGAGACAGCCCCCGAGGGGTCCAGCGAAGCGATCAGCAATTCGTTGTGATGCGTATCGAAAACTAGCGTGCGCCCATCTGGCGACGCAACGAAGTACTCGAAGAACGGTAGTGCTTCCAGCAACGCGATGAGCTCATCCCGACCCAGCACCCACATCGGCCAAGGCGCGGGTTCCTCGTCGGTTGCGACCAGCACTACTTCTTCCAGTGGCAGCGCGGTCAGCACTTCGTTGAGGAGAGCCAATCCGGCACTGCCATCTTCATACGGCATCCTGCGGGGCGGGCGGGAGAGCCCGGCCCACCAGTAGACGCGATCGCCATCGATGCCATGGAGCGCGGCCACAGTGCCCAATTGCATTGCCCTCTCGTCTTCGGATAGCGCGGCGGAGCGGGTCAATGCCGCGATCTGATCAAACAGGTCCGTCATGGCGAGTATTGGGTGGCTTGGTCAGGGCTTGATCGGTGCCGTCGAGGCCGGAGCTTCCGGCTCGGCCGGTGCGGGCGTAGCCGGTGCAGCCGCAGGCTGTTCGGCTGGCTTCGTATCTGCCGGCTTCGCGTCTACCGGCTTGACCGCTGCCGCTGACGGCTTGGCCGCCGGCTTCTTCGCCGCCTCCGCCTTCTGCCTGGCCAGCACCGAACCCGGCTGCTTCAACTCGGCCAGGGCATCGTTGATCGGGCCATCGCCCGGCAGCACGTCACCGGCCTTGTAGCCTTCGGTGCCTTCCTCGTCACCGCGCAGGTGCCCGGGCAGCGTGGCTTCGCTGTAGTCGGTCAGGCTGGCCGGCAGGTCGTCATCGCCAGCACGCTTTTCCGGCTGCAGCAGCACATCGGGAATGATGCCGGTGGCCTGGATCGACTTGCCGCTCGGCGTGAAATACCGCGCGGTGGTGAGTTTCACCGAGTCCCCGTTGTCCAGCGGCAGTACGGTCTGCACCGAGCCCTTGCCGAAGGTGCGGCTGCCGACCACGCGCGCGCGGCCGTTGTCGCGCAGGGCGCCGGCCAGCACCTCGGAGGCACTGGCCGAACCGGCGTCGGCCAGCACCACGACCGGCGCGCCCTTGAGCAGATCGCCCGGCGTTGCATCGAAACGGGCATCGCTGATCGAGATGCGGCCACGGGTACTGACGATGTTGCCCTTCTCGAGCAGGTCGTCGGCCACCTGCACGGCGGCGGTCAGCAGGCCACCCGGGTTGCTGCGCAGGTCCAGCACCAGCCCCTTGAGCTTGCCACCAGCCTGCTGCTGCAACTGGGCAACGTGCTTCTGGAAATCGGCACCGGTGTCGGCCTGGAAGGTGCTCAGGCGGATGTAGCCGTAACCGGGTTCAAGCATCCGGCTGCGCACGCTGGTCACGCGGATCGTCTCGCGGGTGACGCTGACATCGAACGGCTTGGGCTTGCCTTCGCGAACCAGGGTCAGCACGACCTTGGTGCCGGCCACGCCGCGCAGCGGCTCGGTGGCCTCGATCGCACTGATCGGCTTGCCGTCGATGGCGATGATCAGGTCGCCAGCGAGGATGCCCGCGCGTGCGGCCGGGGTGTCGTCGATCGGCGAGATCACTTTCAGGCTGCTGTTGTCGGGCTGCTGCTGCAGCTCCACGCCGATGCCGTCGTAGGCGCCGTTGGCCTGCTCATCGAAGGCTTCGGCGTCTTCCTTGTCGAAATAGGTGCTGTGCGGATCCAGATCCAGCAGCAGGCCACGGATGGCGGACTGCATCAGCTTCTTGTCATCGACCGGGTCGACGTAGGCGGCGCGCACTGCGTTGTACACGGCCACATAGCGGCGGATCTCTTCCAACGGAACCCGTGAGGTCACCGCTTCTTCCGTGGTGGCCGCATCGGCCCCGCGTGCCGGCGCTTCGGCGGTCTGCTGCGCCCAGGACACCGCGGGCAACAGGGCCAGCAGCAAGGTGGCGGAACGGGCTACGCGCATGAAGCACTCCAGGATGATCGGGGGACGGTTGAGCCACGCACCGGGGTGCGTCGCCCGATTATGCGCGAAGCGACGATAAATTCCCGTTGAACCCCGCCCCTGGCGGTGCGCTGCTGTTGTGCGCGGTTTATCGCCGCTGCAGCCAGCTGCCCGGGTCGACCGGCTGGCCATTGCGGCGCAGCTCGAAGTACAGCGCGGTCACGCCCTGCCCACCCGAGTTACCGACCTTGGCCACGGCCTCGCCCTTCTTCACCGTGGCGCCGGCATCACGCAGCAGGGTGTCGTTGTGGGCGTACAGGCTCATGTAGCCGTTGCCGTGGTCGACGATCAGGATCATGCCGTAGCCGGTCATCCAGTCGGAGAACACCACGGTGCCATCGGCGACGGCGGTGATCGTGCTGCCCGCTGGCGCACCGATCAGAACGCCGCTGCTGGTGCGGCCATCGGGCAGCTTGCCGCCATAGCGGGCGAGCAGATTGCCGGACAACGGCCAGCCCAGGCCGCCCACCTTCGGGGCCGGTGCGGAAGCGACCGCAGGGGGTGTCTTGGTCGCCCGCGGCGGCGGCCGCGTGCCACTCGCGGCAGCAGCCCGATCAGCCTTCTCGGCAGCGGCTTTTTCCGCAGCGGCCCGGCGCGCGGCAGCGCGACGTTCCGCCTCGGCACGTGCAGCGGCGGCACGCAGATTCGCGAGCAGCGTTTCCAGTGCCTTGGCGTCCTGGCCCAGCGCCTTCTCACGCTCGCTGCGGTCCTTGTAGCGCTCATCCAGCGTGGCGACCGTGGCCGCCCGCTCGCGGCGGTCATCGGCCAACGTGGCCACCTGCTGCTTCTGCTGTTGGCGGGTGCCTTCCAGCGCCTTGCGCCGCTCGACGATCTCCGTCTCCACACGCTGCAGTTCGGTGAGGTCGGCCGTCAGCGACTGGATCCGCTGCGCGCGCTCGCGCTGCAGGTAGCGGTGGTAGGCCAGGCTGCGGTTCGCATCGGCAACACGGTCCTGCGACAGCAGCAGCTTCAGCGGTGCGTTGTTGCCGATGCGATAGGCCGCGCGCAGCAGCGAGGCCAGCTCCGTGCGCTGCTGTTCCAGCCCGGCCTGCAGCGCATCGCGCTTGGCCTGCAGTTCGTTCATGGCGCGGGTTTCGCGCTGCAGCGCGGTCTCGGTCTGGGCCAGTACGCGCCCGGTGCGGGCCACCTTCTCATCCGCTTCGCGCAGCTGGCGCGATGCCTGCCCACGCTGGCCTTCCAGCGTCCGCCGTTCCTGGGCCACGCCCTTGAGCTCGCTGCGCAGCTTCTGCAGCTTGCGCTCGGCCTCCTTGGACGATTGCGCGGCCAGCGGGCTGGCGCCGAGCATGGCCACTGCCAGCACGAGGGCACGCAACGCCGGGCTCAGCCACTGCGTGCGACCGCGTCCATCGGTCGGATTGTTATCCCGGCGTGAGGAAAAGGCGTTGTGGCGCAAGGGCTTTCCAGTGACTTCAGGCAGATGCGGATTGCAACGATGCATGGTGACATTCCTGCAGGCGGCCTGCCAGCCGCGCTCCACCATCGAGGTTCCCATGAAACGCTCCCTGCTCCCGCTGCTGCTGGCCCTGACGCTGCCCTGTGCGCCGGCCTTGGCAAGCGACAACATCAGCAAGGTCAACGGCAGCATCTCCGCCGAAGCCGGTCAGACCTACGGCAATCTGGAGACCGTCAACGGCGGCATCAAGGTCGCCGAAGGCGCTGTGACGGGTCGTATCGAAACCGTCAACGGCGGCATCCGCGTGGCTGATCGCGCGCGCACCGGGGGAATATCCACGGTCAATGGCAGCGTGCGGGTCGGACGCGAAGTGATTGCCAGCGGCGGCGTGGACACCGTCAACGGCGGCATCTTCCTGGACCGTGGTACCCAGATCGACGGCAGCCTTGAAACCGTCAACGGCAGCATCGGCCTGGTCGAAACGCGCGTGGCGCGCGGCATCGAGACCGTCAACGGAGACATCACCGTTGGCGTGGGCTCGCAGGTGGAGGGCGGGATCGAGGTCAAGAAACCGAACTTCAACCTGTCGCTGACGCCCGGCCGCAAGCCGCGCGTGATCATCGGCCCGAACGCGTCGGTCAACGGACCGCTGCAGTTCGAGCGCGAGGTCACCCTGTACGTGCACCGCACGGCCCGCGTCGGACCGGTCAGTGGCGCGGTGGCCGTTCCCTTCGATACCGACACCGCGCCGCAGGATTGATATTGTGGCTGCTGGTGCCGCGCGCACCCGCCTTTCCCGTTCCAGGAACCGATGATGCCCCGCAAACTTCTGTTGTGCCTTGCCGCTGCCGCTGCGTTGACCGCGTGCAAGGGCGAATCCGCCGCGCCCACCGCGGCCCCCGCCACCGACGCGGCACCGACCGCGCCGGGCCATGCGTTCTCGCCCGAGATCAATGCCGGCGACTTCGCCGAGCTGGTCAAGACCCTGGCCTCGGATGAGTTCGAAGGCCGTTCGCCGGGCAGCAAGGGCGAAGAGTTGACCGTCAATTACATCCGCGACCAGATGCAGCGCATCGGCCTGCAGCCGGGCAACGGCGACAGCTGGTTCCAGGACGTGGCGATGACCGAGACCACCGCCGATGAGTCGACCGTGCTCAAGCTGGACCAGGCAGGCAAGACCCGCGAGCTGACGTTCGGCACCGACATGGTGATCGGCACCCGCAGCGGCCAGCCGGAGGTGAAGGTCCAGGACAGCGATCTGGTGTTCGTGGGCTACGGTGTGGACGCACCGGAGCAGAAGTGGAACGACTATGCCGGCCAGGACTGGAAGGGCAAGACGGTCGTGATGTTCGTCAACGACCCGGGCTTCCACGTCAACGACGAGAAGCTGTTCGACGGCAAGCGCATGACCTATTACGGCCGCTGGACCTACAAGTTCGAGGAGGCCGCACGCAAGGGCGCTGCAGCCGCACTGATCGTGCACGACACCGCCGGTGCGTCGTACGGCTGGGACGTGGTCAAGAACTCGTGGGCCGGCCCGCAGTACGACCTGCCGGCCAAGGATGATCCGGAAGCGCGCCTGCCCGCACAGGGCTGGTTGAGCGCCGAGGCCGCGCGTCAGCTGTTCGCCGAGGCCGGCCTGGACCTGGACAAGGCCTACAAGGACGCCAGCAAGCGCGGCTTCAAGCCGGTCCCGCTGAAGGCCAAGGTCTCCTTCGACCTGAAGAGCACCATCGCCGAGAAGAAGTCGCGCAACGTGGTCGGCGTCCTGCCCGGTAGCAAGCGGGCCGACGAGGCCGTGCTGTACATGGCGCACTGGGATCACCTGGGCAAGCACGAAGGTGAGCAGGGCGACAACATCTACAACGGTGCCGTCGACAACGCGACCGGCGTGGCCGGCATCCTGGAAGTCGCTGACGCGATGGTCCACCAGCAGCCGGCACCGGAGCGTTCGGTGGTGTTCCTGGCGGTGACGCTGGAAGAGTCCGGCCTGCTCGGCTCGAAGTACTACGTCAGCCACCCGACCTTCCCGCTGGACAAGATCGCCGGCGTGATCAACATCGATGCGATGTCGGTGGCCGGCCGCGCCAAGGACATGACCGTGACCGGTTTCGGCAGCTCCGAGCTGGAGGACATCCTCAAGCCGCTGGCCGCGAATCAGGGCCGCACCCTGCACGGCGAGACCGCGGTGCAGAGCGGCTTCTACTTCCGTTCGGATCATTTCAACTTCGCCAAGGCGGGCGTGCCGGCGCTGTATGCCGACGGTGGTGAGGATCTGCGCGAGGGCGGTGTCGAGGCTGGCCGCAAGGCGGCCGAAGACTACGGCAGCCACCGTTACCACGGCCCCAAGGATGAGTTCGATCCGGCCACCTGGAAGCTGGACGGCACGGTCGAGGACCTGCAGCTGCTGTACGGGGTTGGCAAGGAACTGGCCGGCGGCGATCGTTGGCCGAACTGGTACGAAGGCAATCCGTTCAAGGCGGCACGCGATGCGATGATGAAGGGCAAGGGCGCTGAGGCGCCGGCCGCGGAGTCTGCGCGCTGAGCGGTTGGTTGCAGTGACGTGATCTTTGCTTCATGAAAACGGCGCCTTTCGGGGCGCCGTTTTTTTTGGTCTTTGCCTCTCCGCCGGGCGAGCATGAAGTGCGGCAGCTCTCCGAGCGCGGCGGCGACTGGATTGGTCGGGCGTTGGGACGCGATACCCTTGCGGGCGAATGTCCACCGGGGTCGGCCTGTGGCCGCCCCCTCCTCCTTGAGTTCGCCCACAAGGGCATCGCGACCCACGTGTGGAGACCACTGGCGCCGCACAGCAGCAGCGCGATCAGCGAGTGTGGATTGATTTGTCAGTCCTCACACAGCACGCGGAGCGCCGTAGCGGCCGGTAGGCGCCTGGGCAAAATCAAGGAGGGGGGCGTCGCCGTCAGGCGGCGGCCGGGGGACATTTGCCGAGGGGCCTGCCGGTCGCTACGCGGGCCTTACGCTCGCGGAAGATGCAAGCGGAGACGCCACCATTCCCAAACCGCAGAACTGCCCAGCGAGACCCGCCGCACTACTGCTCAGCGAGACCCGCCGCACTACTGCATGACCGTGCTCATCTGCTGTGGCACGTGAAATGAGACGCTCCCATCCGTTGGGAGAAGGACAAAAAAAACCCCGCTGCGTGAGCAACGGGGTTTTGGGTGTAAACCCTGGCGATGACCTACTCTCGCATGGCTTAGGCCACACTACCATCGGCGCAGCTGCGTTTCACTTCCGAGTTCGGGATGGGATCGGGTGGTGCCACAGCGCTAATTTCACCAGGGAGACGGTTGGAGCAGCGCGATGCGCCAGCTCAGCAGAGGTCTCTTCCGAGAAACAGATACCTGCAAAAACCAGGTGCCTGCAATAAAA
>NZ_JAPJIU010000013.1:0-103010 GCF_026241915.1 Stenotrophomonas sp. RIT-551 | reverse complement strand
GAACAGGGGCTCGTACACCGCGATGGTGTGCGCGGTCAGCGGAGTGGCGATGTCGGTCCAGGCCTGCACCGGCGCGGCCAGGAAGGCCTCGGCCTGCGCGGCGGTGGCCGGCAGCACCGGCTTGAGCGCGGTAACCAGCACGCGGAACAGGTTCAGGCCCTGGGTGCAGACCGACTGCAGCTGCGCATCGGCGCCGTCCTGCTTGGCGATCACCCACGGCTTTTCATCGTCGATGTAGCGGTTGGCTTCATCGGCCAACGCCATGGTCTGGCGCAGTGCACTGGCCGGATCGTTGCGCTCGTACGCCTCGCGGATCGGCGCCAGCGCGGCGACGAAGCGGTCGTACTGGGCGGCATCGGGCAGCGCAGCGGCCAGGCGGCCCTCGAAGCGCTTGCTGATGAAGCCCGCGCAGCGGCTGGCCAGGTTGACGAACTTGCCGACCAGATCCGCGTTGACGCGCGCGATGAAGTCGCCCAGGTTCAGGTCGAGATCGTCCACGCCGCCGGAGGACTTGGCCGCGAAGTAATAGCGCAGCGCTTCCGGTTCCAGCCCGGCATCCAGGAAGGTGCGCGCCATCACGAAGGTGCCGCGCGACTTGGACATCTTCGCGCCATCCACGGTCAGGTAGCCGTTGACGTGCAGGCGGGTCGGGGCGCGGTGGCCGGTGCCGTGCAGCACCGCCGGCCAGAACAGGCCGTGGAAGTTCACGATGTCCTTGCCGATGAAGTGGTGCAGCTCGGTGCTGGTGCCCGCGCGCAGGTGCGCCTCGAAGTCTTCGCCGGTCTTCGCGCACAGCGTCTGGAAGCTGGACAGATAGCCGATCGGCGCATCCAGCCAGACATAGAAGTACTTGCCCGGGTGGCCGGGGATCTGGAAGCCGAAGTACGGCGCATCGCGCGAGATGTCCCACGCGCGCAGGCCACCGTCGGCATTGAGCCACTCACCCAGCTTGGCCTTCACGCCCGGCAGGGCGACGTCGCCGGCCAGCCACTCGCGCAGGAAGCTTTCGAAGCGGCCGACCTCGAAGAAGAAATGCTCCGAATCGCGGATTTCCGGCGTCGCGCCGGAGATCACCGATTTCGGGTCTTTCAGGTCGGTCGGGCTGTAGGTGGCGCCGCAGACTTCGCAGTTGTCGCCGTACTGGTCCGGGGTGCCACAGTTCGGGCAGATGCCCTTGATGTAGCGGTCCGGCAGGAACATGCCCTTGGCCGGGTCGTAGAACTGGGCCACGGAGCGGCGCGCGATGTGGCCTTCCGCCTCGAGCTTGAGGTAGAAGGCTTCGGTCAGCGCCTTGTTGGCCGCCGAGTTGGTCGAGTCGTAATGATCGAACGCGACGCCGAACGCGGCGAAATCGCGCTCATGGCTGGCCTGGATGCTGGCGATGAAGGCTTCCGGGGTCACGCCGGCCTTTTCGGCCGCGAGCATGATCGGGGTGCCATGGGTGTCATCGGCGCAGACGAACCAGGTCTTGCCGCCGCTCATTCGACGCGCGCGCACCCAGATGTCAGCCTGGATGTAGCCGACCAGGTGGCCCAGGTGCAGCGGGCCGTTGGCGTAGGGCAGGGCGGTGGTGACGAGAGCGGTGCGGGTCATGGTGAGCGCTGTTGCCAGGGGAACCGGGGATTATCGCATGCCAAAACGCAGTAACCCGGCCGAAGCCGGGTTACCGGGGCTGGAACCTGCGCGGGGCTTACTCGCGCACCCAGGTCTGGGCGCGGCAGATGAAGGCCACGCAGCCGGACACGTCCAGCTTGGCGCCACCGGTCTGCAGCTTCATCTTGGACTTGTAGGTCTTGCCGTTGCCCGGGTCCAGGATGGTGCCGCCGGACCAGGCGTTGGCGCCATCGGCCTTGAGGTTCCACAGGATGGTCATGCCCTTGACCGGCTTGTTCTTGTTGGCGCCCTCGCAGCCATCGCAGACCGGGTTGGGGCCCTTGTCCGAGTGCAGGATGTCCACGACCTTGCCGGTCAGGGTGCCGTTGGTGGCCTGGGTGATCTCCACGATCGACTTCACCTTGCCGGTCTTGTCATCGATGGTCTTCCAGCGGCCGACGGCGCCATCGGCGGCGCTGGCCGACAGGGCGGCCATCATCAGCGGCAACGCCAGCAACAGGGTCTTGAAGGTCTTGCGCATGTTCCCCTCCCAGGGATGTCCGTGAACGCCGGCGCAGGCGGCCGGTACAAGGCCGACTGTATACCCATTCGCTCCGGTACGGAACGTGCCCGGCGCACGGTTCAGCCGGCGTCGGCCGGGATCTCGTACAGCTCCAGCGGCAGGTCGTCGGGATCGGCGAAGAAGGTGAACCGGCGCCCGGTGTACTCGTCCACCCGGATCGGCTCGCAGGCCACCCCGGCCGCGGCCAGGCGTTCGATCATGGGCTCCAGCAGGTGCACGCGGAAGGCCAGGTGGCGCAGGCCCTGGGCCTCGGGGCGGCTGGGGCGCGGCGGCGCCCCCGGGAACGAGAACAGCTCCAGCTGGCTGCCGTCGGGCAGGGCCAGGTCGAGCTTCCAGGAGTCGCGCGCCGCGCGGTAGTTCTCGGCGATCACCCGCAAACCGAGCACGCGGGTATAGAAATCCTTCGAGCGGGCGTAATCCGAGGCGATCAGGGCCACGTGGTGGATGCCGGTCAGCGGCGAGGTGTCCAAAGCGTTCATTGCAGGGTGTCCAGCCAGCGCCGGGCGATCTGCAGCGCCAGCGGATAGGGTTCGGGTGCGTTGCGGTTGCTGAGCACGATCACGGTGAGGCGCTGCGCCGGGTAGCGCAGGATCACGTTGCGGAAACCGATGCTCTCGCCGCTGTGCCAGTGTGCGCGGCCGTTGAGGCGCCAACCGAAGCCGTAGAACGGCACGTCCGGTTCGGCGGTGGGCGTGGCAGGGGAGAACATCTGCGTCAGCGATGTCGCTTTCAGCAGCCGCTGGTCATACAGCGCGGCATCCCACCGGGCCAGATCGTCCACCGAGGAATAGATGCCGCCATCCCCGAGCACTGCACTCGTCAGGCTCTGGTCGGTGCGCTGCCAGCGCCCGTCGACCTCGCTGTAGCCGTAGGCGCGACGGGCGATATCGTCCACCCCGTCCTGATGGGCCACGCTGTCGCGCATGCCCAGCGGCAGGAAAATCCGCTGGCGCAGGAAGGTCGCGAAATCGCTGCCGGAGGCCTTGCCGACCACCAGCGCCAGCAGCGCGTAGCCGCTGTTGCTGTAGCGGTAGGCCGTGCCGGGTGTGAAGTACGTCCGGTCCTGAGCCTCCAGCAGATGCAGCACATCCTGGTCATGCACCTGCGCGGTCGCGTCGGCGGCCATCAGGTCTTCGTAGTCGAGCAGGCCGCTGGTGTGGCTGAGCAGCTGGCGCAGGGTGATCGCATCGGCGGCGGCCGGCAACGAGGGCAACCAGCGCTTCAGCGGATCATCCAGGGTCAGCGCGCCGTCCTCGGCCAGCAGCAGGATCGCCGCGGCGGTGAACTGCTTGCTGAGCGAGGCCAGCCGGAAGTTGGTCCGTGCGGTCACGGCGGTGCGATCTTCCAGCACCGCCAGCCCGTAGCCGCGTTGGAACACCGGTTTGCCATCGTGCAGGACCAGCACCGCCGCGCCCGGCACCTGGCCGTCGTAGCGCTGCATCAGGGCATCGATGCCCGGATCCGGCGGCGTCAGCACCGGCGCGGCCATCACTGATCCGCTGCCGGCGATGCACATCGCGCCGATCCACCCACGTAGATGCCGCACGATGTGCATGTCCGGTTCCTTCTGCGATCAGGGCGCGGGCGTTGCCGCACCGTTCTGGCTGGCGATCCAGCGGGCGATCTTGGCCTCCAGGATATCCAGCGGCATCGAACCATCGCGCAGCACTTCCTCATGGAAGCGACGTGCATCGAAACGCGGCCCCAGTGCCGCCTTGGCCTTGTCGCGCAGCCCCATCATCTTCAGCTCGCCCAGGCCGTTGGCCAGGGTCTGCCCGGGCAGGGCCATGAAGCGCTCGACTTCGGCGTTGGCATCGCTGGCACTCATGTCCGCGGTCTTGACCAGGTAGTCCACGGCCTGGCGCTTGCTCCAGCCCTGCGCGTGCACGCCGGTGTCGGCGGCCATGCGTGCGGCGCGGGTCAATGCGGCCTGGAGATAGCCGATGCGTTCGTACGGGTCCTGATAGACGCCCAACTGCTCACCCAGCGACTCGGCGTACAGGCCCCAGCCTTCCACGAAGGCGATATCGCCGCCCAGGCGACGGAAACGCGGCAGCTTGTCCAGCTCCTGCTGCAGGCCCAGCTGCACGTGGTGGCCGGGAATGCCTTCGTGCAGGAACTGCATCGGTGCGGCCCAGCGGCGGCGGCTCGGCAGGTCGCCGGTGTTGATGTACAGCACGCCCGGGCGCATGCCGTCCGGCAGCGGCTGCTGGTAGCTCACCGCGCCGGCGGTGGCGGCACGCTCGGGCTCCACCGCGCGGATCTCCATCGGCGCCTTGGGCAGCGTGCCGAGCAGGGTCGGCAGGCGCGCATTGACCTGGCTCTGCAGCTGCTTGTAGCGGTTGATCAGTGCATCGGCGTTGGCGTACTGGAAATCGCGGTCGGTGCGCATCGTGCGCAGCAGCTTCTGCTGCGAGCCGCGGATCCGGTTGTCTTTCATGATCGTGGCGATCTGTGCCTGCAGCGAGGCCACGCGCTGTTCGGCCAGTGCGTGGATCTGCTCGGGCGTCAGCGTGGAGGCCGTGCTCTGCACGATGGTCTGCGCATACCAGGCCTTGCCGCCGGGCAGGCCGGCCAGGCCATCGCTGCTGCGCGCGGCGGGCAGGTACTCGGTGGCGATGAAGCCGCGCAGGGCGCGGTAGGACGGCATGATGCGCAACTCGATCATGCGCTTGTACTCGGCCGTGATGCGCGCCTTGTCAGCCTCGGGCAAATCCTCGGGCAGATTGCGCACCGGCGCCCAGAAGATGCTTTCCTCGGCGGTCGGCTTGATCACCGCATCCAGCTGCGGCAGCACTTTTTCCATCAGGTCGCGCGGCTGCACCACGCCGGCAGCCATGCCCTGGCGCATGTTGGCGATGGCCTGTTCGAACAGTGCGGGGATGCCCAGCGAACGGCGCGACCAGCCGTCGTAATCCTGCACCGTGTTGAACGGCTGGGCGCCGGAGCCGGAGCCGAGAATGGCCATGATGCTGCCGAGGTTGTAGTACTGGCTTACCGGCAGCATCCAGCCCGGGAACTGTTCGGCCGCCAGCGACATGCGCGCATCGCGCACGAAGATTTCATAGCTCAGCAGGTCCTGGCCGGTCAGGCCATCCGGGCCGATCTTCTCGACCTTGCCCAGCCATTCCACGGTGAAATCATGCGACTGCTGGCGGTACGCGGCCGAGAGGATGTTGGGGAGTTGATCGTTGTGGCGGCTGTCGCCCTGGAAAGTGGCCTGCAGCGGGTTGAGCCGCATCGAGGCATCCCAGTACTCATCGTAGATCCGGTCCAGCTGCGCGGCCTTGCTCTGCTGGCGTACCAGCGGCTGGCGGGCAGGGGCGGCGGCCGGGCGTGCACGCGGCTTGGCCTTGGGCTTGGCGGCGGGCCGGGACTGGGCCGCGGCGGGCCGGGTGGCCTTTTTCTTGGCGGCTTCGGCCGGAGCGGCGGCACTGAAGGCCATCAGTACGGCGATGGCAAGCGCCAGGGCGCGGGCGGGGTGGGGCATCGGCTGTTTCCGTAAACGCACAGACGAGGGAGCTTGCCCGATTCGCCTGCGTACGGCCAGCATCGGCCCCCGGTCAGCTTTGTCATGTACGGCGCGCGGTCAGCTGCGGCAGCGCGAGGCTGCCGCCACGCTCAACGATCGCCGGCGCGGGTGAACGGCATGGTTTCCGGCGCGACCGCACCGCCGGAGATGATGAAGCTCATCGCCTGGTCCACGGTCCAGTCGGTCGGGGTCAGCAGCTCGACCGGCACGATTTCCAGATAGCCCGAGGTCGGATTGGGGGTGGTCGGCACGTACACTGCCGCCAGCTCGCGCCCACTGCCTTCTTCCTTCATCACCCGCGTGACCAGCCCGACCGACTTCATGTCCCGGTGCGGGAAATCGATCAGCACCACGCGCTGCGTGCTGCCCGGTTCGGTCTGCAGCATGTCCAGCAGTTTCTTGGCGCTGTCATAGATGATGCTGGCCAACGGGATGCGTTTGATCACCGCGCCGAACCAGCGCAGCAGGCGCTGGCCGATCACGCGGCGGCTGAGCACACCCACCGAGAGGATCACCAGCAACGTGGCGGCCAGGGCGATGATGTCCTGCATCCACTCGACCTTGATCCAGCCCAGGTAATGCGGGAAGGAGGCAGCGATCTGCTCGGACAACGGCACCACCAGCGGGCTGGAAATGCCCGAGAGCAGCACGAACACGAATTTGACCACCACCCAGGTCAGCCAGATCGGCAGCAGGGTCAGCAGGCCGGTCAGGAACAGGCGCTGCAGGGAGGGACGCGGAACGAGTTGGGGGGCTTCGGGCGACATCCGCGCATTGTAGCGGTGGCGATGCCCGGTTTACGCTGCCCGTCCCCGCAGGACGCGGGTACGGGGAGAATGCTGTGTTGAAGAATGGACTGAAATGGGTGGGCATCTCGATCCTGAGCCTGATGGTGGCGGTCGCGGTGGTCTGGGCGGCCTCGCGGTTCTGGCCGCTGCCGGTTGAGCAGCGCGAGGCGATGCGGCTGCTGCAGGCGCCCGTGCCCACGAACGGCGGCAACGGCTTCTCCGCGTTGTGGACCCTGCGCTACGACGGACTGGATGCCAACGCACGCGAAGCGGTGCTGGCGCAGGATGTGGAGCGTTGGCGCACCGGCACGCCCGGCCAGCGGCCGGTGGACTCCAGCGCGGAAGGACGCTACCCCGCTACGCCGCTGCCCGCGCTGGCGCGGTGTGGCCGACGGGGCATGGGCTGTCTTGCGGCGGTGCGCGCCGACCCGGAGCGTTTCGCCGCCGCGCATGCCGGTCATGATGCGCTTCACCAGCGCGTGGCCGCGATTGCCGGCCATGGGCACTTCGTCTCCCCGTTCATGCCGTTCGATACCGACCCGATGGTGCCGCTGCCGGTCTTCCACCCGATGCTCGACCCGGTATCGGCGCATGCGCTTGCCCACGTGCGTGGCGACAGTGGCGCCGCACTCGCTGGTGCGTGTGCGGACATCCTCAGTGGGCGCCGGATGACGGGGCAGGGCGATACGCTGCTCACCAGCATGATCGGCGCGGCGGTGGTGGAGACCAACGCGCGGCTGCTGGCCGACATCCTGGTCGAACTGCCCGCCGATGCGACGCTGCCTGCGGCCTGTGAGGCCGCGCTGACACCCATGACGTCCGGCGAGCAGAGCCTGTGCATGGCGATGCGCGGTGAGTTCGCGCTGGCCGGGGCGGGGTTGCGCCTGGCCAGCGGAGACCCGAAGGGCAATCGCCTGCTGCTGGATGTGCCCCGTACCCAGGCGCGCATGGCGCCGCGCTACGCGTGGGCGTGCGCTGCCAGTGCCGAGCTGGTGGCAGCGCGCGATGCGCCCGCCCCGATTCCCGGGCCGGCGCAGGATCGCTTTGCGTGCATCGCCAATCCGCTGGGCTGCAGCCTGGCCAATCTTCCCGGGCCGGACATGCAGCAGTACGCGGGCCGCCCGCAGGACGCCGCCGCGATGCTGCGCCTGGTGGCGGCACAGCGCTGGCTGCGCCAGCAGCCTGGCGAGGCATCCGTGGCGCTTGAGAGGTTGCCGGAGGCGCTGCGTTCGCCCACCCGCACCCCGGTGCTCAGCGACGATGGCCTGTGGCTGCAGGTGGACCGGCGCGTGGTGAGGGACGAGGGCGGGCCGACCCTGCAGGTGCCGATGCAGGCACCGGCACGTTGAACCGCGCGCGGTGCGGCGGCGGTTCAGCGCCCCTCGGCGTCCGCCAGCGGTTCGAAGCTGCTGCCGTCGCCCACCGTCTCCAGGGTCCAACGGCGCGGTGAGGTCAGCGTTTCCCAACGCACCGTTTCGCGGTCGGCGTCGGTGCTGCCCTCGGCGTGGCGCACCCGGCGGGTCGAGTAATTGATGCTCAGGTCTTCGGTCTGCCCGGAGTTGCGCATCAACGAACTGCGGTCGTAGCCGATCAGCGCGAAGGCGCCATCCTGCCAGCGGAAGGTGAAGCTGGCCGAGCCGGTGGACCAGCTGCCGGCATTGGAAAAGAAGAACAGGGTGGTGCGCAGGGTGCCCCGCACGATCGAGACGCCCGCGCCGTCCTCGAATACGTCGGACAGGTTCGGCGCCTCATGGCGGGTGATCAGCGTGTGGTTCTGCGCGGCGAGCGCGTAGCCGTCCTGCGTGGCCCAGGCGATGGCAAGCAGGCGCGGATTGCTGTCCAGCGGGCTGATCCCGAAGCCATCGTGTTCGACGATGTTGCGCGGGTCCTGCTGGCGCAGCACCAGTACCAGGTCATCGCGCTTGTCACCGTTGAGGTCGCCGCTCAACTGCTGCTCGATACGCCAGCCGGCGGGCACGAAGCCGGCCGCGGAGGTGGCACTGGCCGGCAGCACCGGGTAGGCGACCGGCGGGATCCGAAGTTCCTGGCCAACGGCGGGCAGGGCGGTGAGCAGCAGGGTGATCAGAAGCGGCAGGCGCATGGTCGTCCGTGGGGTGGAGCCGGCGCGCGAGCATAGCAGCGCGCTGTCGTTCACCCCGCGCGCTGGCGCGCCCCGGGCTTGAGGCGCAGGTAGACCTGCTTGCGCACGCGCGCGATGACCTCGCCCTGGGCATCGACGATGTCATTGCTGAACCAGTGCAGGTATTTCCCGCCGTCGGCGGTGGCTGCGCGCAACTGGTCCAGCAGTGGCTCGTCCAGACGGAACTCGGCCACCACCGTGCCGCGGCCCGGCTTGAGGAATTCGATCTCGCCGGCGCGGTCCCAGACGTAGTAATCGCGCCCCAGGTTCTGCATCACGGTGAGCATCCAGAACGGATCGGTCATCGCGAACAGGCTGCCACCGAAGTGGGTGCCGACGTAGTTGCGGTTCCACGGGCGCATGCGCAGCTCGACGCGCACATGGCGGTAGTCCGGGCTGACATCGGTCACGTGGATGCCGGTGAACAGGAACGGTGGCCACAGGTTGATGCCGTGGCGGAAGACAGCGGCCTTCATTCGGATCACGTCACGCTGGGGAGGTGATCGGAGTCTACCATTCGCTTGCGTATGGTGCTTGGCGGGGCTCAGCCCGGGCCGCCGTCATCGGCCGCATAGCCGTTCCGCCCGGCCGCCTTGGCCTGGTACAGCGCCGCATCGGCTCCTTCGAAGAAGTGACGCGGTTCGGTGCCCGGCGTCGGCACCCGGGTGAACACGCCGGCGCTCAGGGTGATATGGGTGGTCGCACCGCGGCCGGCCGGAATCTCCAGCCCCTGCGCCCGTGCGACCAGGTCCTGCACCACCTGCACCGCACCTTCCGGCGTCGTGTCGGGCAGGATCAACGCGAACTCGTCGCCGCCGAAGCGCGCGGCCATGTCGCGCGGGCGGCGCGCGTGCGCACGGATCTCCTGGGCGATCCGGCGCAGCACGGTGTCACCGGCCTGGTGACCGAACTCGTCGTTGTGGCGCTTGAAGTGATCCACATCGATCAACACCAGGCTCAGCGGCCGCCCGCTGCGCCGACCGGCGTCGTGCTCGGCCTGCAGGGTCTGCTCGAAGCGCAGCCGGTTGCCCAGCCCGGTGAGCGCATCGCTGTTGGCCTGGCGACGCCAGGCACTGACCCGCCACAGCGTCCAGGCCAGCAGCACGGCCAGCATGCCGGTCAGGGCCGCAGCCGGTGCGAACCACAGGTTGCCCGCGCGCAGCAGCACGAAGCTGAGCAGCAGCGTCAGCGGGAGGGCGAGCACGCCGGTGAGCCATGCCCGCGGCAGCGTCAACAACAGGCAGCACAGCGCGACCAGCACCCCGGCGAGGGCGCTCTGCCATGCCGACGGCAGCGGGTTGATGACCTTGTCGGCCAGCAGCATCGAAGCGACGTTGGCCTGGTACTCGCTGCCACTCATCCAGCGCTCGCGGGTGGTGGGCGTCAGCAGGCGCGGCGCGATCCCGCTGGCGGTCGTTCCGACCAGCACCCGGCGCCCGCGCAGCAAGGCCGGATCAACCTCGCCGTTGAGTACGTCGGCATAGGAAACCTGAGGGAAGCGCTCGGGCGGGCCGGCGTAGCGCACGCGCACATAGTGGTCGCGCCGCCATTGATAGGGCGAGGCCAGATCGGGCTGGGGGTCATGCAGGCCCGGCAGCGGGCCGCGCGTGTCGGCCAGCGCCAGCCCCAGTGCAGGCCAGTGCGGTGAGCCGATCCCGGCGGTGAGGTACAGGCCACGGGCCACGCCATCGCCGTCGACTTCGATATCGCTGTGCCCCAGGCTGGCCGCGTTGGCGGCGATCAGCGGGATCGGCAGCAGTTCCTCGGCCATGCGCGGGCCACTGGCCGGGGCCGCCAGTACCGGCAGCACCACGTTCCCGTTGCGGCGGATCGCCGCGGCCAGTTCGGCATCCTGGGAGCTGTCCTGCCGGTCCGGCTCGGACAGCATCAGGTCCAGCACCACGCGCTCGGCGCGGGCGTCGGTGAGCCGGTCCAGCAGGCGCGCGTGGGTGCCGCGCGGCCACGGCCACTGGCCCAGCTGCTGCAGGCTGTTGTCGTCGATCGCCACGATCAGCAGGCGGGCGTCGGGGGTGTACTCCCACCCGCCGACGTAGGCGTCGTAGACCGCCTCGTCCTGCTTCCAGAACCATTGCCAGTGACTGGCCGCGACCGCCAGCGCACCGACCAGCGCGGCCAGCAGGAGGCGGTGGGGCCAGGGCAGATGCAGCGGCGTCACAGCAGCAGCCACAACAGCAGCGCACTGCCCCCGGTGGCGTAGCAGGTGCGGCACGGCAGGGCGATCTGCTGTGCCGGCGAGAACGGCCCCGCGTAACCGTCGTCGTCGATGTACTGCACGCGCACATGCAGGGTGCCGCGCCAAGGGCGCTTGATCGACACCTCCGGCTGGTCCAGTTCGCGATCCAGCAGCGGCGCACTGAAATCGCCGCGGCGGTCCAGCTGCACGCGATAGCGCTGGCCCGGTTCGCCCGCCTGCCAGCGCAGGGTCAGCTGGCCCTGGGCGGCTTCCGGTGGTTGCAGCGCCGGGTCGACCGGCTCGTCGGTGATGGTCAGCGGCAGCGGGTGGCCGAAGCGGCCGCGGTCGCCGTTGCGATCCACCGACGCCACGCGCCAGACATAGTCCCCCGGGGCCAGATCCAGGATGGGACGCAGGTGGGTGGCGCGGGTGTCCTGTTCAAGCAGAAGAGTGAGGAACTGCGGATCGCGGGCGATCTGCAGCACCGTGCGCTCGGCCTCGGCCACCCGGGTCCACTCGAAGCGCGGGCGCGCGCTGTTGAGGGTCTGCCCATGCAGCGGGCGCACGGTCAGCGGCGGGACCGGCTGATCGCGCACCAGGAAGTCCTGCCTGGCGTCCAGGCCTTCGACCTGCGCTGCGCTGACCGCCCGTACCAGCAGGCGCAGCTCGCCTGGCGGCAGGTCGGGCAGGGTGAGCGTTGTGGCAGCGGTATCGCGCCCGAACAGCAGCACCTCGGGTTGATCGGCGCGGACCACCTCGACCCGGTATCCGGCAGCATCGCTGACCGGCTGCCAGGCCACGGCAGCCGGCAGGGTGGCGAGCCGCTGCGGCTGGGTCGCCATCATGGGTGCGGGCAGCAACGCCTCCAGGCCGGCCGGGCGCGTGTCCAGCGAGGGGCTGCGGGTGGCCTGGCCGCGGCTGACCAGGCGCTGGCCACGGCGGTTGCCGACCTGCACCCGGCCTTCCAGCACTTCGGTCGCCGCGCCGCGGCCGTCCTGGCCGGCGCTGACCCGGAACACGGTGCCGCGCACGCTGCTGGTCGCGGTCGGTGCATCGATGATGTAGCGCGAGGCCGGTCCCTTGGCAGGGGTCACCCGGTTGCTGGCGCGGCCCTGTTCCAGCCGCAGGCGGGTATCGACCATGCCGGTGTGCCCGTAGCGCGAGAGCTGGTCGAAGCGCAGGCGCGAGCGCTCGCGCAGCTGAAGACGCGAATCATCGGCGAACACCACGGTGACGCTGGCGTCCTCGCCGGTGACCAGCTCCTGGCCGATCCGCAGCAGATCGCCTTCGATCACATCGCGACGGGGCTGGCCGTCGGCCTGGCTCTGCACCGGGCCGCGCACGGCGAGCACGCGTGCCGGCGCGGGCTGCACCTGCAGCCAGGCCACCGGGAAGCGCAGCTGGCTGCCGGGGGGCAGGCGGTAGGGATCGGCGATGCCGTTATGCGACTGCAGCTGTTCCCAGGCGATGGACGGCTTGAGGTAGCGGGCACTCAGGTCCCAGATCGTGTCGCCGGGACGCACCCGGTAGGTCCAGTCCTGTGCCAGCAGCGGCGCGGCGGATATCAGCAACGCCACCAGCACCACAAGGCGGGCAGCCAAAGCGAAACGGGGCAATCGGGTCAATCTCACGGTCATTCACGGCCCTGCAAGGCGGGGCGCAGCCAAGTAGGCCGCCATGGCCCAGACCTCATCCTCCCCGATGGATCGCAGCCTCCAGTGGGCCGCGGCGGCATTATTGCCCGGGAGCCGTGCAGGGTTTCTGAACGTGATTCACGTCACACATCAAAGCTGCCAGTTGGGATAGGCAGGTTCGACTGGCCAGCGCCCCGAGAGGCGCTGGCCGCCGGCGATCAGAACAGCAGCGACGCCATGCGGCGGCGGTACTGGCCGACCAGATCTTCATCCTCGATCACCTTGAAGGCATCGATCAGCAGTTTGCGCGGACGCCCGTCGTCATAGGTGCGATCCCGGCGCAGCATGTCCAGGAACTGCTCCAGCGCAGCGGCGTCCTGGCCGGACAGCAGCAGCTGCACGCCGCGCAGGTGGCGGGCCTGCAGGTCGTCGCCGTTGGCCGCAATGCGCGCGTCCAGCACCTCCGCGGCCGGCGCCTCCTGCAGCGCACTGGCGAACTCCAGGCGGGCACGAGCGCGCACGGCGCGGTCATCGGTGGACAGATTGGCCGGCAGCGCATCGATCAGCGCGGTGGCCTCGGCGGTGGCGCCGGTCTGCAGCAGGGCCAGGGCGAGGTCGAGCTTGAGTTCTTCCTTGTCCGGCTCGGCGGCGATCGCCGCGCGCAGCACGTCGACCTGGGCCTGCGGATCCAGCGGGGGCGCCTCGAGGGCTTCTTCTTCGTCCGGGGCCGCCTCCAGCGGGACCACGCCATGCTGGGTCAGGAACTCGCGCAGTTGACCCTCCGGCACCGCACCGGGGAAGCCGTCCACGATCTGCCCGCCCTTGACCAGGAACACGGTGGGCACCGAACGGATCTGGAACGCGGCCGCGATCTGCTGTTCCTTGTCGACATCGACCTTGGCCAGCTCGAAGGCACCGTGGTATTCGCCCGCCAGCTTTTCCAGCATCGGGCCCAGGGTCTTGCAGGGGCCGCACCAGGTGGCCCAGAAATCGACCAGCACGGGGGTCTGCAGGGACTTCTGCAGGACCTCGGTCTCGAAGGTCTCGGTGGTGGCGTCAAAGACGTGGGGCAGATCGCTCATGGTTTCAAATCAACCGGGAAACTGGAGATCAAGTGTATGGTGCCGGCCGCGGCCGGACGCAACCCCGGCCGGCGGATCGGCGTGGAAGCGGCGACAATACGGGCCTTGTAACGCAGCCGGGTGAGCAACATGCAGGGAATCCAACGTTGGGAAGGGGCGATAGGCATTGCCGCCGCCGTGTTGTTCGTGGGCGCGGTGCTGGGCTTCGGCGCGGCGCTGCCGCTGTTCGATCCGATCGGCCACCCGGTGGCGCTGCTGGGCGCGATGGGGGTGCCGCATGCGCTGGCCTTCAATATCGTCGGGTTCGCGTTGCCCGGCCTGCTGGCCAGCCTGGTGGCGCTGCGCCTGCTGCTGCGGGTGCCGCGCACGGCGCCGTGGTCGATGCGCGTTGGCGCCCAGCTGCTGATGCTGGCCGGGGTCGGCTTCACCGCGATGGGCGTGCTGCCGCTGGATACCAGCGACCTGGACAACCCGGCCAGCCAATACCACGCCAGCGCGTGGATGGTCTGGGTGCTGGCCTTCGTGCCCGGGGCGGTGATGTCCGGGATCGGCGCGCTGCGGCTGCCGGCGTGGCGCGCCGTGGGCGCGCTGCACCTGGCCTGCGGGCTGGGCGTGCTGCTGGCGGCGTTCGCCCTGCAGGCCCTGCTGCCGGCACCGCTGGCCCAGCGCGTGGCCTTCGGTGCGTGGCTGGTCTGGCTGGTGGCGGTACTGCCGCTGGCCCCGGCCGCGCGCCGTGCCTGAGCGCGGTTCACCTGCCGCTGCGCCCCGGCACCGCGCCGGGGCCAGGGCAGGGCGATGACGTATTCGGCCAATCCCCAGTCAATTCAATGAGATGACGGGTTTGGGCGCTGCGGTGGGCCACCTCGATTGGAGCCCTATGCCGCACTGCGGTACCCTGTGCCGCTTTGCCGCCGCACTAGCGTTTTTATGACCAGCGTCGAACCCAACGTTTACGATCCGCAGCAGGTTGAATCCGCCGCCCAGCAGTACTGGGATGCCACCCGTGCCTTCGAGGTCACCGAGACCTCGGACAAGCCGAAGTTCTACTGCCTCTCGATGCTGCCGTATCCGTCCGGTGCGCTGCACATGGGCCACGTGCGCAATTACACGATCGGTGACGTGATCAGCCGCTACAAGCGGATGACCGGCCACAACGTGCTGCAGCCGATGGGCTGGGATGCGTTCGGTCTGCCGGCCGAGAATGCGGCGATCAAGAACAAGACCGCGCCGGCCAAGTGGACCTACGCCAACATCGAGCACATGCGTGGCCAGTTCAAGGCCATGGGCTATGCGATCGACTGGTCGCGCGAGTTCGCCACCTGCACGCCCGAGTACTACGTGCACGAGCAGCGCATGTTCACCCGCCTGATGCGCAAGGGCCTGGCCTACCGCCGCAACGCGGTGGTGAACTGGGACCCGATCGATCAGACCGTGCTGGCGAACGAGCAGGTCATCGACGGCCGCGGCTGGCGTTCCGGCGCGCTGGTGGAAAAGCGCGAGATCCCGCAGTGGTTCCTGCGCATCACCGATTACGCCCAGGAACTGCTGGACGGCCTGGATGAACTGCCGGGCTGGCCCGACTCGGTCAAGACCATGCAGCGCAACTGGATCGGCCGCTCGGAAGGGCTGGAGATCCAGTTCGACGTGCGCGATGCCGACGGCAGCACGCTGGACCCGCTGCGCGTGTTCACCACCCGTCCGGACACCGTGATGGGCGTGACCTTCGTGTCCATCGCCGGTGAGCATCCGCTGGCCCAGCACGCGGCCAAGTCCAACCCGGCACTGGCAGCGCTGCTGGCCGAGATGAAGCAGGGCGGCGTCTCCGAAGCCGAACTGGAAACCCAGGAAAAGCGCGGGATGGATACCGGCCTGCGCGCCATCCATCCGGTCACCGGCGCCCAGGTGCCGGTGTGGGTCGCCAACTTCGTGCTGATGGGCTACGGCACCGGCGCGGTGATGGCCGTTCCGGGCCATGACCAGCGCGATAACGAATTCGCCAACAAGTACGGCCTGCCGATCCGCCAGGTCATCGCGTTGAAGTCGCTGCGCAAGGAAGAAAGCGCTTACGACGCCACGCGCTGGCAGGACTGGTATGGCGACAAGACCCGCGACACCGAACTGGTCAACTCCGAAGAGTTCGACGGGCTGGATTTCCAGGGCGCCTTCGAAGCACTGGCCGAGCGCTTCGAGCGCAAGGCCCAGGGCCAGCGCCGCGTGAACTACCGCCTGCGCGACTGGGGCGTCAGCCGCCAGCGCTACTGGGGCTGCCCGATCCCGGTGATCTACTGCCCGAAGTGCGGCGCCTTGCCGGTGCCGGAAGAGCAGCTGCCCGTGGTCCTGCCGGAGAACGTCAATTTCGTCGGCACCGGTTCGCCGATCAAGGCCGATCCGGAATGGCGCAAGACCACCTGCCCGGACTGCGGCGGCGCGGCCGAGCGCGAGACCGACACCTTCGATACCTTCATGGAGTCGAGCTGGTACTACGCGCGCTACACCTCCCCGGGTGCCCGCGACGCGGTGGACAAGCGCGGCAACTACTGGCTGCCGGTGGACCAGTACATCGGCGGCATCGAACACGCGATCCTGCACCTGATGTACTTCCGTTTCTTCCACAAACTGCTGCGTGATGCGCGCATGGTGGACAGCAACGAACCGGCGCAGAACCTGCTGTGCCAGGGCATGGTGATCGCCGAGACCTACTACCGCCAGAACCCGGACGGCTCCAAGGACTGGATCAACCCGGCCGACGTGGATGTGCAGCGCGACGAGCGCGGCCGCATCGTCGGCGCGACCCTGATCGCCGACGGCCAGCCGGTGGTGATCGGTGGCACCGAGAAGATGTCCAAGTCCAAGAACAACGGCGTGGACCCGCAGGTGATGGTGGGCAAGTACGGTGCCGACACCGTGCGCCTGTTCTCGATGTTCGCCGCGCCGCCGGAACAGTCGCTGGAGTGGAACGAAGCCGGCGTGGACGGCATGGCCCGCTTCCTGCGCCGTTTGTGGGCGCAGGTGCAGAAGCACGCCGCCGACGGTGCCGCCCCGGCGCTGGACGTGGCCGCGCTCAACGCCGAGCAGAAGGCGCTGCGCCGCAAGACCCACGAAACCATCGGCAAGGTCGGCGACGACTACGGCCGCCGCCACAGCTTCAACACCGCCATCGCCGCGGTGATGGAGCTGATGAACGCGCTGGCCAAGTTCGATGACGTCAGCGAGCAGGGCCGTGCGGTCCGCCAGGAAGCGCTGCGCGCCACCGTGCTGCTGCTCAACCCGATCACCCCGCATGCCAGCCATGCGCTGTGGCAGGTGCTGGGCCACGCCGAGGAACTGCTGGAAGACCAGGCGTTCCCGCAGGCCGATCCGGCCGCGCTGGTGCGCGACGCGGTGACGCTGGCAGTGCAGGTCAACGGCAAGCTGCGCGGCACCATCGAGGTCGCTGCCGATGCCCCGCGTGATCAGATCGAAGCGCTGGGCCTGGCCGAGCCGAACGCGGCCAAGTTCCTGGAAGGTCTGACCGTGCGCAAGATCATCATCGTGCCGGGCAAGATCGTGAACATCGTGGCCGCTGCGCAGGGCTGATGCTGTCGTGCCACCGGGTGCCTGCGCGCCCGGTGGCACGGATCTCCAGGGGCAGGGTCCGGACGCGCCATGCAGGCCGCTCGGTATCAAGTCCTGTTCACGCGGCATCCGGCACGATCACTGCTTGTTGCCGCGACCGCCCGGCTCCTACAGACTGTGTCCATGACCCGATTCCTGCTTGCCCTTGTCCTGACCGCAACCCTCGCCGGCTGCGGCTTCCATCTGCGCAACAAGCTGATGCTGCCAGCCGATACGGCGGCGGTGCAGGTGGTGTCCACCGCGCCCTACAGCGAACTGGTCAAGCTGCTGCGTCGTGGCCTGCAGGCCTCGGGCGCGCAGATTGCCGACAGCGACAGCACCGAACCGGCCGCACAGCTCCAGGTGCTGTCCGAGCGTTGGGGCGATCTGCCGATCGCGATCGATGCCCAGGGCCGTGCCCAGGAGTACAGCCTGCGCTACGCGGTGATCTTCATCTTCCGCCGCGAAGACGGCAGCGAACTGGTGCCGCAGCAGGTGATCGAGCTCTCGCGCGATTACGTGTCGCCGCCGACCGACGCCACCGGTACCACCACCGAGCGCGAGATCCTCGCCGACGAACTGCGTCGTGAAATGTCGGCCTCGATCATGCGCCGCATCGACAGCGTGGTCCGTGCCGAGCTGGAGCACGGCCGTGCCCCGGCCAAGCCCGGCACGACGCCGGCCACCACCCCGGCCACGCCGGCGGTGCCGGCCGACGTGCCGCAGGGGCACTGAGCCCGGTCCGCCCGCGGATCGGCCTGCCCGGATGGAACTTCGTCCCGAACAGCTTGCCAGCCAACCGGCCAGCCAGCCGCTGGCTCCGGTGTATCTGATCGCCGGGCCGGAAACACTGCGCGTGCTGGAAGCGGCCGACGCCGTGCGTGCACGTGCTCGCGCCGACGGCGTCAACGAACGCGAAGTGTTCGATGCCGATGGCCGTGACTTCGACTGGAACCAGCTCGACGCCAGCTTCAACGCCCCCAGCCTGTTCAGTGCCCGGCGCCTGATGGAACTGCGGCTGCCCAGCGGCAAGCCGGGCAAGGAAGGCGCTGAAGTGATCAGCCAGTTCTGTGCCAACCCGGCGCCGGACGTGATCCTGCTGATCACCTGCAACGAATGGAGCAAGGCCCACCAGACCAAGTGGGCCGATGCGGTGGGCCGTGCCGGGGTGATCTCGGTGGCGTGGGCGATCAAGCCGCACGAACTCACCGAGTGGATCGAGCGCCGCCTGCGTGGCAAGGGCCTGCGCGCGGATCCGCAGGCCGTGCAGCGCCTGGCCGAGCGGGTGGAGGGCAATCTGCTGGCCGCCGCCCAGGAAATCGACAAGCTGGCCTTGCTGGCCGACGGCCAGACGCTGGACGTGGACACGATGGAGTCGCTGGTGGCCGATGCGGCCCGCTACGACGTGTTCCGGCTGGTGGAAGCGACCTTCTCCGGCCAGCCTGCCGCGGTACTGCGCATGATCGCCGGGTTGCGTGCCGAAGGTGAAGCCGTGGCGGCCCTGACCCCGATCGTGATCCGCGAGCTGCTTTCCACCGCCGGCCTGGCGCGGGTGCAGGCGCGCGGTGGCAACCTGGCCGCGGAAATGAAGAGCCGCGGCATCTGGGAATCGCGGCAGGCGCCGTTCAAGCGCGCCCTGCAGCGCCATCCCGAGGTCAAGCGCTGGGAGCGCTTCGTGGCCGAGGCCGGGCTGGTGGACCGCATCGCCAAGGGGCGCGCCGATGGCGATGCCTGGCTGGCGCTGGAGCGGCTGTTGATCGCCGTGTCCGAAGCCCGTGCCGTGCGCCTGCTCGCCCGGGCCTGAGCCCATGGGGCTGCGCATCTATTACGGCGGGACCTTCGACCCGGTTCATCTGGGCCACCTGGCCATTGCCCGCGCCGCGCGCGACCAGCTGCAGGTGGCCGTGCGCCTGCTGCCGGCCGCCGATCCGCCGCACCGCGCCGCCCCTGGCGCCGATGCCGCGCAGCGCCTGGCCATGCTGGCCCTGGCCGTCGGCGACGAACCGGGCCTGCTGCTGGACCGGCACGAGCTGGACCGCGCCGAGCGCCAGCCCGGCGTACCGTCCTACACCGTGGATACCCTGCGCGAGCTGCGCGCCGAACTGGGCCCGCGCCAGCCCATCGCCTGGCTGGTGGGGGCCGACAGCCTGTTGGCCCTGCCCAGCTGGCACGAGTGGGGCGCGCTGTTCGAGCTGGCGCATTTCATCGTGGCCGACCGCCCGGGCAGTCCGCTGGCCGGCACGCTCGACCCGGTCCTGGCCAAGGCCCTGGAAGGACGCTGGGCCAGCCACGAGCGCGCGCTGTTCACCGCCCCGGCCGGGCGCCTGCTGCGTCTGCAGGCCCCGTTGCGCGAGGAATCGGCCACCGCCGTACGCGCGCAGATCCAGGCCGACGGTCCCTGGCAGGCGCTGCTGCCGGCGCCGGTGGCCGACTACATCCTCGGTCACCGCCTGTACGGCGCAACACCGTCGTGAATACGCGCGGCCCCGCCGCCCCGTATAATCGGCCCCACATTTATCGAGTTGACCCGCTTTGAGCAACCAAGCCCAGCCCCAGACCATCAAGGTCCAACTGCCCAATCCGGCGCCCTCCGTCATGCAGCTGCTCGAGTGCGTGCGCGGGGCCACCGAAGAACTGAAGGCCAAGGATCTCGTTGAGATCGACGTCATCGGCCGCTCCAGCGTCGCCGATTACATGGTGATCGCCTCGGGCACCTCCAGCCGTCACGTCAAGTCGATTGCCGATGAAGTGGTGAAGTTCGCCAAGAAGCTGGGTGTGATGCCGCTGGGCGTGGAAGGCGAGCGCGAAGCCGAATGGGTGCTGGTCGACCTGGGCGACGTGATCGTCCACGTGATGCTGCCGCGCGTGCGCGAGTTCTACGCGCTCGAGCGCCTGTGGACCGTGGGCGACCAGCCGCCGATCGAGCTGCTCGACGATGCGGACGACGACTACGACGCACGCTGATCGCAGCGTGCCCGGTCACGACAACGGCGCCGATGGCGCCGTTGTCTTTTGCGGCGCCGCCTGCGGCAGCTGCGGAGGACACCGATGAAAGCCAGGTTGATCGCCACCGGCGAGCGCGCGCCATCCTGGGTCGCGCAGGGGTTTGCCGAGTACCAGAAGCGGCTCTCGCACTGGCTGCCGT
This sequence comes from Stenotrophomonas sp. RIT-551, assembly GCF_026241915.1. Taxonomy (NCBI): domain Bacteria; kingdom Pseudomonadati; phylum Pseudomonadota; class Gammaproteobacteria; order Lysobacterales; family Lysobacteraceae; genus Stenotrophomonas; species Stenotrophomonas sp. RIT-551. The sequence goes on along the minus strand of NZ_JAPJIU010000013.1, from coordinate 82,725 downwards.
TCGAGCTGGTCGAGATCGAGCCCGGCCTGCGTGGCAAGGGGCGCGATGCGCGCCGCGCGACCGATGACGAAGGCAAGCGGGTGATCGCCGCGCTGCCGAAGAATGCCTATGTGGTCGCGCTCGATGTGCCGGGCCGCCAACTCAGTTCCGAGCAGCTGGCCCAGCGCCTGGAGCATTGGCGTGGGCAGGGCAGGGACCTGGCGTTCCTGATCGGCGGGCCGGAAGGCCACTCGGCCGAGGTGTCGGCGATGGCCGACGAGAAATGGTCGATCGGGCCGTTGACGCTGCCGCACATGCTGGTGCGCCTGGTCGTGGCCGAACAGCTGTACCGCGCTGCGGCCATGCTGGCCAATCATCCGTATCACCGTGCGTGAAATAGTTGTCGCCAGACGGGTTACATCTCGCGAAAAACGGGCTACAATGCGCACCCCGCCCGAATAGCTCAGCCGGTTAGAGCACTTGACTGTTAATCAGGGGGTCGTTGGTTCGAGTCCAACTTCGGGCGCCAAGATTTGAAAAAAAGCCTCGCAGCGATGCGGGGCTTTTTTTTGCCTGCGATGTGCGCAACTCGCGTGGCCGAGCAACAAAAAGCCCGGGCACTGCCCGGGCTCCTTGTTCCCCAAGTGCGGCTACCTCATTCGAAGGTGTACTTGGCACCGACGGTGAAGTAACGGCCGATCGCACCGCTGAAGTGCAGCGGGTTGTAGTTCACGCCACCGTAGGTGGTCGGATCCAGCGGAGCGATGCGGTCGAACAGGTTCTGCACCGATGCATTCAGTTCGAAGGCCTCGGTGATGTTCCAGCGACCGGACAGGTCGAAGGTGGTGAACGAGGAAATCTTGGTGACATCCGTGCCGTCGGCATAGGCGAACTGATACGAGCCGTCCGGACCGCGGAAGTCGGTGTTCTCCATCTTGGAGATGTAGTTGGCCACGCCGCTGACGCTCCACGGGCCCTGCTTCCAGGTGGTGCCGAAGTTGATGCGGTCCTTCGGGGTGCCGATGCAGTTGGTGACGTCGCAGTTGCCGTGGGTACCGGCATAGTCGACGGTCACGTCGGCATCGGTACGCTCGAACTTGAGCACGTGGCTCCACTGCAGGTCCATCTCCAGCTGGCCCGGACCGATGTCGAAGGTCTGGCGGATGTCGGTATCGATACCGCGCACGCGGGTCGATGCCGCATTGATGTACTGCGTATTGACCGCCAGGATGCTGCCGGTGCCCGGAACGCCATTGAGCAGGTTGTTGTCACGCAGCACATTGCCCGCGGCAATCGCTTCGGCCGTGCTGCCCTGGGCGATTTCGTTGGTGCGCTTGATCTGCCACGCGTCGACCGTCATCGAGGTGCTGGAGGTCGGCTGCAGCACCAGGCCCACCGAGTAGCTCTTGGACTCTTCCGGCTTCAGGTCGGCGTTGGGGCGGGTGATGATGGCGACCGGCAGTGCGCCGCAATCGTCACCGTTTGCGCCCGGGGCCGGGTTGCCGTCGGGGCAGCGCACGGGATCGGCAGCGTTGGAGAACGCGGCCAGGCCACCGTCGCCGTTCTCGGCCGGGTTGGGGGCACGGAAGCCTTCGGCATAGCTGCCGCGGACGGCGATCCATTCGGCCGGGGTCCACTTGATCCCGACCTTCGGCGTCGCCTTGCCTTCGCCGCTCTCATACTTGTCGTAGCGGACCGCGCCGGACAGTTCCAACTGCTCCAGCACCGGGGCGGACAGCTCGACATAGCCGGCGTACACGTTCTGTGTACCGTCGTAGGCCGAGTAGCCCAGGCCGATGATCTGGCCCTGGTCGGTGAAGGTCTGCGGGGTCAGGCTGTTGCTGGTCTTGCGCCATTCGGTACCCAGCGCCAGGCCCAGCGGGCCACCCTTGAGGTCGGCCAGGCTGCGCGACACGGTGAAGTCGAACATGTCCAGGCTGGACTTGGCGCGGGCGCTGATGTCCGGCGAGATGTAGTCATACAGGGCCTGCGAGTTCAGCCCCGCGTTGTCGCCGATGCGCCACACGCCTGCCGGGCAGGCCGGGTTGCCGAGCACGCAACGCACGGCGTCGTAGTTCAGGAAGCCGGTACGCTTGTTGACCAGGTCGGTGCCCGAATGCAGGTAGGCCGTGTCGTAGCTCCACTCGCCCCAGTTGCCCTTGACGCCGACCAGGAAGCGGTTGAACTCGTTGGTGTTCTCGGTCACACGCGGGCCGACATCCCAGGCCGAGTAGCGCAGGCGCGAGGCCTGGCCGGGGATCGGGTTGTCCGGGTGGGTCGGGCTGAGCACGGTGGCGCCATCGCCGCTGTTGGCGTTGACCGGGCCACCGGGATAGCCCCAGCCACCGGAAACGCCGGAGGGCGTGTTGCTGAAGGTGGTTTCCTTCTTGGAGTAGCCGATTTCGGTGTAGATCTCACCGCCCTCGCCGAAGGCGAAGCTGGCGCGACCAAAGACGTTGACGTACTTCTCTTCCGGGGTCAGGTCACGGTACAGCTGGGCCGGATCCCACAGGCAGCCCTGCTGCTGGGCGGTGACATCGTTCTGGCCGGGGATGGTGGTCAAGCCGGCGCAGCCCGGCAGCGCGACGAGGAAGGCCGGGTCGTCATCCGTCACCGCACGGTCGTCGAACACCGAACCGTTCGGACCCACACCGCCACGGGTACCACCGGAAAGCGCGGCGCCACCCAGGAACTGGGCATTGTTGCCATAGCCCCACGGGCGGATATCACCGGTGCCGATCCACTTGCGGTTCTTGCGGTCGCTGATCTTGATCGCGTCGGTCTTGCCCACGTCCAGACTGAAGAACGCGTTCCAGCCATCGGTGGCCAGGTCGCCGGTGCCGGCGGTCAGGGTGGCCTTCCTGGCATCGCCGTCGCTGTCGCCAGACAGGCCGTAAGAGGCGCGCAGGATGGCGCCGTTGAAGTCACTGCGCAGGATGATGTTGACCACGCCGGCGATGGCGTCCGAACCGTAGATCGCAGAAGCGCCGTCCTTCAGGACTTCAATGCGCTCGACCGCATCCAGCGGAATGGTGCTCAGGTCGGTGAAGACTTTCTGGCCGTCATCGGCCAGGCCGTAGGTCGCCATGCGGCGGCCGTTCAACAGCACCAGCGTGGAGCCGGCGCCCAGGCCGCGCAGCGAGATGCCGGCGCCACCGCCGGCAAACCCGTTGCCGAAGGTCTTGGGAATGGAGCCTGACCCGTCCGCGGTCAGGGTCTGCAGATACTCGGCGACCGTGGTCTTGCCGGTACGGTCGATTTCCTGGCGGGTGACCACCTGGACGGGGGAGGGGGTTTCGGTATTCGTGCGGGGGATGTTCGACCCGGTGACGGTGATCCGGTCAAGGTTGGTCGCCTGCTCCTGCGCGAACGCGGAGGACGACGCCATGGCCCCTACCAGCAGCAGCGCGCCGCTGGTCAGGATCGTGGAAATGGAATGGGCCAGGGTATTGCGGCGGCTGTCGTCGCGGCGTTGGGTCGGGTGTTTCACAGCTTCTCTCCTGACTGGGAAAACCTAGATGTCAATAAGTCGACACCAGAACGGTGGCAACGGCGCCAATCTAGGTTTCCGGCAGGTGACGCAAGTGTGAAAAATTGCTTAATTCGGGAAAGATGGCGTGAGGGCGTTGTATGAATGGGGAGAGCCCCGTCGCGGGGCTCCGGACGCCTCAACGCGGCAACGAGAATTCCACCGGCACCCGGCCATCGGCCTCGACGACCTGACCATCGACGATGGCGGTGCGCCGCGGGCTGCAGCCGGGCTATGACCGCGGACAGCATGACGGCGCCCCAAGGCGCCGTCATGCCAGGCAGGAGCGGACCGTGGGGCCGCTCTGCTGCGACGTGTTACCGGCCCAGATCGAACACCACGTCCAGGTTGACCGACACGGTCGATTCGCCCGGCGACACCGGCGTGGAGACATCGGCCGCCATCGGCGCGGCCGCCGCACGCATCATCACCGGGCGGAAGTTGCCGCCACCGCTTTCGGAGATGCTCACGATCCGGCGCACGCGCAGGCCCAGCGACTTGGCATACGTTTCGGCGCGGGCCTGGGCCTTCTTCAGTGCGGCCAGGCGGGCTTCGTCGTAGACCGGCTCGGGCTGGTCGATCTCGAACTGCGGGCCGTTGATCTGGTTGGCGCCCTGCGCGGCCAGTGCATCAAGCACTTTGCCGAGCTTGGCGATGTCGCGCACCTTCAGGCTGACCGTATTGCTGGCCTGGTAGCCGGTGATCTTCGGCGCCTCGTTGTCGGCATAACGGTATTGCGGGCTCAGGTTGACGCCGCTGGTCTGCACATCGCGCTCGGCAATGCCGGCGGCCTTGATCGCGGCAAGCACCTTGGTCATCTGCTCGGCGTTCTGGCGCATGGCGGTGTTGCCGTCAACGGCCTGGGTGACGACACCGGCCGACAGCGTTGCCACGTCCGGCACGCGCCTGGCCTCGGCATTGGCCGAAATGTTGAGCAGGGTGCCGTCGGCCGGCACGGCGATGGCGGGCTGGGACTGGGCGTGGGCGGTCATCGAAGCTCCCAGGGCAAGGGACAGGGCGAGCAGCAACGGGGACAGGGACGGGCGGCGCATGTACATCTCCTTGTGAAGACGTTGAGGTTGGTGTCGGGGCGATGAACGCGTCGTGAGGTTTGATGGGGTTGATGACGATTGGAGGGTGTTGCTTGCGATTCAGACAGTAGCCTCAGGTTATGCTTCCTCGATGCTTTATCTCGCCTCTCGATCCCCCCGACGAAACGAACTGCTTGCGCGCCTGGACCGACCGTTCCGGGCGCTCGACCTTCACGTGCCCGAAGTCCGTGCGCCCGCCGAGTCGGCCGCCGATTACGTGCAGCGGGTCGCCGCCGACAAGGCGCGTGCCGGGCTGGCGCTGGTCGCCCATGACCCCGACGCGGTGGTGCTCGGCTCGGACACCGAGGTGGTGCTGGATGGGCGCGTGTTCGGCAAGCCGGTCGATGCCGACGATGCGCGCGCGATGCTGCGCGCGCTGGCCGGGCGCACCCACCAGGTGATGACCGCCGTGGCGCTGGTCGCCGCCGGCCGGGAGCAGGGCGTACTGGTGGTCTCGGAGGTGACGTTCGCGGCGATCGACGAGGACCGGATCGCCGCCTACGTGGCCACGGGCGAGCCGATGGACAAAGCCGGCGCCTATGCGATCCAGGGCGGCGCCGAACGATATATCCGCCACCTGGCGGGAAGCTATTCGGGTGTGATGGGTTTGCCCCTGCAACAGACCGAGCAGTTGCTGCAGGCGTTTGAACTGAAGGGAGTCGCCCATGTCTGAAGAAATCCTGGTCAATGTCACCCCGCGGGAAACCCGCGTCGCCGTCATCGAAAACGGCATGCTGCAGGAGCTGCATATCGAACGCGGCTGGCGCCGTGGCGTCGTCGGCAACATCTATAAAGGCAAGGTCCAGCGGGTGATGCCCGGCATGCAGGCGGCGTTCGTGGAGGTCGGGCTGGAGCGCGCCGCGTTCCTGCACGCCAACGACGTGATCCGCCCGGCCCCGGTGGCCAGCGCCGATACTGAAGGCACCACCCTGCCGCCGCCGTCCTCGGTGCCGATCGTGGAGTTGCTGCGCGACGGCCAGGACATCGTGGTGCAGGTGGTCAAGGATCCGATCGGGACCAAGGGGGCCCGGCTGACCACGCAGATCAGCATTCCCTCTCGCTACATGGTGCTGCTGCCGCAGTCCAAGGTGGTGGGCGTGTCGGCCCGGATCGAAGACGAGGCCGAGCGCGCGCGCCTGAAGACCCTGGTGACTGAACTGTCGGCCCAGCACGGCGGTTATGGCTATATCGTGCGCACCAACGCCGAAGGCCAGCCGGCCGAAGCGATCGCCGAGGACGTGGCCTACCTGTCGCGGGTCTGGAACGTGGTCGAGCGCCGTGGCCGCGATGCCGCCCCGTGCAGCGTGATCTATGAAGACCTGAGCCTGCCGCTGCGCTCGGTGCGCGACCTGATCCGCAAGGACGTGGACAAGGTCAAGGTCGACTCCAAGGAGACCTTCAACCAGTTGCAGGCATTCGTGGCCAAGTACATGCCGGTGCTGGCCGAGAAGCTGGAGCTGTACAGCGGCGATCGCCCGATCTTCGACATGTTCGGGGTCGAGGACGAGATCGGCCGGGCGCTGGACAAGCAGGTGCCGCTCAAGTCCGGTGGCTATCTGGTGATCGACCAGACCGAGGCGATGACCACCATCGACGTGAACACCGGTTCGTTCCTGGGCCAGCGCAATCTCGAAGAGACGGTGTTCCGCACCAATCTTGAAGCGGCGCAGGCCGTGGCGCGCCAACTGCGGCTGCGCAACCTGGGCGGCATCATCATCATCGACTTCATCGACATGGATGACGCCGAGCATCGCCGCCAGGTGCTGCGCACGCTGGAGAAGGCGCTGGCCCGCGACCATGCCAAGACCACCGTCTATGACTTCTCGCCGCTGGGCCTGGTCGAGATGACGCGCAAGCGCACCGTGGAAAGCCTGGAGCGCCAGCTCTCCGAGCCGTGCCCGGAGTGCAGCGGGCGGGGGTCGATCAAGACCGCCGAGACGGTGACCTATGAAATCTTCCGCGAGATCACCCGGGCGGTGCGCCAGTTCGATGCGGCCCGCCTGCTGGTGATCGCCTCCTCGAAGGTGGTTGCGCGCATCACCGACGAGGAATCCTCGGCGGTGGCCGAACTGGAGGAGTTCCTGGGCAAGAGCATCCGCTTCCAGGCGGACGAGCAGTACCTGCAGGAGCAGTTCGATGTCGTGCTGCTCTGACCGCGGCCGGTCCGGCGTTCCCAGGTTCCGATGAGCACACCGCTGCGCCTGCGCCTGCGCCGGATCCGCCGCCATGCCGTGTATGCGGTGGCGGTGCTGCTCGTGGGCGTGGCCCTGCTGGTCGGCACCGCCAGCCAGCTGCTGCCGCTGGCCGAGCGCCATCCGGACAGGGTGGCGGAATGGCTGAGCGCGCGTGCCGGCCAGCCGGTGCGTTTCGATGCGCTGGATACCGCCTGGACCCGGCGTGGGCCGCTGCTGCAGCTCAAAGGGCTGCGGATCGGTGAAGGGCAGGGCCTGCGCATCGGCGAGGCCGAGGTGCTGGTGTCGATGTATGCCGGCCTGCTGCCGGGTCACTCGCTGACCGAGCTGCGCCTGCGTGGCCTGGCGCTGGTGCTGCAGCGCGCCGATGATGGCCGCTGGTCGGTGCAGGGGCTGCCGCAGTCGGCTGCGGGTGACCCGCTGGAAACGCTGCGCCGCTTGGGCGAGCTGCAGGTGATCGGCGGGCGGCTGCGGGTCGATGCGCCCTCGCTGGGCGTGAACGCCTCGCTGCCGCGGATCGACCTTCGCCTGCGCGTCAACGGCCAGCGCCTTCGCGTGGGCGCGCGTGCCTGGGCCGATCCCGCCGCCCAGCCGCTTACAGCGGTGCTCGAGTTCGAGCGCAAGCGCGGCGATGGGCAGGCGTGGCTGTCGGCCGATCCGGCCGATTTCCGTGCGTGGTCCTCGCTGCTGCAGTTTGGCGGCATCGGTCTGCAGCAGGGCACCGGTGAATTCAATGCATGGGTGGATCTGCGCGATCACCGGGTGGTGATGGTCACCACGGATGCCGACCTGCAGAACGTGCAGGTCCGCGGCGTGAAGCTTGCAGACGGCACCCACCCGCAGCTGGCGCTGGACACGCTGGAGCTGCGCGCGCGCTGGCGCTGGGTGCACGGTGGCTGGCGCGCCGATGCGCCGCGCCTGCGGATCGGCATGGAAGGCAGCACCCAGCAACTGGATGGGCTGTTGCTGGCCGGCGGGCAGCATTTCGCGCTGGCCGGCGACAACATCGATGCCACCGCGCTGCTGCGCGGCCTGGCGCTGACCGACAGGATCGACCCCGGCCTGCGCGAGTGGCTGCATGACGCCTCGCCGCAGGTGCGGATGACCCGCGTGCGGGTGGCGGGCGAACAGGGCGGCCCGTTGTCGGTTGAAGGCGACCTGGAAGACATCCGTTTTGCCGCGGTCGGGCATTCGCCAGGGCTCAGCGGCGTGGGTGGCCGCTTCGATGGCGATGCCGATGGCTTCACCCTGGAGCTGCAGCCGCAGCGGGTCATGCAGTTTGATTGGCCCAGCGGCTTCGGCGAGCGCCACGACGTGCGCCTGGCTGGCCGCCTGGTCGGCTGGCGCGATGAAGCCGGCGGCTGGCGCATCGGCACCCCGGCCCTGCGCGTGCAGGGCACCGATTACGCGGCCGATGTACGCGGCGGTATCTGGTTCCAGAACAACGGCACGCGCCCGTGGCTGGAGCTGGCGGCCAAGATCGACGATGTACCGATGACCGCCGCCAAACGCTTCTGGATCCATTCCAAGATGAGCAAGGCCGCCACCGATTGGCTGGACGCCGCGCTGGTCTCCGGGCAGGTGCGCGGCGGCGTGGGCCTGGTGACCGGTGATCTGGAAGACTGGCCCTTCGACAAGAACAATGGCCGCTTCGAAGCGACCGGACATATCGACGCTGGCAGCATCCGTTTCCAGCACGACTGGCCGGCGATGAACAAGGTCGATGCCGACATCGCCTTCATTGGTCCGGGCTTCGAACTGCATGGCAAGGGCGACCTGGCGGGCGTGGCGGTGGACCACTTCGACGCCGGCATCCCGGATTTCGGCGTGACCGATCTGTACGTCAAGGCGACCAGCCGCAGCGATGCCGGTGCACTGCTGGCCATGCTCAAGCAGAGCCCGCTGCAGGCCACCTACGGCGAGACCCTGGACAACCTGACCGCGAAGGGACCGGCTGCGGTCACCTTCGATCTGCTGCAGCCGTTGCACCACGACGAAGGGGGCGGCCACCTGCAGGGCACGGTCGATCTCAACGGTGCGACGCTCACCGAGAAGCGTTTCGACCTGGTCTTCGAGAACATGCGCGGCCAGGCCCGTTACGGCCATGGCGGCTTCGATGCGGAACAGCTTGCCGTGCGGCATCAAGGCCAGGACGGGCTGCTCAGCCTGCGCGCCGGCGAGTTCGTGCGCGACCCGCAGCAGGCCTTTGAATCCGAGTTGACCGCTTCGCTGGCCGCAGGTGCGCTGCTGGACCGCGCGCCGGAATTGAACTGGCTCAAACCCTACATCCAGGGTACTTCGCGCTGGACCATCGGGGTGACCCTGCCCAAGGTCGCCGCCGGCAGCAAGGTCGAGCCGCCGACCGTGCTCAAGCTGCATTCGGACCTGGTCGGCACCACGCTGGAGCTGCCCGCGCCGCTGGACAAACCGGCCGCCACGCCGCTGGCCACGGCCGTGACCGCGCAGCTGCCGATGGGCAGTGGCCGCGTGGACGTGGCGTTCGGCCAGCGCCTGGCGCTGGCTGCCCGCACCCATGACAACCAGACCGGCGTACAGGTCACGCTCGGCAGTGACCATGTGGATCGGGATCCCCTCGCCACCGGGCTGGTGGTCAACGGCCGCAGCGGCTCATTGGATGCGCTGGAATGGATCGGCCTGGCCCGTTCGCCCGAGGGGGGCGATGACAAGGACCCGATGCCGCTGCGCCATGTGGATGTGCAGGTCGGCCAGCTGTTGCTGGCCGGTGGGGTGTTCGAGCAGACCCGGCTGCAGTTGCGCCCGACCGGCAACAGTGTGGATGTGCGCCTGGATGGCCCCTCGCTGGCGGGCAGCCTGAGCGTGCCCAATGCCGATGGCGGCACCATCGTCGGCAAGCTCAGCCGCGTCCACTGGCAATCGCTGCCCACGCCGGTCAAGGCGCCCAGTGATGGCGCTCCGATCCTGCTGCCGCCGGACGTGGCGTTGCCTGCACGGGTCCAGGCCAGTGCCAATGACACCAACCCGGCCAAGGTGCCGCCGCTGTCGCTGGATATCGAGGACCTGCAGTTCGGCAAGGCCAGGCTCGGCCAGGCGGTGCTGCGCACCCGCCCGATGGCCAACGGCCTGAGCGTGGACCAGCTGCAGTTCCGCGCGCCCAAGCAGGAGATCGACGTCAATGGCCGCTGGATGGGCATGGGCGCGGCCGCGCGCAGCCAGTTCAACGTGCAGGTCAGGAGCGAGGACCTGGGCGGGCTGATGCAGAACCTGGATTACGGCGGCCAGCTGCGTGGCGGGCAGGGCCAGCTGAGCATGACTGCCGGGTGGCAGGGGGGGCCGTCGGATTTCCAGCTGGGCGCGCTGCAGGGCCAGCTCGACGTGCATGCCCGCAACGGCCAGCTGCTGGAGCTGGAGCCGGGCGCCGGTCGCGTGCTCGGGCTGCTGAGCGTGGCCCAGCTGCCGCGCCGGTTGATGTTCGATTTCCGCGATTTCTTCTCCAAGGGCTTCGCCTTCAACCAGGTCGAAGGCAGCGTGGCCTTCGGCAACGGCATGGCCACCACCGACAAGGTGCTGATCGAAGGCCCGGCGGCGAACATCACCATCCGCGGCCAGACCGATCTGCGCCAGCAGCGCTTTGACCAGACCATCGACGTCAACCCGCGTGCGGGCAACCTGCTGACCGTCGTTGGCGCGGTGGCCGGCGGCCCGGTGGGCGCCGCGGTGGGCGCGGCGGCCAACGCGGTGCTGTCCAAGCCGCTGGGCGAGATCGGCGCCAAGACCTACCGCGTGACCGGCCCCTGGGCCGAACCCAAGGTCGAGGTGATCGACCGCGACACCGCGCCCAGGCCGGCGCCGGCCGCACCCCCGGCGCGCTGACTCCTTTCCCGCGCCCGGGTTGCGATTGCGCCCGGCGCCCATAGATCAAAGAGCATGAACAACAACGCACTTTCGCTGGCCACCGACCGTCTGCTGCTGCCCGCCGGGCTGGATGCGGGCGGTCTGGAACGCACGTTCGGCACCCTGCTGGGGCCGGGCATCGATTTCGGGGATCTCTATTTCCAGCACGCGCGCCGCGAGAGCTGGAGCGTGGAGGATGGCATCGTCAAGGACGGTGCGCATTCGATCGAACAGGGCGTGGGCGTGCGCGCCATCGCCGGTGAAAAGACCGGTTTCGCCTATTCCGATGACATCCACAGCGATGCGCTGCTGGCCGCCGCCCAGTCGGCCCGCGCGATTTCCCGCGAGGGCGGGGCGCAGTCGGCCCGCTCGCTGGTGCGTGGCAGCGGCCGCGCGCTGTACCCGGCGCTGGACCCCATCGATGGCATGGGCAACGAGGCCAAGGTCGAGATGCTCAAGCGCCTGGACCGCTACCTGCGCGCCGCCGACCCGCGCGTGCAGCAGGTGATGGTCAGCCTCTCCGGGGGTGTGGACACGGTGCTGATCGCACGCAGCGATGGCGTGCTTGCCGCCGACATCCGCCCGCTGGTGCGGTTGAACGTGCAGGTGATCGTCGAGCAGCACGGCCGTCGCGAATCCGGTTACTCCGGCGGCGGCGGCCGCTACAGCTATGAAGAGCTGTTCGCCGAGGGGCGCCCGGAGGGCTTCGCCCGCGAGGCGCTGCGCCAGGCACTGGTGAACCTGGAGGCGATCCCGGCCCCGGCCGGCGTGATGACCGTGGTGCTCGGCCCGGGCTGGCCCGGCGTGCTGCTGCACGAAGCGGTCGGCCACGGCCTGGAAGGCGACTTCAACCGCAAGGGCACCAGCGTCTACGCCGGCCGGATCGGCGAGCGCGTGGCCGCGCCGGGCGTGACCATCGTCGACGACGGCACCCTGGACGGGCGCCGCGGCTCGTTGAACATCGATGACGAAGGCCACCCGACCCAGTGCACCACGCTGATCGAAGACGGCATCCTGGTCGGCTACATGCAGGACTCGCTCAACGCGCGCCTGATGGGCGTGGCGCCGACCGGCAACGGCCGCCGTGAGTCGTTCGCGCACATGACCATGCCGCGCATGACCAACACCTACATGCGTGCCGGCCAGCACGATCCGGAAGAGATGATCCGCTCGGTCAAGCGTGGCCTGTACGCGGTCAACTTCGGTGGCGGCCAGGTCGACATCACCAGCGGCAAGTACGTGTTCTCGGCCACCGAGGCCTACCTGATCGAAGACGGAAAAATCACCGCGCCGGTGAAGGGCGCGACCCTGATCGGCAATGGCCCGGAAACCATGCAGAAAGTGCGCATGATCGGCAACGATCTGGCCCTGGACGAAGGCGTGGGCATCTGCGGCAAGGATGGCCAGAGCGTGCCGGTCGGCGTGGGCCAGCCGTCCCTGCTGATCGATGGCATCACCGTGGGCGGCACCCAGGCCTGAGCCGGGATGCGTGCCCTCGTGCTGCCCGACGACGCGGCCGCCAGCCTGGTACTGGCGGTGCCGCGTGAGCGCCGGGGCTCAGTCCTCGGCGTTCTCGTCGCCGTCGGTATCGGTATCGACCGCGTCGTCCAGGTCATCGTCGGACGAGGCGTTCACGCCCTCCAGGCCGAGCGCGGCCGGCAGCAGCAGCGTACGCAGCACCTGGAAGATCTCCCGGTAGGCGCGCGGCGGCTTGTTCTTGGCCTTCTCTGCCTGGGCGTTGCGCACCAGCGTGCGCAGCTCCTGGCGGTCGGCATGCGGGTACTCATCCAGCAGCGCACCCAGCGCCTTGTCGCCGTCCTTGAGCAGGCGCTCGCGCCAGTCTTCAACGCGGTGCATGGTGGCCACTTCACGGCGCGAGGTCTCGCTGTTGGCATCCAGCGCCTTGCGGATCGCATCCAGCACGGCGTCGTCTTCGCGGCGCATGTGCTTGGCCAGGAACGCCAGCTGGCGCTTGTGGGCGATATGAGCGGTGATGCGCTTGGCCTCGGCGATGTGCGGCAGCAGGTCTTCGGGCACCGGCAGGCGCGCCAGCTGGGCCGGGGTCAGCGAGACCAGCTTCTCGCCCAGGGCCAGCACGTCCAGCGCAGCCCGGCGGTTCTGGCTGCGGCTGATATCAAGGAATTCACCGGTTTCTTCGTCGCGTCCGCGCATCGTCTTATTTCCACATCCGTAAACTGTGCCGGCGTCGCGCCGGGCACTCACCTGTACAGGATAAAGCATTGAACGTGATCTCCCCTGAAGTCTCCCCGGCCGACGACAGCCTGCAGCGCCTGGAGCAGCTGGCCGACATCTCCCAGCGCCTGCTGGAGCGGGCCAAAGCCCTGGGCGCCACCCAGGCCGAGGTCAGCTGCAGCGATGAGCGCGGGCTGGATGTGAACGTGCGCCTGGGCGAGGTCGAAACGGTCGAGTCCACCCGTGACCGCGGCATCGCCGTGACCGTCTACTTCGGCCAGCGCAAGGGCAGTGCCAGTACCGCCGACCTGCGCGAGAGCAGCCTGGAGTCGACCGTGGCCCAGGCCTGCGCGATCGCCCGTCACACCGAGGACGACGAAGCCGCCGGGCTGGCCGAAGCGGCGCTGATGGCCCGCGAGTTCCCGGATCTGGACGGCTGGCACCCCTGGGAGCTCAGCGCCGATGCGGCGCTGGACTTGGCGCTGGCCTGCGAAGCGGCCGGCCGTGAGGCCGACACCCGCATCAGCAATTCCGACGGTGCCTCCGCCGCGACTGCGCAGAGCCTGTCGGTGTATGCCAACTCGCATGGCTTCATCGGCCGCGAGCGCAGCAGCCACCACTCGATCGGCTGCGCGCTGATCGCGGGCCAGGGCGATGGCATGCAGCGCGATGGCTGGTACAGCAGCGCCCTGGCCCGGGAAGACCTGGATGATGCCGCCTCGATCGGCCGCCGCGCCGCCGAGCGCACCGTCGCCCGCCTGGAGCCGCGCTCGATGACCACCGCGCAGATGCCGGTGCTGTATTCGCCGGAGGTGGCCCGCTCGCTGATCGGACATCTGCTCGGCGCCGTCTCTGGCGGCGCGCTGTACCGCCGCGCCAGCTTCCTGCTCGACAGCGTTGGCACCCGGCTGTTCCCGGCGTGGTTCGGCATTGAGGAACTGCCGCTGCTGCGCCGCGGGCTGCGTTCGGCCGCCTTCGACGGCGATGGCGTGGCCACGCGCAATTCGGCGCTGATCCGCGATGGCGTGCTGGAGCGTTACATCCTGGGCAGCTATTCGGCGCGCAAGCTGGGGCTGCCGACCACCGCCAACGCCGGTGGCGTGCACAACCTCAAGGTCACCGCCAACGCGGACGATCTGGTCTCGATCGCCCGGCAGATGGGCAATGGCCTGCTGGTCACCGAACTGATGGGGCAGGGCGTCAACAGCGTGACCGGTGATTATTCGCGCGGCGCCGGCGGGTTCCGCGTGGAGAACGGCGAGATCAGCTACCCGGTGGACGGCATCACCATCGCCGGCAACCTCAAAGAGATGTTCGCCAGCATCGAAGCGGTGGGTGCCGACATCGACACCCGCTCGCACGTGCACACCGGTTCGATCCTTGTAGGACGAATGACCGTTGCCGGTAACGATTGACGTATTCTATTGGGGCTGCCCTGGCAGGCGGGGAGCCTGCCGCGTGCAATACCCATTACCTCGAACAAGGAGTTTCACGTGAGCGATTTCGACAACGTCACCACCCCGCCGCCGCCGGTGAGCGCCCCGGCACCGGCCGATCAGCGCACCATGGCGCTGGTGGCCCACCTGCTGGGCATCTTCACCTGGTTCCTCGGCCCGCTGATCATCTGGCTGATCAACAAGGACGACAGCAGCAAGCGCTTCGTCACCGACCAGGCCAAGGAAGCGCTGAACTTCCAGATCACCATCACCATCGCGATGCTGATCTGCATCGTGCTGACCATCGTCATCATCGGCGGCCTGCTGGCGCCGATCGTCGGCCTGCTCAACGTGATCTTCTGCATCATCGCAGCGGTCAAGGCCAACAACGGCGAAGCCTACCGTTATCCGTTCGCCCTGCGCCTGATCAAGTAACCGATCCGCAGCGCTGGAACGAAAAACGCCCGGGATTCCCGGGCGTTTTTCTGTGTCATGGCGTTGTGCAACCACGCCATGCGTGGCTGCCGGCACGGTCGCTCAATGATCCCGCTCAACCGCCAGCGTCGCCAGCGCACGCAGTGCATCTGCCGGCTCGCCATACCCGGCCAGGCCATCGAACATCTGCTCGCTCAGCGTGCGCAGATGCGCCTTCGCCCCGTCCATGCCGAGCAGTGCCGGGAAGGTCGACTTGGCCTGTGCCTCGTCCTTGCCGGCGGTCTTGCCGAGCTGTTCAGAACTGGCTTCGACATCGAGGATGTCATCGCGCACCTGGAACGCCAGACCGAGCGCCGAGGCGACCGTATCCAGTGTTGCCAGATCGGCGGCGGGTGCCTGGCCACACAGCGCGCCCATGCGCACCGCCGCGCGGATCAGTGCGCCGGTCTTGAGCGCGTGCATGCGCTCAAGATCCTGCAGCGGCTGTTGATGACCGGTGGCGTCGATATCCAGCGCCTGGCCGCCGCACATGCCGGCGGCACCGGAGGCGTGGGCCAGCGTCTGCAGACAGGCCACGCGCAGTGACGCGGGCAGCGGCGCATCGGCGATCAGGCCGAACGCGCGCGTCTGCAGGGCATCACCGGCGAGGATCGCGGTGGCTTCATCAAAGGCGATGTGCGTGGTCGGGCGGCCGCGACGCAGGGCGTCATCGTCCATCGCCGGCAGATCGTCATGCACCAGCGAATACGCGTGGATCAGCTCCACCGCCATCGCCGGCGCGTCCAGTGCGTTCTCGTCGGCGCCGAAAATCCGGCCGCCGGCATACACCAGCAGCGGGCGCATGCGCTTGCCGCCCCCGAGCACCGCATAGCGCATCGCCTGGTGCAGTCCACGCGGGGCATCGGACGGGGAGGGCAGGCTGGCGTCGAGCTGGCTTTCGATCCGGTCGCGCCAACGCGCGAACGTGGCCTCAACCGTCATGGCTGGGCGGGTCGAATGGCACCGCGGTGTCGGGCTGGGCCGGATCGCTGAGCAGGCGCACGCGCAGTTCGGCCTGTTCCAGCGCCTGCTGGCACTGGCGGTACAGGCCGACGCCACGTTCGTAGGCGCTGAGCGATTGCTCCAGGCTCATTTCGCCGGTTTCCATCTTCTCCACCAGCTGCTCCAGCTCTTCCAGCGACTGCTCGAAGTGGGCGACCGGGGAGGTTTCATTGGGGGACTTCTTTGCCATGTGCCAAGTGTGGGCTGCTGGCCGGGCGGGGTCAATTCAGGCCGCGCCGGGTATCCACTGCAACTGCGCGTGATGGGCCAGCAGCCATGGTTGCAGGGCGGCACCGATGACCCGGTCACCGGCGGCCAGCAATGTGTCCTCGTCGAACAGCAGCGGCAACTGGCGGCGCTGCCACGGCGGCAGGCCCTGCTGCTGCAGCAGGTCCTTGAGCGCATGGGAATGCGTGCGCCCGGGCAGCTGGATGCGCTCGCCGCCGCGGCGTGCGCGGATCTGCACCGGGCTATCGAAACCGGCGTCCGTGCCAAGCAGGCGCAGCTCGCCACCGTCTGGCAATGCCAGCGGCGCGCGGCCATCCCAGTGCACGCTCCAGTCGGCCGGCAAGGCCAGGCTGGCCGAGAGCAGGTGCAGTTGCCCGCGCCAGCGGCGGATGCGTGCCCCCTGCCAGGCGAACTGCGCATCGGCGTGGTGGGCAGCCGGGAGCAGCTCGCGTTCGACCGCCTCCACGCCCGCGGCCGGCAGCGGCGGCAGGCCACTGCCGCGCACCCAGTGCCGCAGCAACCGGGCGCGGCGCTCGATCGGCTGGCGCAGCAGCCGCGCGCAGTCGATCACACCGGGGCCGACGCTGCAGCGTTCCAATGCGTCGCGGTCGGCACTGTCGAGCAGGTGCTGGGACTGCGCGCACAAGGCGGCACTCCGGGCGAATGCTGCATCGGCCTGCGGCCAGCGCTGGCGCAGTTGCGGCAGCACGTGCAGCCGCAGGAAGTTGCGATCGGCGTCATCGCTGGCATTGCTGGGATCTTCGATCCACTCCAGCCCCTCGGCCTGCGCATGTGCGCGCAACGCACTGCGCGGAACCTCCAGCAAGGGCCGCCACACGGTGCCGGCGCCAAACGCGCTGGTGACCTGCATGGAGGCCAACCCATCCACGCCGGAGCCGCGCAGCGCACGCATCAGGAAGGTCTCGGCCTGGTCATCGCGGTGATGGGCCAGGGCCAGGTGTTCACCCGGCAGCAGCTGCGAAGCGAACGCCTCACGGCGCGCATGCCGCGCGGCGGCTTCCAGGCCTTGTCCCTGGTGACGCGGCACCTGCACGCGGATCACCCGCAGCGGGATGTTCCAGCGCGCACAGAGCTGCGTGCAGTGCACGGTCCAGGCGTCAGCCTGTTCCTGCAGGCCGTGATGGATATGCACGGCGCGCAGGCCGGCCGTCCGCTGTGCCGGCGAGGTGGCCAGCCAGTGAAGCAGGACGGTGGAATCGAGCCCACCGCTGAAGCCGACCAGCACAGGGTGGACGACAGAGGGCGGTGGCGGCAGCAGGGAGGTCATGGGAAGTGCGATCTCAGGCAGACCGGCAGTATCGGTGCTGCGTGGCGACGTTGCCACGCGGGAATCACGGTGTGCCGGCATCCATCGCCGGGCGCCCCTGCCGATCGATGCGATACCAGGTGCCGCCAACCATCGCAATGTGGCCGTGGTCGTCCGGCGTGCCCGGACGGCAGCCTTCGCAGACGCGGGCCACCCCGTCATCAAAGGCCCAGCCAAAATCGAACGTGCCCGGAAATGCTTGGCGCAGCTGGGTATCGAAGTAGCCGATGCGCTGCCCGACACGCCCACGGACCATCCCCTCCACAACGTAGTCCGGGCCGTTGTCGAAGGTGATCACCGGCAACTGACGGCCATCGGCACGGACGTAGTGGAATCCACCGCCGGCGTAGACCGCTGCCAGCCCGTCCTGATCGTAGGACAGCGACGCCAGGGACGCCGCGTCGAGTTCCAGATGCCCATCGAGCCACTGGCAACCGGGCAGCGGCTGCAGCCCATCCTCCTGGGTCAGGGCGGTGCAGCCGGTGTCGGTACCGGTGCCGGTGCCGGCGGCCAAGGCCAGCGGCGATGCGAACAGACCGGCCACCAGCAGCAGGGGCCGCGCGAGGCGGCCCCTGTTTGCTGCATTGCGAAGCAGTCGATGCATTACTTGCTGTCGCCCGCTTGGCGCTCGAACGCGGTCGGCTTGGGCAACTCGACCGGCACGCCCCTGGCATCGCAGGTGCCGGCTTCGCACAGGCGCTGGCGCAGGCGCGGGGTGGCCTGCACGATCATGTGGTAGATCGCGTTCTGCTCCATCGTGCCGCGGACCGCCTTGCTGCCCGGGCCACGTGCCCAGATGCCGACGTCTTCGCCGCCATGCGATTCGCTCTTGGCCGGGACCAGCGCTTCCTGCATGTAATCGGGATGCTCGGTATCCACCGCGGTCAGGTCCGGCCGACCCGTGGTCGGATCGAAGCTGCTCGGGTTGTGCGGGTAGCGCTTCGGGCCGACCGGCTGCTGGTTGGTGGCACCGGTGTAGCCCGGGCCGTTGGCGTAGGTCAGCGTGGTGTACGGCAGGCCGAGGCCGTCGCGGGCCAGGTCCAGCTTGCCGGCACCGTCTTCGCCCCCCTTGTCCTTGACCTTGCCCAGGATCGGGTTGCCACGGGCCGGGTAACCAACGAAGTTCAGTGTGTGGGAGTGATCGGCGGTGACGATGATCAACGTGTCCTGGTCGGAAGTCGCCTCGACCGCGGCGCGCACCGCATCGGACAGCGCCACCGTATCGGTCAGCGCCCGGTAGGCGTTGCCGCTGTGGTTGGCGTGATCGATGCGCGCGCCCTCGATCATCAGCACATAGCCTTCCTGATGGCGCGACAGATTGGCGATCGCCGCCTTGGTCAGCTCGGCCAGGCTCGGCTCACCGGCCGGGTCGTCCTTGCGCTCGGCTTCGTAGCGCATGTGGTCCGGCTCGAACAGGCCCAGGATGGCCGGCGCATTGGCCGCCGCCTGCAGCTGCCTGGCGTTCCACACGTACGCGCCCTGCGGGTGCGCCTGCTGCCATTCGGTCACCAGGCTGCGCCCGTCCAGGCGCTGGCCGACCTTGTCGTCGTACTCGGGATCGCGCTCTTCCACCGTGGTGAACTCACCGCGGCCGCCGCCGAGGGCGACCAGCGGGCCGCGCCCGAAGCGCGAGGTCGACAGCAGCTGCTGGGCGATGTCACGGCAGCCGGCCGCCTTGGCCTCTTCCGGCACATCGGTGTCGTTCTCCCAGTTGCGCTCCGGCGAGTGCGCGTAGGTCGCTGCCGGGGTGGCATGGGTCAGGCGGGCGGTAGAGACCACGCCGGTCGCCATGCCGGCACTGTCGGCCAGCTGCAGCCAGGTCAGCAGGCCCTTGTCGAGGCTGTCGGCGCAGTCATTGCGGGTGCCCGCGCTGACGCCGATCGCGCCCATGTGGGTCTTCACGCCGGTGGTGATCGCGGTCATGGTGCCCGCCGAATCCGGCGTCTGCGAATCGGTGTTGTAGGTCTTGCTGAACGCCGTCGCCGGGAAGCGCTCCCAGGAAAGCAGGTTCTCCTCGCCCGGGTGCCCGTTGCGCTGCCCCTCGAAGATGCGCGCTGCCGCCACCGTGGTCAGGCTCATGCCGTCGCCCAGGAACAGGATGACGTTCTTGGCCTTGCCGTCCATCGCACCGGTGCTGGCCGCCCGTGCCGCGCCGCTGCGGTACCACCACTGCGGCGTCTCCCCGGCAGGGTGGGCAATGGCCGGCACATCGACCTGGACCGCGCCGGCAGAGGCGCTGGAGGAGGGAGCGGTACTGGCGCAGGCGCCGAGCAGCAGGGTGGTGACGGCAGCCACCAGGGGCGTGAAACGGAACATGGATGAATGAATCTCACATGTGAAACGGGCGTTCATTATGCAGAACGCCGCAAGGCACGCCGATGACACGCTGATTTTCCGTCCACGCCTCGTTCCGCGGCCCGGCTTGGGCTAAGGTGCCTAGCTGTCAAATCATCTCTGGAACGCACATGAAGCTGGTCTCTGCCTGGCTGCGGATCCCCTTCTGGCAACGGGTCCTCGGCGGCTTCGTGCTGGGCGCACTGGCCGGCTGGCTGCTCGGCCCGGCGGCCGAAACCTGGTTCGGCCCCCTCGGCGATCTCTACGTTACCCTGATCAAGATGATCGCGGTGCCGCTGGTGTTCTTCGCCGTGATCAACGCCATTTCCTCGCTGCACGGGCAGAAGTCCGTGGCGGCACTCGGCGGGCGCACCTTCCTGTGGTTCATCATCACCGCGGCCCTGGCCGTGTGCGTGGGGCTGGGCGTGGGCACCCTCATGCAGCCGGGCAGCGGCGCGCTCAGCCTGAGCATGGACCACAGCTACACCCCGCGCGAAGTACCCAGCGTGATCAAGGTGCTGATGGATGTCGTGCCCTCCAACGTGTTCTACGCGTTGACCGGCATCGGCACCCGCGTCAACGCGGCCGGTGAAACCGTCCTGGCCGCCGGCCGCGGTTCGATCCTGCCGGTGATCTTCTTCGCCGGCCTGCTCGGCTTCGCCATGGTCAAGCTGGGCGACAAGGTCAGCGAAGCACGCAAGCTGACCGGCCAGATGAGCGACATCATGATCCAGGTGACCCGCTTCGTGCTGGAGATCACCCCGCTGGGCACCTTCGGCCTGATCGCCGGCCTGGTCGGCAGCTATGGCTTCGAGAAACTGCTGCCGCTCGGCAATTTCGTCCTGGCCCTGTACATCGCCTGCGCGCTGCACATCGTGGTGGTCTACGGCAGCCTCCTGCTCATGCACGGCCTGAACCCGCTGAAATTCTTGCGCGGCGCTGCCCCGGGCATGCAGGTGGCCTTCGTCAGCTCCTCCAGCTTCGCGGCCATGCCGGCCGCGATGCGCTCGATCACCCACAACCTCGGCGTCAACAAGGACTACGCCTCCTTCGCCGTTCCCCTGGGTGCCAGCATCAAGATGGACGGCTGCGGCGCGATCTATCCCGCCCTGTGCGCCGTCTTCATCGCCCAGTACACCGGCGTTCCGCTCACCCTCGAGCAGTACATCGTCGTGCTGATCGCCTCGGTCCTGGGCAGCTTCGGCACCGCCGGCGTCCCCGGCACCGCGGTGGTCATGGCCACCGTCGTGCTGAGCGCGGCCAACCTGCCACTGGAAACCATCGGCTACCTCTACGCGATCGACCGCATCCTGGACATGATGCGCACCATGACCAACGTTACCGGCCAGATGCTGGTCCCGGTGATCGTTGCCAAGGAAACCGGCCTGCTCGACCGCGCGGTCTACGACAACCCATCCACCAACCTGGGTGTGGACGAAGGCGAAGAACGAACGTCCTGATGCAGGCACGAACGCAGCACCCAAAGACCGGCGAGAGCCGGTCTTTTTTTTCCGCTTTGGGTGTCCGCGAGCGTCACGCCCCGAAGCGACCGGCAGGCCCCTCGGCAAATGTCCCCCGGCCGCCGCCTGGCGGCGACGGCCTCCTCCTTGATTTTGCCCAGGAGCCTACCGGCCGCTTCGGGGCTCGTTCGCGGTGGTAGGCGTACTGCAAACATGTGCTTGCTGAGGGGGGCGCCAGTGGCTGGACACGCTGGGCCTCGCTGCGCTTGTGGGCGAAATCAAGGAGGAGGGGACGGCCGCAGGCCGGCACCGGGGGACATTCGCCGACAAGCGTAGCGAGGCCCAGCGCTCGACACACCGGCCGCCCCCGCCAGTGAACAGTTGAAGCGTTGCGCGCGCCAGGCAACCACCCTGAATCCGCACCGTAAACCCCTGTATCACCCGGTGTAACACCCGTGATACACCCGCACCGCGTCTACCTGTCAGCAACGCGTGATCACCGCACCGACCCATTCATTCGCCCAAATGCCAACGCCCCTGTAACAGCAATGTTGCGTGCGATTAAGCCGAACCGCACGGAAAGCTAGGAAGCACGGGCGTTCGGAACTTGGCACGAATGCTGCTCCATCCCTCCGCATGTCATCGGAGGTCGCCATGGACAGCGTTGCCGCACACCGCATACGACACACCACACTCTGGCTGCTCGCCGTTGCACTCATCGTGCCGGCCGCCGCCAACGCCTCCGGCGCACGCCAGGGCGTCAAGGCCCAGCCCGGCGAAATCGTCCTCCTGCGTGACGTCTCCGCACGACCGGCCTATCGCCCCGCACCTCCGGGCATGGCCCTCATCGCAGACCCCTCGCCGCGCCGCGAAATCGGCCACGCCCTCGGCACCTCCACCGGCATGGATGAACTCAGCGACGACGATTACGCCTCGCTCGGCTCCAACACCGGCGCCGGCATTCCGCGCAACGCCACCACCATCGAGCGCGTCACCGGGCATACCGTCAACGGCACGCTCGGCAAGGTCACCGACAGCGGCATGCTGTCCAGCGGCCAGTTCAGCAACACCATCGGCGGCCCCATGGGCGCGGTCGGCAACGCGACCCGCGGCATAGGCGACCAGGTGCGCGGCGCGCTCGCCCAGTTCCCGCTCGGCCAGCCTGCGGGCGGGCCCGGCAAATGAATACCGTCCTGCGCACCGCACTGCTCACGGGCCTGATGCTCGCGCCGTTGGCCGCGCATGCCCAGCAGGGCAACGACTACGCCGCGATGCTGTCCTATCTCAACCAGAGCCGCATCGACGGCCGCACCCTGGCCGGCGCCGATGGCGCCATGACCGTCAACATGGCCGCCGGTGATCTCAACCAGCAGGCCAACCTGATGGGCATCGCCAACGGCCGCAACGCCCACATCAACGTCCATGCGCGCCAGCAGCAGTCCAACAACCTCAGCATCAGCGACACCGCCATGGACGCCAGCGCCACGATCGGCGGCCAGGCACTGAACGGCGCCAGCGGCGTCGCATCGATCAACCAGGCCAGCGGCAATGGCAACGCGACGCTCAACGTCGTCACCGCCACGCTGGCGCAACAGGGCATACGCGAAACGAACGACGAGGCCTTGGCCGCGTCGGGCGCGCTCGCGTCAGCAGGGGGGCAGGGGGCCGTCAACAGCGGTCGGTCGGCCGGAACTCGCAGGGTGGCGGTCGAAGCCTCCGCACTGCAGGGATTCGACGGCGTCCTGCAACTCAATCAGATCGCGGGATCCGGCAACGCCACCGCAAACCAACTGAGCATTTCGGTGCAGTCCACCCCGTGAGTAGTCACATCCACCCGATTGTCTGTGATGAGAGAGAGGGCACCATGAACACCAACATGAAACGGACCGTACTGGCCATCGCCGTCGCCGCTGCATCCGCCTCCGCCGGCGCCAATGGCTGGGGCAATGACCGCGACAACCAGAACCAGAGCGCCAACATCAACCACCTGCACAACGTGGCTGAAACGCGCACCAACACCAACACCGATACCAACACCGAAACCAATACCACCACCAACACCGATACCGATTCGCGCACCTGGAACCGGACCTGGAACAACACCCGCAACAACAACAGCACCACCAACACCACCATCAACGACAACGTGACGAGCAATACCAACGTCACCAGCAACCGCAACGTGACCAGCAACCGCAACGTCACCGAGAACGTCAACAAGAACAGCAACATCCAGGCTGACGAGCGCCAGGAAAAGAACAACCACGGCGTCGACGTCAACATTGAAAAGGACCTGCGCCTGAGCTCGGACATCAGCTTCTCGGGTGATCCGGAAATCACCGGCTCGATCGACATCGATTCGGCCGCCATCGCCGTCATCGACAACCGCCAGTCGGTCACCAACAATCTGGCCGGCAACAGCCTGGTGACCAACAGCGCCTCGATCGCCGACGACGTCGGTGCCGATGCCTCCGGCAACCTGGGCTTCAACGTTGCTGCCGGTGACAACAACGCGCAGGACAACGCCGCTTCGCTGTCCGCCGCCGATGCCTCCTTCAGCTTCGGCATGGCCGATGCGGAAGTCTTCGTCAACCAGTTCGGCGGTGGCAACACCACGATCAACTCCGGCGTGACCAACGCTGCGGGCCTGGGTGGCAATGCCTTCAGCGGTGCGTCCGGCAACATCGGCGCCAACGTCGCTTCCGGCAACAACAACGAGCAGAAGAACGCGCTCGCCGCATCGGTCGCCACCAGCGCCTATGCGACCTCGAGCATCAGCTCCAACCAGGTGTCCTCCGGCAACACCGTCAGCAACGCCGGCTACCTGCAGTCGATGACCGACACCGTGGACGTGAACCTGAGTGGTCGCGTCGCCGGCGCCACGTTGGCAGTGGGGGCGGGCCGTTACAGCGGCACGGGTAGTGCCTACCAGAAAGACAACTACTACCTGGACAGCTGGAGCGGCGCGCTGGATCACCCGAGCGGCAGCGCGAACGGTCACATCGATCTGGATAGCGATATCCAGAATGCCACCGCCAACCCGAATCGTCCGGGCGTGGGCGGCATTGCCTTCGATACCGATGAGCGCGGCACCAGCCAGTTCGTCGAACTGGGCGTGGCCGATCTCTACGCGAGCCTGAGCGGCACCGTCTCCACCACCCGCTGGGTGAACGTGGATGCGACCAACACCGCGGCGTTGTCCGGCAGTGCGTTCTCCGGCGCCTCCGGCAACATCGGGGTGAACGTGGCCTCCGGTACCGGCAACCTGCAGGCCAACAGCCTGGCCCTGGCGGTTGCGCAGCCCTCCACCGGCGGCGGTGGCGGCGGCGGTCCGGAACAGTAAGAAGGTTGTCCGTTTTCGCAGGCAGTATGCGTTGAGCGCAACAAACCCGGTCATCCGCCAATGACCGGGCTCCCCGGGAGCCCCTGTCCCTTCTCCCCCTTGGGGCAGGGGCTCCTTCCTGAGCCGGAGTAGACCATGTCCACACGTATGCGCACCTGGATGCTGGCCTGGGCACTGTCGATGATGATGCCCATCGGCCTGGTGCGGGCCGGCGACATCGGCTTCAGCGGGGTGCTGCCCAACGGGGCGGTGCTCACCCAGCGCGTGGAGAGCATGCAGGAACGGCGCTTCCGCAACGTGGTAAGGCAACACACCGATTACAGCTGTGGCGCGGCAGCCCTGGCCACGATCCTGCGCTACGCCTACCACCTGGAGGCGGATGAGGGCACGGTGATCGAAGGGATGATGGGGGTCTCGGATCCACAACTGGTCCACCAGCGCGGGTTCTCGCTGCTGGACATCAAGCGTTATGTCGAATCGATGGGCATGCGTGGACGCGGCTACCGCGTCAATGAAGAGCGCCTGCGCTCACTGCGCGTGCCCGGGCTGGTGCTGATGGATGTGCGGGGCTTCCGCCATTTCGTGGTCCTCAAGCAGGTCCGTGGCGATGTGGTGGATGTGGCCGACCCGATCCTGGGCAACCGCAGCATTCCCGTCAGCGAATTTCTCCAGGCGTGGCCGTCGCGCGCCGTGTTTGTCGTGATCGGCAGTGACTTCGATCGCAACACGGTGCTGCTGCAGCCCGGTGAACGGCCGAGTGCCCGTTCGCTGTACGCCAGGCAGGGACCGATCACCGACGCCGAACTGGTCGATTTCGGATTCACCCATGCCGATCTGTTTTAAGGAGGCAACATGAACATCGCAACCTGGACGCCCGGCATCGTGCTGCTTGCCCTGCTGGGCATCGCACCGGCACATGCCGACGACAGCCGGCCCGGCAAGGGATTGAGCGAAATCCCCGATCCGGAATTGAACCTCATGCGTGGGCGCTACACCGTTGGTGGCAACACCGTGGCGTGGTTCGGGGTCACCATGGTCTCGCAATGGCAGACCGCCGGTGGGCAGTCGGCACAGAGCGCGCTGAAGCTGGGCATGGACTTCAGCCACGGCGGCAACACGCCGAAGATCAGCTTCGCGCCCAGCGTGAGTGTCACCGCTGCGGATGCGCCACTGCCGGTGACACCCGGGCGCAGCGTGGACGCCAGCGGCCTGCAGAACGTGGCCGGCCTGAGCCAGAGCATCCAGGTCGCCGGTGACGGCAACCTGGCCAGCAACGCCACCCAGCTGACGGTGCGCGATGGCACCGCGCCAACGCCCACCGGCGAAGGCGTGAACCTGGCCACCGTGCAACAGGGCGGGGTCAGTGCACTGGCTCAACTGGAAGGCAACACGGCCAAGGTGCAGTTGCAGATCGAGGGTGTCGGCGCGGTCCAGCAGTGGATCCGCAACGGCAGCGTCGGGCAGAGCATCGCGCTGGGCAGTGATGGGCAATCGGTCACCAACCGGCTGCAGATCGACCTTGTCAGGCAGTCAATGGCCAACAACGTGCCGCTCAACCAGAACGTGGCGCAGGCGATGACGCTGGTACGCGGGGTAGGCATGGGGCCGGGCCAGTGATCCATCGGCACGGCAGGGGGAGCGTCAACACAACAGTGGGCCAAGGCAATGCACACGATGATCCGCGCAACACCGCTGGCGCTGGCGGCGCTGGCACTGATGGCGGCTGCGTCCGCCCAGGCGCAGGCGCAACAGCCTGCGCCGGTTGACGAGGCCGACGTCAAGGCACTGATGGCGCAGCTGGAAAGCCTCAAGGCCAACTACGCGCAGGAAGTACGTCGCCTGCGCGAACTGGACATGCAGGTGCAGGCCATGCAGGCACGGCTGACCGGCAAGACCGCGCCGGTGGCCTCCAGCGCGCCTCCCCCGCAGCAGGCCCTGCCGGCGGGCACCCCGGCCGCACCGGCCAGTGCCGATGGCTATGCCAGCTCGGCGGCCGAAGCGCAGCAGGCCAAGCAGGAGTCGCGGCGCAGCGTGGATGATGTCAAACAGCAGCAGGCCGCACTCTTCAGCCGCCGCTTCACGATTGAAAACAGCCTTTCCTACGCCCGCTACGACCGCAAGCAGCTCAGCCTCAACGGCTTCCTGGCGCTGGATGCGATCTTCCTCGGCAACATCGCCATCGAGAACGTGGAGTCGGACACGCTGACCTACAACCTGGCCGCGCGCTGGGGCATCAGTCCGCGCCTGACCTTGAACCTGGACGTGCCGTACCTGGCGCGCAAGACGGTGTTCCAGAAGGGCGGTGCCGGTGGCTCGGCCGCGGCCATCGCGCAGGAAGAGACCACGGGCAACGGCATCGGCGACGTTGGCCTGAGCGCCAACTACCGGCTGTTCGCCGAGCGCGGGCGGCTTCCCGAAACCGTGCTCACCGTGGGCGCGACCGCGCCGACCGGGCGGGCGCCGTACGGGCTGGACTGGAAGGTGCTCGAGCGCGATGACGATGACTTCATCCGCTTTGCCGTGCCCGAGCAGCAACCGACCGGCAACGGCGTGTGGCAGGCCAACGTCGGCCTGTCGGCCGTGAAGACCGCCGACCCGGCGATCCTGTTCGCCAACATCGGCTACATCCATTCCTTCCCGCGCAGCTTCGATGACATTGATGCCAACCCGGACACCACCAATCCGGGCGACGTGAAGCTTGGAGGCTCCTATTACTTCGGCGCCGGCGTGGCGTTCGCGTTCAATGAGCGCACCAGCCTGAGCATCTCCTTCAGTGACAAGCTGAGCGCGCGTGCCTCCACGCGCTACAAGAACGGGCAGTGGTTGAAGGTGATCGGCAGCGACGCCAATGCAGGCACGCTCAACCTGGGCATCACCTATGCGCTCAACCAGAAAACCACCCTGGTCAGCCTGCTGGGTATCGGCCTGACCCCGGATGCACCGGACTTCACCCTGGCCTTCAAAGTGCCGTACAGCCTGTGAGCGCGCCCGCTCACTCGCTGCGCCGTGCGGCTCAACGCAGTTCGGGCAGCGCGAGCTGGTGCTTGCGGCACAACCGGTAGACCGTCACCCGCGAGACCTGCATGTGACGGGCGCAGGCGGTGACGTTGAAATCGTGCTGGCGCAGTGCATGCAGCAGCGTTTCGCGTTCGGCGATCTGCTTTGCGCCGTGCAGGCCGCGTTCGGTGCTGGCCAGCAGCGGCTGACTCAACTCCAGGTCCGCCGCCGTGATCAGCTCGGCATCGCTGACGATCGCCGCACGCTGCACCCGATTGAGCAGCTCGCGCACGTTGCCCGGCCAGCCGAAGCGTTCGAGCGCCTGCACTGCCTCGGCCGTGAAGCCGCGCGCGCGGGTGACATGGCGATGCCGGAAGCTGCTGAGGAAATGGTGGGCGAGCAGTGCGATATCACTGCCGCGCTCACGAAGCGGCGGCAACGGCAGGCGCAGCACATTGAGCCGATAGAACAGGTCGCGACGGAAATGGCCTTGTTCGACCGCCTTCTCCAGATCCACGTGCGTGGCCGCGAGCACGCGCACATCGACCTCCAGCGGCCGGTTGCTGCCGACGCGTTCGACCGTGCCTTCCTGCAGCACCCGCAGCAGGTTGGTCTGCGCATCCAGCGGCAGGTCGCCGATCTCGTCCAGGAACACGGTGCCGCCACTGGCCGATTCGAACAGGCCCAGGCGCCGCGTCGCCGCACCGGTGAAGGCGCCGCGCTCATGGCCGAACAGTTCGGACTGGACCAGCGCAGCCGGAATGGCGCCGCAGTTCACTGCCAGGAACGGGCGCGCATGCCGTGCCGACAGCGCATGCAGCGCCTGGGCGGCGAGTTCCTTGCCGGTCCCGGTCTCGCCGGTGATGAGCACCGGCAGGTCCACCGGCGCGTACTTGCGGATGGCCGCACGGGTGACCTGCAGCACCGCGCTGTCGCCGATCAGGGACTGCGGGCCGTGGGCGGCGGGCAGGGATTCGGCGCCGGCCAGCTGCTGCAGCCGCTGCACGACGCGCGGCAGGTCGATCGGGGCGGCATAGGTATCCACGCACGCCGCCAGCAGCGCATCGAGCACCGGCGAGCAGCGCAGCGGCGCAGCAGGCAACAGCGCCAGCAGGCTCATGTGGCGGTGATCGACCAGCAATTGCTGCAGGTGGGCCAGGTTGGCCGGCACCACCGTGCGCAGGTCCAGAAGGCCGACCACCTGGTCGCTGCCGCGCATGCCGATCCCGGCGCATTGTTCGGGGGCCACGCTGCGGACCTGCCAGCCGGCCGCAGCCAGCGTCGCCCGTTCAAGCGCGAGGGGTTGCCCAAACCAGATCACACACCGGGCAGGAAAATCGGGGACAGCCGCCATGCGTCACCTTGTCGACAGGAATCGCGGGCGGTATCTGCTGCCTGATCGGTTGCCACGGACGTGCCGCCCCACGTCCGGGTCCGTCCCCCGCCGCAGCACGTGTGCGCCGGGCGCGTCGTCGGTCGGGAAAAAGACCGTGACAGAGAAGGGAACGCGGGTTGGGGCGGTCAGCGGCCACTGCCGCGGCCCAACGAAAAAGGCCGCTGCAGGGCAGCGGCCTTCGATCCGGTGGTCCCGCAGGGCGGGTCAGAGGTCGACGCGGCGGGCCTGCATGAACTTGCCACCCCAGTAGCCGCTGACCAGGCTGTCCACACGGACATCCTTGCCGGTGCTCGGGGCGTGCAGGAAGCGGCCTTCACCCACATAGATGCCGACATGGTCCACACGGCCCTTGCGGCCGAAGAACACCAGGTCGCCAGCGGCCAGGGCGTTGCGATCGTTGATCAGCTGGGCGGCGCCGTCATGGGCCATTTCGCGCGAGACACGCGGCAGCTCGACGCCCAGCGCGGTACGGAACACATAGCCGACCAGGCCACTGCAGTCGAAACCGCTGTCCGGCGAGGTGCCGCCCCAACGGTACGGCGTGCCCAGCAGGGTCATCGCACGGCGCAGCAGGGACTGGACCTTGCCGTTTTCGGCGGCGTCGCCGGCCACGGTAACCGCGCCGGTGCTGGCATCGTAATTGGCGAGCAGGCGGCTCAGATCGCCGGCGAACATCGCCGAACGGTCCATGAGGGGGATGGTGTCGTTGGCCGCCAGGTGCGGAAGCAGGGCGGCGAGGGTGGCGCTGGCAGCGGCATCGGCCTTGCTGCGGGCCGGCGCATCAGCCTTGGGCTTGGCCGGCGCGGAGGAATCGGGGGCAACAGTGACAGGGGTTGCAGAAGCTTCGGGGGCGATCGTCGGTGCGGACTGCGCCCAGGCCGGAAGGCTGGCCAGGCAGAGCGCTGCAGCGAGGAAAGCGGGTCGGGCACGTCGCCGGGTTGCGGCGGTCTGGCCTTTGCAAGTCAGGTCGTCTGTCGTCACGCGGCGGTCACTGAATAAAAACGATGGGTGATGATGCCGTGTAAGCGCAGTGATTAGGTACAAATTCCGTTAATTTTTCGTTTACAACTATGTGATTTGCGTCACAAATTTGTACCTTACCCCTGTTCAGCTTAGTTAAGGACGCGTTTCGCGCCGGTGTAGTGGTCCTTCCAATAGGGGCCACCGAGCGAGTCCAGCCTTACCGTGCCCCCGGTGCTCGGGGCATGCACGAAGCGCCCTTCACCCACATAGATCCCGACATGGAAGACGTTGCCCCTGTCGCCGAAAAACACCAGATCGCCCGGTGCCAGTCGTTTGGGGTCGATCTTCGGCCCCTGCACCGCGGCCAGATCGCGCGAGGTCCGCGGCAGGCGCAGGTCGAGCATTTCCCGGTACACATACGCGACCAGGCCGCTGCAGTCGAAACCGGATTCGGGGGTGTTGCCGCCATAGCGGTAGGGCGTGCCGACCAGTCCGATCGCGCGCATCAGCACCGAGTTGGCGGCCTGCGGGTCGTTGGGGGTGACGCTGGGCCAGACCTGGGCCGGGGCGGGCGGCGGGGCCGGGCGGGTGGTCTTGCCGCCGCCGCAGGCGCTCAGCAGGGCGATGATCGCCAGCAGGGCCACGTGGCCGGGCAGGCGGGTCAGGCGCGAAACTGGCGTCATGTGCATGTTGTCCGGATAATGCGCGACCTTAGAAGGCCGTCATGATGGCGGCGTATCCGGCAGGCCACAACCCGCCTCACCCGTCTGCCCTCGGCAGTCTCCAGACCAGAGTTGCGCATGAAGATCGAAAAAGACCGCGTCGTCCGTTTCCATTACACCGTCGCCGAGCAGGGCCAGGAGCCGATCGAGAGCTCCAGGGACCGTGATCCGCTGGCGATCCTGATCGGCCACGGCAACATCATCCCCGGCCTGGAAAACGCCATGATGGACAAGGAAGCCGGCGCCACCTTCGAGGTGGACGTCAAGGCGACCGACGCCTACGGCGAGCGCCGCGAAGGCCTGACCCAGCGCGTGCCCAAGAAGCACTTCGGTACCAGCAAGCTGGTCCCGGGCCAGCAGGTCGTGCTGCAGACCAACTTCGGCCCGCGCGCGGTGACCGTTGAGAAGGTCGGCATGAGCGTGGTCGACGTCGACCTGAACCACCCGATGGCCGGCAAGGACCTGCACTTCAACGTCGAGATCGTCGACGTGCGCGAAGCCAGCAAGGAAGAAATCGAGCACGGCCACGTGCACGGCGACGGCGGCCACCAGCACTGAGTGCTGCGCCCCCTCGTTGATCCAACGGCCCGCTTCGGCGGGCCGTTTTCGTTTCCGGGGCAGGCCGCCGTGCGCACGGCATAATGACGGACCTGGTCAGCGGATTGCCTGTGAACGCAGCTTCTTCTCCTTTGCAGCCGGTGGGCGCGCATGAGCGCATCGCCGTCATCGATATCCTGCGCGGGTTCGCGTTGCTGGGCATCCTGCTGATGAACATGGAGGCGTTCAGCGGTCCGCTGGACCTGTCCTTCACCGGCATCGATCCGCACTGGCAGGGCGCGGACTACTGGGCCGACGCGGCGATCTACGTGCTGGTCCAGGGCAAGTTCTTCACCCTGTTCTCGCTGCTGTTCGGGGCCGGCTTTTCCGTCATGGCGCAGCGCGCCGAAACGGCTGGCCGCGCGTTCGCACCGTTCTATCTGCGCCGCAGCGCCGCCCTGCTGCTGATCGGCCTGTGCCATGCGCTGCTGGTGTGGTCCGGCGACATCCTGGTGATCTACGCGTTGATCTCGCTGCTGTTGCTCGCCTGCCGCGAAGCGCCGCGCAGTTGGCTGCCGGCGATGGGCGCGATCAGCTACCTGGGCGCGGCCGGGCTGGTGCTGGTGCTGGGCGCACTGATGAGTTGGATGGCCAGCATGGAGCACGCGCAGGACCCGCTGCGCGAGGCCATCGCCCAGGCCCAGCGCACGATCGAACTGCAACGGCAGGCGTACGCGCACGGCACGTGGGGCGAGGCCGTCGGCCAACGCCTGCGCGACCTCGGCGCGATGCTCTCGGGCATCTTCGTGATCGGTCCGGAAGTGCTGGGCATGTTCCTGATCGGCAGTTGGTTCGCCCGTAGCGGCGCGCTGGCCGAGCCGGAACGGTTCGCGCGGCTGTATGCGCGGCTGCGCTGGATCGCCCTGCCGGTCGGCCTGGTGTTGATGCTGGGCAGTGCAATCTGGCATCCGTACCAGGCCCCCGGCACGCTGGATCTTGCCGGTGGCGTGGCCTACGCCGTGAGTGCATTGGCCGGGCTGCTGATGTGCCTGGGGTACCTGGCCTGGATCGTGCACTGGCGCGCGCGGCTGCAGTTGCTGGCGGCGATGGGGCGGATGGCGTTGACCCACTACATCGGGCAGTCGCTGGTCTGCACCTGGGTGTTCTATGGATACGGACTGGGCGCGTTCGAGGCGATGCCCCGGCTGTGGCAGATTCCCTTTGCGCTGGCGCTGTTCGCGCTGCAGGTCGGCATCAGCCATGTGTGGCTGCGCTGCTTCCGCTTCGGGCCGCTGGAGTGGATCTGGCGCGCGATGACCTATCTGCAGTGGCCGCCGCTGCGCCGGACCTGACCCCGTCGCGCCCAGCCCCTCACGTCTGGATCGCGGTCGGTCATGGCATGCTGGGAATGCGCATGAGCGGCGGCATCGGCGGTTGATGGCAGAGCTGATCAACTGCCCGCGCGCCGGCGATCGATCCTGCCCCTTACCGAGTTGAGCGATGCCAATGACGACGCAATACGACTATGACCTGATCGTGCTGGGCGGTGGTTCCGGCGGCCTGGCCGCGGCCTTCCGCGCTGCGCAGCATGGGCAGCGGGTGGCGATGCTGGAGCCGGGCGAACTCGGTGGCACCTGTGTCAATGTCGGCTGTGTCCCCAAGAAGGCGATGTGGCTGGCCGCCGATCTGTCTGCACGCATCGGCCTTGCCGCGGCGATGGGATTCGATGTCCCGGTACGCCCCTCGCTGGATTGGAAAGAACTGGTGGTACACCGCCAGGCCTACATCGCCAACATCCATGCCAGCTATCTCAAGCGCCTGGATGAGAACAAGGTGGTGCGCGTGCCGCGCCGTGGTCGGCTGGTCGACGCGCACACCGTGGAATGCAGCGATGGTGTACGCATCAGCGCCGCGCACATCCTGATCGCCACCGGTGCGCATCCGCAGCGCCCGGACATTCCCGGCGCCGAGCTTGGCCTGGTCTCCGATGATTTCTTCAACCTGTGCAGCGCGCCCGAACGCGTCGCGATCGTCGGCGGCGGCTACATCGCCGTCGAGCTGGCCGGGCTGCTGCAGGCCCTTGGCAGCCGCGTGACCCTGCTGGTCCGTGGCGAGCGCCTGCTGGAGCGCTTCGATGCGGAACTCACCGGGCAACTTGCCGAGAATCTGCGCCATCAAGGCGTGCAGGTCCACTTCGGCTACCGCCTGCGCGAGCTGCGCCGTGACGGCGATGCCGTTGTGGCGTTCGGGCACGATGGACCCGCGGATGGCCAATTCGATGCCGTGTTCTTTGCCACCGGCCGGCGCGGCAACAGTGCCGATCTCGGGCTGGAGGCGGTCGGCGTGGTGGTGGGCGACAAGGGCGAGGTCGAGGTCGATGCGTGGCAGACCACCGCGGTACCCAGCGTGCACGCGGTGGGTGACATCGCCGGCAAGGTCGGCCTGACCCCGGTGGCGATCGCCGCGGCGCGCAAGCTGATGGACCGCCTGTTCGGTGGCCAGCCCCAGGCGAAGATGGACTATGAGAACGTGGCCAGCGTGGTGTTCTCGCATCCGGCGCTCGGCGCCGTGGGGCTGAGTGAAGAGGAGGCGTGTGCGAAGTACGGCGACGTGCGCGTGTACCGCAGCAACTTCCGCCCGATGCTGCAGGCGCTGGCCGACGGCACCCAGCGCAGCGTGTTCAAGCTGGTCTGCGTGGGCGAGGAGGAGCGCGTGGTCGGTGTGCACCTGCTGGGCGAATCCGCCGATGAAATCCTGCAGGGATTTGCCCTGGCGGTGAAGATGGGCGTGACCAAGGCCCAGTTCGACGACACCGTGGCGATCCATCCGACCTCGGCAGAAGAAGTCGTACTGATGCGCTGAAAGCGCGCCAGCGGCGTGTCGCCGCCGAAGCCGCGCCCGGGATCCAGGTAGTGCCACGCCATGCGTGGCAACCGCGCACGAAGCGGCACAGCCTTCCGCAGGCGCAGGGTCTGTCGGTCGGCCGAGCCCTTTCCGCCGTTGAAACAGGCTCGGAGCGCCGTTCCTGCAGGGTCTGCCGGCACAAAACACCCGCCGCCAGCATGCGACAATGGCCGCCCCACCTGCTGCCAGCCGCCTCCGTGCGGCTGTTCGCCGTCCTGATGTCGTCACCCGCTTCCTCGCTCCCCACGTCCTCCAGTCGCATCGCCGCCGGCGGCATCGCCTTGGCCGCGATCGGGGCCATTGCCGCCTCGGGCAAGGCGGTCATCGTCAAACTTGCGTACCGGCACGGGGTGGATGCCACCACGCTGCTGGCACTGCGGATGCTGATGGCCTTTCCGTTGTTCGCGGTGCTGGCGGTATGGTCGGCACGGCGCGCGCCGGCGTTGTCCTGGGGCGACCGTGGGCGGGTGGTGTGGCTGGGCTTCACCGGCTACTACCTGTCCAGCCTGCTGGACTTCCAGGGCCTGCAGTACATCAGCGTCACCCTGGAACGGCTGATCCTGTATCTGAACCCGACCCTGGTGCTGCTGATCAGCCTGGTCCTGCTGAAAAAGCGCCCCGGCCGCTGGCAGGTGGCCGCGCTGGTGCTCAGCTACCTCGGCGTACTGCTGGCGTTCGGCCATGACCTGCAGCTGGAAGGCGGGCGCATCGTGCTGGGCAGTGCGCTGGTGTTCGCCAGCGCGCTGAGCTATGCGCTGTATCTGTTCGGCAGCGGCCAGGTGGTGGCGCGGATCGGTGCGATCCGCCTGACCGCCTACGCCAGCTGCGTAGCCTGCGTGCTGTGCGTGCTGCACTTCGCGGTGCTGCACCCGATGTCCGCCCTGGGCCAGGCCCCCCCGCCGGTGTACTGGCTGTCGCTGATCAATGCGACGGTCTGCACGGTGCTGCCCGTGATGGCGATCATGCTGGCGGTGAAGCGGATCGGCTCGTCGCTGGCCGCGCAGGTCGGTATGCTCGGTCCGGTCTCCACCATCGTGATGAGTCTATGGCTGCTCGACGAACCCATGGGAACGTGGCAGATCCTCGGCACGGCCCTGGTCCTGCTCGGCGTGCTGCTGGTCAGCCGGGTCCGCGCGTGAACGCCGCTGCCATGGGCGATGACGCGGCCGCACAGGCACGGGCGCGGATCCTGGCGGTGATCCATGCGATTCCGCGCGGGCAGGTGATGGGCTACGGCCAGGTCGCCGCCAAGGCCGGGCTGCCGGGCAGGGCGCGGCTGACCGCACGCGTGCTCGGCATGAATGACGATCCAGCTCTGCCGTGGCACCGGGTGCTGCGCTCGGACGGCCGCATCGCGATGCCGGAAGGCTCGGCCGGCTGGAAGGAGCAGAGCCAGCGGTTGCGTGCCGAGGGCGTGGTGGTGGAGCGCGGCCGGGTCAAGGGAATGCAGGTGGCCGGTGCCAACGATCTGGATGCCGCCCTGTGGGGACCGGGCTGACGCTGCCTGCGGGTTGAACGCGGGCGCTGGCGCGCAGATCGCAGCGGGGTGCTGCGGCTATGATGGAGGCAGTTCCAACGGATGCCCCCATGTTTCCCCGCCTGCCTACCGTCACCAAAGCGTTGCTGATCGCCAACGCCGTGCTGTTCCTGCTGCAGCAGCCGTTCCTGCTCGGCAATGCCACGTTCGAGCCCTTCATGCTGCAGCCCCTGGGCGGCGGCTTCGATCCGTTCTCGCCCGGCGGCAACTTCCAGCCCTGGCAGCTGCTGACCTATGGCTTCCTGCATGGCAGCTTCGGCCATCTGTTCTTCAACATGCTCGCGCTCTTCATGTTCGGCGCGCCGTTGGAACAGACCTGGGGCGAGAAGCGTTTCCTGACCTATTACCTGGTGTGTGTCGCTGGCGCCGGCCTGTGCCAGTTGGTGGTCGGCATGATGCTGGCCGATCCGGCCACGGTGCTGGGTGCCTCCGGTGGTGTGTTCGGCCTGCTGCTGGCCTACGGCATGCTGTTCCCCAACCAGCGGGTGATGCTGCTGTTCCCGCCCATCCCGATGAAGGCGCGCACGTTCGTGATCGTGTTCGGTGCAATGGAGCTGATGCTGGGCGCCACCGGCTGGCAGCCGGGCGTGGCCCATTTCGCCCACCTGGGCGGCATGCTGTTCGGCTGGCTGCTGATCCGCTATTGGCGCGGCCAACCGCCGTTCAAGAACCGGCGACCGCCGGGCCCGCCGAAGCGGCCCAATCATCTGCGCAGCATCAAGTAAGGCAAATAACAGGGACGGAGGTAGTCAATAACCACCTCCGTCCCCGTTAAATGCAAAGGGCGCCCAGTGGGCGCCCTTTTCGTTTCTGCTGTGCAGCGGGGCTCAGCGCCAGACCTTGATCTGGTCGTTGTCCACGCGCTGCATCGGCTGGCCCGGCTTGCAGGTGAACGTGGCACCGAAGGCCGGCAGGTTGGACAGCGGGCCGTTGGTGCGCCAGCGGCCCGGGGCCAGGATGTCCGAGCTCAGGCGCTGGGCGGCGACGTTCGGCGAGAGCTGCTGCGGCCACAGGCTCGCCCAGGCACGGAAGAAGCCCTGCTGTGCGGCCGGCTTGGCGGCCGGCTCAACGGCCTTGTAGGCCTCCCACGCCAGTTCGAGGCCGGCCAGGTCGGCCAGGTTCTCTTCACGGGTGAGTTCACCGTTGACCTTGGCGCCCTTCACGCCCGGGTAGTCATAGCCGCTGTACTGCGCGGCCACGCGGTTGCCGAACAGGGTCCAGGCGGTCTTGTCGGCCGGGGTCCACCAGCTGCGCAGTTCGCCCTTGGCATCCACCAGCGCGCCCTTGGCGTCGATCGCGCGGGTCAGCTCGTGCGCGACCAGCGCGCCGTAGCTGCCGAACAGGTCGGCGGTATCGCCCTTGGCATTGAACACCGGGCCCTGCAGCACGGCGGCGGTGACGATCAGGCGGTTCTGCGCGATGTCGTAGGCCAGGGCCGGCTGCTGCGGCAGCACGTCCCAGCGACGGTCGGCGTTGCCCTTGCCGATGCGCTTCATCTCTTCGCGGTGGCGCCAGGTCGAGGCGATCAGCATGTTGCCGCCAAAGCTGCCACGGCCCATCGGCTGCACGGTGTAGTCCAGATCGCGCAGCGGGGTGCCGATCTCGATCTTCAGCGCGGCCAGCTTGGCCTGCGCTTCGGTCTTGGCCTCATCGCTCATCCAGGTGCTGCGCTTGACCGCATCGATCTGCACTTCGCGGATCTTGTCCACCACCAGCGCCGCCTTGCGACGGTCGTCGGCCGAGAGATGCTTGGCGGCGTACTCGCGGCCGACCATCGGGCCGGCGGCGACGTTGATCGCATCCAGCACCTGCTCCCAGCGTGCCGGCGGCAGGGTCTGGCCACGCATCACGCGGCCGCGGAACTCGAACTCGGCATCGCGGTAGGCCTTGGACAGGTACGGGGCCAT
Organism: Stenotrophomonas sp. RIT-551; assembly: GCF_026241915.1. NCBI lineage: Bacteria > Pseudomonadati > Pseudomonadota > Gammaproteobacteria > Lysobacterales > Lysobacteraceae > Stenotrophomonas > Stenotrophomonas sp. RIT-551. The sequence continues at coordinate 45,301 of NZ_JAPJIU010000013.1, read as the reverse complement.
CGCATCACCCACGCGCCAGCGCAGGTAGACCTTCCACTGCTCCGGCTTGAGCCGGGTGACCATGCCGTCGAGCTGCTTGAACAGCGCCGGATCGGACAGCGAGACCAGGTCGTCATTGACGCCCTGTGCCTTCAGGAAGGCCTCCAGCTGCAGGTTGCGGTAACGGCTGTTGAGCTCCTTGGTGGAGATCGGCGCGTAGTTGTTGAACGGGTTGTTGATGCCAGCCAGCGACTGCGCATTGCGCGCCAGTTCGGTTTCCAGTGCGATCACCGACTGCGATTCGGCATCGAGCTTGTCCGCCGGGGTACCGGTCAGCGCCAGCACCTGCTTGACGTAGGTGCGGTAGCGCGCCATCAGCGCGACGGTGTCGGCATCGGTACGGGTGTAGAACGCCGGGTCCGGCAGGCCCATGCCGCCCTGCATGAAGTAGCCGATGTGGCGGTCCAGTGCCTTCAGGTCCACGTCCGGGGCGAAGTTGAAGGCCACCGGGATGCCCACCTGATGCAGCGCGGCGATCGAGGCCGGCACGTCCTTGGCCTTCTTGATCGCGTTGATGCGGGTCAGCAGCGGGGCGATCGGGTTGGAGCCATCGGCTTCCACGGCGGCTTCGTCCAGGCCGCTGGCCCAGAAGTCGCCGAGCAGCTTCTGCACGCTGCCCTGCGGCGCGGTCATCGCGCCATCCAGCAGTTCACGCTGCTGCTGGCGTGCGCGGTCGGCCAGCTGGCCCAGTGCGGTGGTGGCACCGGTCTGCGGCACCGGATTGGCTTTCAGCCAGGTCGCATTGGTGGCCTCGTAGAAGTCGCTGCACTGGGCGCTGACGGCCGGCGCACGGGCGGCGGCCTTCTTCTTCGGCGCGGCGTGCGCATCGGGAGCGATGACCAGGGAGGCCAGGCTCAGGCCCAGGGCAATGGCGAGCGGACGGAGGTTGGACATGTAAAGCGAATCCAGCAGGATTGGGATCGCGCGAGTGTACCAAGCAAAGCGAAAAGAGCGTGATGGGTGCCCCCCCGCACCAAAAGCAAAGGCCCGGGTTTCCCCGGGCCTTTGCATGGGTAACGCTCAATAAAGGGCGCTTGTTACCAGATCACGACCTGCTGGTCGCCAGCGCGCACCATTGGCGAGCCGGCCTTGCACTGGAACGCCGCGGCGAAGGTGGGCAGGTTCGACGGGGCACCCATCGCGCGGAACTGCGCCGGGGCATGCGGGTCGGTCGCCAGACGGACCTTCATGTTCTCCGGGGTGTACTTGGTGCGCCACACGGTGGCCCAGTTGAAGAAGAAGCGCTGGTCACGGGTGAAGCCGTCGACCTTCGGATCTTCCTTGCCGGCCGAGGCCTTCTGCAGGGCGTCGTAGGCGGTGGCCAGGCCACCCAGGTCGGCGATGTTCTCGCCCAGGGTCAGCTTGCCGTTGACCGGCTGGCCGTCCACCTTGTAACCGTCGAACTGCTTGATCAGCTTGCCGGTCAGGCCGCTGAAGTTCTTGGTGTCCGCCTCGGTCCACCAGTTCTCGAAGTTGCCGGTCGGCCCGAAGCGGCTGCCCTGGTCGTCGTAACCGTGGGTCATTTCGTGGCCGATCACCGCACCGATGCCGCCGTAGTTCAGCGCGTCATCGGCCTTGGGGTCGAAGAACGGCGGCTGCAGGATGGCGGCCGGGAACACGATCTCGTTCTGCAGCGGGTTGTAGTAGGCATTGACCGTCTGCGGGGTCATGCCCCACTCGGTCTTGTCCACCGGCTGGCCGATCTTGGACAGCGCGAACTTGTAGTTGAACGCGTTGGCAGCGCGGACGTTGCCCAGGTAGCTGTCGCGGCCGGTGGTCAGGCCGCTCCAGTCACGCCACTTGTCCGGGTAGCCGATCTTCGGGGTGAAGGTTTCCCACTTGGCGATGGCCTTGGCCTTGGTCTCATCGCTCATCCAGGTCAGGCCCTGGATGCGCTCCTTGAGGGCGGCGGCCAGGTTTTTGACCAGTTCTTCCATCTTGGCCTTGGCTTCGGGCGAGAAGGCGACCTTCACGTACAGCTGGCCGAAGGCGTCGCCGGCATCGTTTTCGATGGTGCCCAGCACGCGCTTCCAGCGCGGCTTCTGCTCCTTCTGACCGTTCAGGGTCTTGCCGTAGAAGTTGTAGTTCTCATTGACGAAGGCATCGGCCAGGTACGGCGAGGCGCTGTCCACGGTGTGGAAGCGCAGGTAGGCACGCCACACCGACGGATCGGTATCGCCCAGTGCCTTGCTCACTTCCTGGTGGAAGCTGGGCATGGCCAGCGAGAACTTCTCCGGGGCGGCGATGCCCTGGGCCTTGAAGAATTCGGTCCAGCTGAAGTTCGGGGTCAGCTTGTCCGCGTCGGCCACGGTGACCGGGTTGTAGAACAGCGAGACATCGCGCGAGAGCTCGACGCTGGACTTGGACGCCTTGGCCAGGCGCGTTTCGAACTTGACCACATCGGCGGCCTGCTTCTCAGCGTCGGCCGTGGCCACGCCGGCCAGTTCCAGCACCTTGGCCACGTGGGCCTGGTAAGCCTTGAGCTTGTCGGCGTTCTTGGCGTCGGTGTAATAGGTGGTGTCCGGCAGGCCCAGGCCGCCCTGGCTGGCGTAGGCCAGGTTCATGCTGGAATTCTTGAAGTCCGCTTCCGGACCGAAGCCGAACAGCACGTTCTCGCCCTTGGCGGCGCTGGTGCGCAGGTAGTTGGCGATCGCGTCCTTGTCCTGCAGGCCGTCAATGGCGGCCAGGTCGGCCTTGATCGGCTCGATGCCCTGGGCGTTGATCTTGGCCTCGTCCATGCCGGTGGCCCAGAAATCGCCGACGATCTTCTCGATGCCGGCCGGGTTCTTGACCGCCGCGACCTGCTCGGCGAGCTGGTGCTGCACGGCGACCGAGCGCTCGTCCAGGATGGTGAAGGCGCCCCAGCTGGTGCGGTCGGCCGGGATCTCATTGGCGGCCAGCCACTTGCTGTTGACGTAGTCACCGAACGCGCCACAGGCGTCCATGCTGGTGTCCAGGTCGGACGGGTGGAAGGCGTTGTAGGCCGGCAGCTTGCTCTCGTCGAGCTTGTACTCGGTGGCGGCCGGGGCCGCCGGCGCGGCGGTGGAGGCTGCGCTGTCCGTGGCCGGGGTTTCGTTCTTGCCGCAGCCGACCAGCGCGGCCGAAACGGCCAGGGTCAGCAGTACCAGTTTGGGTGTACGTGCGATCACGTGATTGGCCTCCAGGCCGGAAAAGTCGTGCAGGAATGGCCCCGAAGAGCCTGTGGGCCAGACGATACGCCGCCGGCCCGGCCTGCAAGGGTGTCGAAGGTCATGGCCGATGGCAAGAGGCCTGATCCGGTCAACTGCGGACGTGGCCCCGCCCGGCAGCGGCCATGGAAAAGCCCCGCCTTGCGGCGGGGCCTGGGGGTGTCATCCCGGGTTTGGCTCAGTTGGTCTTGGTGCCGAAATCGTACTTGGCCTGCACATACACCGCGCGTCCGTACGGGTTGTAGATGCTGCTGTTGTACGGCGAGGCGATGTTGCCGGCGTAGCTGTGGGCCTGGCCGTCGGGCATCTTGTTGAAGACGTTGTTGACCATCAGCGACAGGGTCAGGTTGTCCAGCGCCCGGTAGTTCACACTCAGGTTGTAGGTGGTGTAAGAGCCCCACTTGCCGGCTTTGTAACCGGACGGGTGGACGTAGTCGAAGCTCTCGCCCAGGTAGGACATGTAGTTCGGCGTCTTGCCGATGTAGTTGAAGTACAGCGTGGTGGTCCAGCGGTCCTTGGCCCAGCCCACCGAACCATCGGTACGGACCTTGGCGTAGGCGTCGTAGTACCACATCGCATACGGGTCGCGCAGCAGATCCAGATAGTCGTCGCCCGGCTGCGGCTGCAGCTCGCGCTTGAGGATGTTGGTGTAGTTGCTGGCGAACTGCAGCGAGCCGAAGCGGCCGATGTCCTGCACGTACTTGAAGCTGGCCGTCAGGGCCTGCAGGTTCTGGCGCGCGACGTTGAGCTTGGGCGTGAAGATCTGCTCGATGTTGCCGGCCGCATCGCGGGTGATCCAGTCAGCGACGTTCTCGCAGCTGGCCGAGGTCGGGTTGCCCTGGCCATTGCGGCAGTAGTACTCCGCGCGCAGCAGCTGGTCCGAGCTCAGGGTGTCGACTTCGTTGTCGATCTTCCAGTTGTAGTAGTCGACCGAGACCGAGAGGTTGTTCATCGGCGCCCAGACCACGCCGGCGTTCCAGACATCGGCGGTGATCGGTTCCAGCTCCGTGTTGCCCGCCTGCACGCCGAACACCGACTCGTTGCCGTACGGGCAGGCGAGGGTATCGGCCGGGGCATAGCCGAGCTGGCCGCAACGGTAGTAGTCGACCGCGCCGTTGGCGTAATACCCGCTCTCGCCCTGGAAGGCGTCGGGCAGGGTCGGCGCACGGAACGCGGTGCCGTACTTGCCACGGAACAGCAGGCTTTCGATCGGACGGAACTCCACGCCGACGCTGTAGGTGGCCTTGTCGACGGTGTTGTCTGCGATCTTGTAGGCGTCGTAGCGACCCGAGCCGGTCACGGTGAGCGAGTCGATCAGCGGCAGGCGCAGTTCGGAGGTCACCGCGTAGTTGCTGCGATGGCCATTACCGGCCACCGAGGTGGTGCCCCACACGCTGCCATCCATCAAGCGCTCGTCCGGGCGGTAATCCCAGCCTTCGCTGCCGGCTTCGGCGACCACGGCAAAGCCTGCATCGCCACCGGGCAAGGTGAACAGCGAGCCGTTGGTGAGCTGGAAGCGGCCCAGGTTCTGCCAGGTCTTGCTCTGGTTGTAGGTGTAGCCGGTGAAGGTCTGGAAATCGCCGGCTGGCAGCTGCGAATAGAACGCGCCCCAGTTCGGGCTGTAGATGTTGTAGCCGTCATCGGTGGTACCCAGCACCGGGCCGAGCACGCGGTTCTCGAAGTAGCTGTCGATGTCATCGGCCCAGCGCACGAAGCCGCGCTCGGTCAGCTTGTATTCGCCGCGGCTGAAGCTGGCGCTGTAATCCCAGTTGCCGAACGTGCCACGCCCGCCCAGGGTGACCTGGTAGGCCTTGTTGCGGTCGGTGTTGAGGATGTCCTTGTAGCCGTTCGGCCCGATGTCCTCCGGCGCGAACGCGCGCTGCAGGTTCATGTACTGATCGGTGTCCTGGTCATAGAACGCGCCGAAGCTCAGGTCGCTGCCCCAGAACGTATACCCCGAACCCGGCGTGTACTTGACCTCTTCCAGGCTGTACAGCGCATCGGCGAACAGGGTGAAGTTGTCGTTCACATCGAACGTCATCGAGCTGTAGAACTGGCTGCTCTCCTTGTCGTTCTTCAGCGTGCGGTAGCCGGCGCCGTAGGCCGAGCCGCAGGACTCGCCGGCCGCGCGCGTGCCCAGCACGGTGGTGCCGCCGAACTGACCGGCGACGCTGGCGCAACGGGTCGGGTCCATCATCACGAACGCGTTGTTGTCGGCGGGCAGATAGACCAGAAAATCGTTGGCCGGCACCTGCGCGCTGTAGCCGACGCGGTTGTTGGTGCGGGTCAGGTCGCGCTGGTAGCCCCAGATCGGGTTGCTCTTTTCGTACTGCACGTTGACCAGTGCATTGAAGCGGTCATCGGCGCTGTTGAAGCCCCTGGCGCCGCTGACGCGGATGTTGTTGCCGCCGCCTTCGGTGGTGGCGCCGCCGCGGACATTGAGCACGCCGCCATCCATGCGCTCCTTGAGGATGATGTTGACCACGCCGGCGATGGCGTCAGAGCCGTACAGCGAGGACTGGCCGCCGGGCAGGATCTCGATGCGCTCGACGATGTCGATCGGAATGCCGCTGAGGTTGTTGAACGCGTCGCTGCCGTTGTACAGCGCCGGGTACTGCAGCATCGGCCGGCCGTTGATCAGGTATTTGGTGTAGCCCGGGTCCAGGCCGAACATGCCGGCCGCTTCGGCACCCTGGGTGAAGGAGGCGGCGGTCTGGCCGCCCTGCAGGCCGCCGGTGGTCAGCGAAGACTGCTGCAGCACCTCGGAGATACTGGTGAAGCCGCGGGTCTGGATGTCCTCGGCGGTGACGGTCAGCACCGGTGTGTGGTTCTCGATCTCGGTCTGCGGGATCAAGGACCCGGTGACGGTGACGCGGTCGAGATTGGTGGCGGCGTTGTCCTGTGCGAAGACGGTGGCGCTGGTGAGCAGCAGGCCGGTGAGGACGGCGGCGACAAGCGGATGACGCGAGATCGAATTACCTTGGCGAGACATGTGCAACCCCATGTAGTGGTGATGTCGTGGCTTGCCCTTCCGTGGGACCTCTTGATTGCGTGCAACAACGATCCGGTATCAGGCCTGCATGGCCGTCCTTGGGTGTTTCATTCTGCGTTCAGTCGGTACCGGCGTGCCGCGAACGTAACACGCGCTTAACGTGAAATACGCTGAATGGGCTCGGCCTGTCTGCGGCGAAGGCGAGGCGTTGTTGAAATATCTTCAAAAACAATGGGCTGGATGAACATGAAACTTTATTCATATTGCGCCGCGGCCTGGCTGCTGAACAGGGAGGTGATTAACAAGTGGGATTAAACCGGTAATCGCATTCCGAATGTACGATGCCGCATGAAAAAAGCCCCGCCTTTCGGCGGGGCTTTCTGGTGTCAGTGCTGAGTGGCTATCGTGTTACTTCCCGCCAAATTCATACTTGGCCTGCACATACACGGCCCGGCCGTAGATGTTGTAGAAGTAATTGTTGTAAGGCGTACCGGAGGTGCCCGGGTAGTTGCTCGCCTGGTTGTCGGGCATCTTGTTGAACACATTGTTGACCATGACCGAGAAGGTCATGTTCTCCGCTGCCCGGTAGTTCACGCTCAGGTTATAGGTGGTGTACGAACCCCACTTGCCAGCCTTGGCGCCCGAGGGGTGCACGTAGTCGTAGCCGTTGCCGGCGTAAGCCAGGTAGTTCGGGGTCTTGCCGACATAGTTGAAGTACAGCGTGGTGGTCCACTTGTCCAAGGCCCAGGCCAGCGAACCATCGGCGCGCACCTTGGCGTAGGAGTCGTAGATCCACATGTTGTACGGATCGCGCAGCAGGTCCAGGTATTCATCGCCCGGCTGCGGCTGCAGCTCGCGCTTGATCATGTTGGTGTAGTTGGTGGAGAACTGCAGTGCACCGAAACGACCCAGTTCCTGCACGTACTTGGCACTGGCGGTGATGGCCTGCAGGTTCTGGCTGGCCACGTTCATCTTCGGGGTGTAGATCTCGTCCAGAACGCCGGACGCATCACGGGTGATCCACTCGTTGACATTGTCGCAGCTGGCCGAGGTGTTGTTGACCAGGCCGTTGCGGCAGTAGTACTCGGCCAGCAGCAGCTGGTCCGAGCTCAGCGTGTCGACTTCGTTCTTGATCTTCCAGTTGTAGTAATCGACCGAGAAGGACAGGTTGCTCAACGGTGCCCAGACCACGCCGGCATTCCACACATCGGCGGTGATCGGTTCCAGGTCCGGGTTGCCGGCACGCTGGCCGAACACCGAGACGCTGTCATAGGCGCAGCCGGTGGTATCGGTCGGCGCATAGCCGAGCTGGCCGCAGCGGTAGTAGTCGGTGGAGCCGTTGGCGTAGTAGCCGCTCAGGCCCTGGAACGCATCGGACAGGCTGGGCGCGCGGAACGCGGTGCCGTACTTGCCGCGGAACAGCAGGCTCTCGATCGGACGGAACTCGACGCCGACACTGTAGGTTGCCTTGTCGACGGTGCTGTCACCGATCTTGAAGGCGTCATAGCGGCCCGAACCGGTGACGGTCAGCGAATCGAGCAGCGGCAGGCGCAGCTCGGAGGTCAGCGAGTAGTTGCTGCGATGGCCTGCACCGGCGACCGCGGTGGTGCCCCATACGCTGCCGTCCATCAGGCGCTCGTCGGGGGTGTAATCCCAGCCTTCGCTGCCGGCTTCGGCAACGACGGCGAAACCGGCATCACCGCCGGGCAGCGAGAACAGCGTGCCGTTGGTGAGCTGGAAACGGCCCAGGTTCTGCCACGTGCGGCTCTGGCTCTCCGTGTAACCGGTGAAGGTGGCGAAGTCGCCGGCCGGGATCGGCGCATAGAAGGCGTCCCAGTTCGGCGCGAACACTGCGTAGCCGTTGCGGGTGCCCAACTGCGGGCCCAGTACGTGCTCTTCGAAGTAGTTGTTGATCGGATCGGCCCAGCGCACGAAATTGCGCTCGGTCAGCTTGTACTCGCCGCGGGTGAAGCTGGCGCTGTAATCCCAGTTGCCCAGCGTGCCGCGGCCACCCAGGGTCACCTGGTAAGCCTTGTTGCGGTCGGTGTTGAGGATGTCCTTGTAGCCGTTGGCGCTGATGTCTTCCGGGGCGAACGCGCGCTGCAGGTTCATCCACTGGCCGCTGGTCTGGTCCCAGAAGCGACCGTAACCGGAGGCCGTGCCCCACCAGGTGTAGTTGGAGCCGGTGGCGTACTTCACGTCCTCATAGCTGTACAGCACGTCGCCGAACAGCTGCAGGCTGTCACTGGCATCGAAGGTGAACGAGCTGTAGACCTGCGCGCTGTCCTTGCCGTTCTTGACGGTCTTGTAGCCCGGGCTGTAGATCGAGCCGCAGGACTGGCCGGCCGCACGCGTGCCGAGCACGGTGGTACCACCGAACTGGCCGGCGACGTTGGCGCACAGGTTCGGATCCATCATCAGGTAGGCGTTGCCGGCCGCCGGATTGACGACCAGGAAGTCATTGGTCGGCACCTGGGCGGTGTAGCCCTTGCTATTGGTCGTCTTGGTGACGTCGCGCTGGTAGCCCCAGATCGGATTGCTCGACTCGAACTGGGCATTGACCAGCACGTTGAGGCGATCGTCGGCGCTGTTGAAGCCGGTCGCGCCGCTGACGCGGAAGGTGCTGCCGCCGCCTTCGGTGTAGGTGCCGCCGCGCACGTTGAGCACGCTGCCGTCCATCCGCTCTTTCAGGATGATGTTGACCACGCCGGCGATCGCATCCGAGCCGTACAGGGAGGACTGGCCACCAGGCAGGATCTCGATGCGCTCGACGATGTCGATCGGGATGCCGCTGATGTTGTTGAACGTATCGCCGCCGTTGTACAGGGCGGGGTAGGACAGCATGGGCCGGCCGTTGATCAGGTACTTGGTGTAGCTCGGGCTCAGGCCGAACATGCCGGCCGCTTCAGCGCCCTGGGTGAACGAGGCGGAGGTCTGGCCGCCCTGCAGGCCGCCGGTGGTCAGCGAGGACTGCTGCAGCACATCGGCCACGCTGGTGAAGCCGCGGGTCTGGATGTCTTCGGCGGTGATGGTCACCACCGGGGTATGGGTTTCAATCTCGGTCTGCGGGATCAGCGAACCGGTGACGGTGACCTTGTCCAGGTTGGTGGTACCGGTGTCCTGGGCAAAGGCGGTGACGGCGCTGGTCAGCAGCATGCCGGTCAGTACGGCGGCGGTCAGCGGGTGGCGAGACAGAGTGGAGCTGTGGCGAGACATGGGCATCCCCGAGTGCGGTGTCGACGTGGGTAGGGCCGTCCATGGAAGCGATCACTTTGCGTGTGAAGCTTTCCGTGCTTCGTCATCGAACGTAACACGGGCTTAACGATGCTTACACGGCTCAGTCACATAGCCATTGGCCACAAGGCTGGAGATTCAATAAAAAGTGTTTGAAAATCAGTCGTGTATGAAAATGTAACAATTTGTAACAACGGGTTTGATGACGCAGTGCTGAATGGTGGTGGTTGAAAACGATCACTGCTTCCACGGTCGTCGTCTCGGTTTCGCCTCCTCTTTCGCGCCGGTGGCGGCGCGGGTGACGTGGCAGCCCCGCAAACGCGAAACGCCCCTTTCGGGGCGTTCCGGATGGCGAACCGGCAGGGCAGGGCCCTGCACGGTCGCCGGTGTGGCCTGCGGCGGTTACTTGCCGAAGTCGTACTTGGCCTGGACGTACACGGCACGGCCGTACGCGTTGTACAGGCCGGTGTTGTACGGCGCACCCGAGGTGCCCAGGTAGCTGTAAGCCTGGCCGTCGGGCATCTTGTTGAACACGTTGTTGACCATCACCGACAGCGTCAGGTCCTCCTGGGCGCGATAGTTCACGCTCAGGTTGTACGTGGTGTACGAGCCCCACTTGCCTGCCGCCTTGCCCGATGCCGGGTGGACGTAGTCATAGCCGTTGATGCCGGCCAGGTAGTTCGGGGTCTTGCCGATGTAGTTCGCGTACAGCGTGGTGGTGAACTTGTCGACCGACCAGCCAACGGAGGCATCGCTGCGGACCTTGGCGAAGTTGTCGTAGTTCCACATCGCGATCGGGTTGCCCAGCAGATCCTGGAACTCCTCACCCGGCTGCGACTGCACTTCACGCTTGAGCATGTTGGTGTAGTTGGCCGAGAACTGCAGCGAGCCGAAGCGGCCGATGTCCTGCAGATACTTGAAGCCGACCGTCACGGCCTGCAGGTTCTGGCGAGCCACGTTCATCTTCGGGGTGTACAGGCTGCTCAGGTTGCCGGCGGCGTCGCGCACGACCCAGTCGGCCACGTTCTGGCAGCTGGCCGAAGAGCCGTTGGGCAGGCCGTTGCGGCAGTAGTACTCGGCCAGCAGAAGCTGGTCGGTGCTGGCCGTATCGACTTCGTTCTCGATCTTCCAGTTGTAGTAGTCGGCCGAGATGGAGAGGTTCGCCATCGGTGCCCAGACCACGCCTGCATTCCAGACATCGGCCGTGATCGGCTCCAGGTCCGGGTTGCCGGCGCGCTCGGAGTACACCGAGACGTTGTCGTGGTAACGGCAGTCGGCGGTGTTGCCCGGTGCATAGCCCAGGGTGCCGCAACGGTAGTAGTCGGTCGAGTTGGCCGCGTAGTACCCGCTCTTGCCCTGGAAGGCATCGGACAGGGTCGGTGCGCGGAACGCAGTGCCGTACTTGCCGCGGAACAGCAGGCTGTCGATCGGACGGTATTCCAGGCCCAGGCTGTAGGTGGCCTTGTCGACGGTGTTGTCGGCGATCTTGAACGCGTCATAGCGACCCGAAGCGGTCACCGTGACCTGCTCCAGCACCGGCATGCGCAGTTCGGAGGTCACCGCATAATTGCTGCGGTGGCCATTGCCGGCCACGGCCGAGGAGCCCCACACCTGGCCGTCCAGCAGGCGCTGGTCGGGGGAGTAGTCCCAGCCTTCGCTGCCACCTTCAACCACCACGGCGAAGCCGGCATCGCCGCCCGGCAGCGAGAACAGCGAGCCGTTGGTGATCTGCACGCGGCCCAGGTTCTGCCAGGTACGGCTGCGGTTGGTCGCGTAGCCGGTGAAGCTGGCGAAATCTTCCGGCGAGATCGGCGAGTAGAACGCGTCGTAGTTCGGGTTGTAGATGCCCCAGCCGTCGGCCGTGGTGCCCAACTGCGGGCCCAGCACGTGTTCGGCGAAGTAGTTGTTGATCGGGTCCTTCCAACGCATGAACTTGTTTTCGGTGAGCTTGTACTCACCGCGGGTGAAGCTGGCGCTGTAGTCCCAGTTGCCGGCCATGCCCTTCGCGCCCAGGGTCACCTGGTAGGAGCGGCTCTCGTCACTGTTGAGGACGTCGTTGTAGCCCTGGCCACCGATGTCTTCCGGGGCGAACGCGCGCTGCAGGTTCACTACCTTGCCCGAGGACTGGTCGTAGAAGCCGCCCATGCCGCTCTTGGTGCCCCACCACAGGTAGCTCGAACCGGAGGTGTACTCGGTCTTTTCCTTGCTGTACAGCACGTCGGCGAACAGCTGCAGGTTGTCGTTGACGTCGAAGGTCATCGCCGAATAGAACTGGCCGCTGTCCTTGCCGTTCTTGAGCGTCTTGTAGCCGGCGCCGAAGTAGGTGCCGCACGACTGGCCGGTCGGGCGGGTGCCCAGCACGGTGGTGCCACCGAACTGGCTGGCCACGTTGGCGCAGTTGTTCGGGTCCATCATGTACAGGCGGTTGGTATCGGCGTCGATGACGGCGAAATCGTTGCTCGGCAGCTGCGCGGTGTAGCCGTTGGCATTGGTGGTGCGGGTCAGGTCGCGCTGGTAGCCCCAGATCGGGTTGCTCGACTCGATCTGCACGTTGACCAGTGCGTTGAAGCGGTCATCGAACGCGCTGAAACCGTGCGCGCCGCTGAAGCGAACGCTGTTGCCGCCACCTTCGGTGTAGGTGCCGCCGCGCACGGAGATGCTGCCACCGTCCATGCGTTCCTTGAGGATGATGTTGACCACGCCGGCGATGGCGTCCGAACCGTACAGCGACGACTGGCCGCCCGGCAGGACTTCAATGCGCTCGACGATGTCGATCGGAATGCCGCTGATGTTGTTGAACGTATCGCCGCCGTTGTACAGCGCCGGATACGACATCATCGGACGGCCGTTGATCAGGTACTTGGTGTAACCCGGGTTCAGGCCGAACATGCCCGAGGCTTCCGCGCCCTGGGTGAAGGACGCCGAGGTCTGGCCGCCCTGGAGGCCGCCGGTGGTCAGCGAGGACTGCTGGAGGACTTCGGCCACGCTGGTGAAGCCGCGGGTCTGGATGTCCTGCGCGGTGATGGACATCACCGGCGTCTGGGTTTCGATATCGGTCTGCGGAATCAGCGAGCCGGTGACGGTGACTTTGTCCAGCGTCGTGGCTTTATCCTGTGCCATGGCCGGAGCGGCTGCGGTGGCGATCAGGGCGGAGAACAGTGCAGCGGCGAGCGTGTTGCGACGTGCGGTGGTGCTGTAATTCATTGATAGTCCATAGAACAAAACAGAAAGCACTGACGCCAATGATTCCCTCCCGGAACGCGCGGAAAACGCTCAACGTAGTGCGTTTCGACCGTAACATGAACTTAACGAAAATTGCATGCTTTCGTAGCAATCGGGATTTTCAGTCAGGTGCAGTCAAGGTTGTATAGTGTTGCGTCCAATTGTTGTGTTCCCGGAGTGCCCGCAGTGAGTGCCAGCCAAGTGCGTCGTCCCCACGCCAGCCAAGTGCAGAAGGGGTTGTCGCCGCATCCGCGCGTGCGCAACGTGATCGCAGTGGGGTCGGGCAAGGGCGGGGTCGGCAAGTCCACCACCGCGGTCAACCTGGCTGTCGCACTTGCCGCGCTCGGCGCGCGCGTGGGCCTGCTGGATGCCGATATCTACGGCCCCAGCGTGCCCGCCATGCTCGGTCTGAGTGGCCGTCCGGAAAGCCCTGACAACAAGTCGATCGAGCCGATGCGCGCGTTCGGGGTGGAGACCATGTCGATCGGTTACCTGATCGAGGACGAGACGCCGATGATCTGGCGCGGGCCGATGGCCACCTCGGCGATGACGCAGTTCTTCAATGACACGCTGTGGGACGACCTGGATTACCTGCTGATCGATCTGCCGCCGGGCACCGGCGACATCCAGCTCACCCTGACCCAGAAGATTCCGCTGGCCGGTGCGGTGATCGTCACCACGCCGCAGGACATCGCCACGCTGGACGCGAAAAAGGCGCTGAAGATGTTCGAGAAGGTGGAGGTGCCGGTGCTGGGCATCGTCGAGAACATGGCCGTGCATACCTGCAGCAACTGCGGCCAGGTCGAGCATCTGTTCGGCGAGGGCGGTGGCGAGCGCATGGCCGCCCAGTACGGGGTGCCGCTGCTGGGGTCGCTGCCGCTGGAGATCGGCATCCGTGAACAGGGCGATGCCGGTACGCCGATCACTGCTGCCGCGCCGGCGTCTTCTGCGGCCCAGGCCTACCTGCGCGCGGCCGAGCGGTTGATCGAGGAAGTGGCCAAGCGGCCGCGGGCAGCCATCCCGATCCTGTCCTCGTTGCTGTAAGGCTTTTGTTCCCTGCAGAAAAAACCGCCGGCACGAGGCCGGCGGTCAAGAGAGAAAGCAACGCGGGTTTTCGGCTTACCAGTCGTACTGCACCTGGAACCGGACATAGCGCGGATCGTTGAAGTACTTCGGCGTGTTGTAGTTGTAGAAGGTCCGGATGGTCGGTGCCGAGCTCGGGCGGCCGTACTTGGTTTCGTACACCTGGACCGGCTTGATGTTGTTGAAGGCGTTGATCACCGAGACCTGCATGCTCAGCCCTTCCAGCCAGTTGGGCGTGTAGGTGATGTTCGGGCTGACGGTGAACTGCCACGGCGTGCGGCCAGCGCTGCCCACCTTGGAGATCTCGTCGGTACCCTGTTCGCAGGTGTGGAATACGCCGGTATAACCGTACTCGGTGTCGAAGCTGCCCCAGCCGCCACCGAGGCAGCTTTTCGGTGCGCCGGACTGGGCCAGCACGTTGACGCCGACCGACCACTCGTCGGTGAACTTGAAGCCGCCGAAGAGCTTGAAGCTGTGGCGGTGGTCGTTGAACAGGTAGCCGTCGGCGCCGTACATGATCTCGGCAAAGTCGAAGTCCGAGGTCGTGCCGGTGTCATCCTGGCCGTTGGTGCTCTTGACCAGACCTTCGTAGTTGCCCTCCAGCTTGGACCAGGTGTAGGAGAGGCTGGCGTACCAGCGCTCGGTCTGCTTGTCCGCGCTCAGGGTGACGGCCTTGTAGGTGCGCTTGGCCTTCGGGCCCAGCGTATCGCCCGGCACATTGATCTCTTCCACCGTGCCATCGCCGTCGACATCCAGGGTGACGTTCAGGTCGCTGCCGGGGTTGTAGATCCAGCAGCCCGGCAGGCCTTCCGGCACGGTCCACGGGTCGGACCAGTTGGACAGGTCATAGCCGGCGGCAACCGCTGCGTTGTAGAGCGAACGCGAATCGCAGGTGTCATCGATCGCATTGTTGATGCGACGGTAGGTGGCCTTGATGCCCACGGTCCAGTCGTTGAAGAAATCGATCGACGAATTGATCTGCTGCTGGTAGCCCAGGATGACTTCGTCCTGGGTGTACGGCTTCAAGCCCCGCGACGCGACCGCGCGCGGATCAGGCGTAGCACCGCTTTCGCCGTTGATCACTGCGTCATACGCACCGTCCTCGAAGCTGCCGGTGACGATCGGCGAGCCGTTCGGATTGATGCCGCTGTAGGTGAAATACTCGTCCAGATAGTACGAGGCACTGGCTGCGCGTAGCGCGACGTTGGCGGCGATCGGCAGCGAGTACCGGCCAACCGAGGCGAACAGCTTGCTGCGACCGTCGCCCAGGATATCCCAGGAGAAGCCTGCACGCGGCTGCCAGATGTCATCCTGCTTGACGAAGGAGATGCCGTCCGAGTTCTTGTTGTCGAACGAGTCATTGCGGATACCCGCATACAGCATGAAGTTCGGGGTGATCTGCCAGTTGTCCTGCAGGTACCACGACTGCTGCTTGATCTCGATGGAGCCACCGTTGCGGAAGTTCACCCGCTCGGCATAGTCATCTTCCAGATACCACAAGGCCCCGCCGGAGTAGGACGTGCCCTGCACAGAGGTCCATTTCTCGTCGCTGTAGCCGAAGCCGATCTTGTGGTCGCCCAGCTGCCAGTCGAGATCCAGGCGGGTGCCTTTGCGCTCGTTGCGGCCGCCGAAGATGCCGACGGTGCTGGCCACGGCGCAGCCAATCTGCCGGCCGGTTCCGCCGGTCTCGGACCGGTAGTCCAGAACGTAGGGGCAGCTGCCCTGCGGGCTGTTGATGTCGCCGTCGTAGGTGCTCATCACACCGTCGGGGCTGATCGTGTGCTCCGAGCTGCGGTTGCGCATCTGGCCGTACTGCAGCGATGCAGTCAGGTTGTCGGTCAGGTAGCTGGTCCACTTGAAGACGTCGGTCTGGCCGCCGGACTTGCCGATCAGCGCGCCGAGGGCGCTGGTCTTGGCCGGTTCGCCACCACTGCTGGGATCATCATAGGCAGCGTTGTAGTAGTCGTAATTGTAGCGGCGGCTGTTGTCGAAACCGGTGTATTCCAGGTGGTTGCTGTCGTTGAGGTACCAGTCCAGCTTCAACAGCCAGTACGGGGTCTTGGACTCATAGTCGTAGGCCGACGTGGACAATGCGGTAGCGGAGGGCGGACGGCCATTGGTGGTGTACTGCGAGCCGCGGTTGCCGTAATTGCCGGTCTTGGAGTTGCTGAACTGGCCCATCGCAAACACGAACAGCTTGTCTTCGATCAGCGGGCCGCCGGCCCAGACGCTGTAGACGTTGGAGCTGCTGCTGTTGCGATCATAGGAACGGAAGAGCGAGCCATCGTCGTAGTACGTATCGGGCGCGCTCTCGCGCAGCGAATCCGGGGCGCCGGTCCAGCTGAAGCCACCCTTCCATTCGTTGGTGCCGCGCTTGACGTTGACGCTGGTCACGCCGCCGGTGGAGAAGCCGTACTGCGCGCCGTAACCGCCGGTCTGCACGTCCAGCTGGTCGATGGCCTGGTAGGGGATCTCGGAGAACGACAGGCTGTCGTACAGATTGGTGACGTTGAAGCCGTTGACGTAGTAGCTGTTCTCTGCGGCCGAGGCGCCGCCGAACGATGCCGGGCCGAAATATCCACTTGATGCAACGGTCCCGGGGGTGAGCAGCGAAACGCTCGTGATATCGCGTGCCACGGGGAGGGAATTGAGCTGGTCGGCGGTAAAGGTGGTGCGCGATTCCACGCTACCGAGATCGATGGCATTGGCCGCGCTGAGCGCGCGCACATTGACCGTGTCGAGGGAGGTGGCGCCGCTGGATGCCGAGGCGAAGCTGGCAGTGGTCGACTGGCCGGCGACGACATTGACGCGCGTGGTGTTCACCGCACTGCCGCCACTGAAGGTGGTGACCTCATAAGTGCCGATGGGCAACTGCGAGAAGCTGAAGCGGCCGTCGGTTCCGACGGTGACTTCGCGGGTGGCACCGGAGGCCAGGCTCTTGACCTGAACCTTCTCCGCCGTAGCGCTGCCGTTGATGTTGCCGGAGGTGCTTTGTGCGAAAGAGGTGCCGATGCATGCGCTCAACATCAAGGCGAGTGCGGTACGGGCGAACTTGCGTCCATGGATGGTGTGTTTCATCAGATTCCTTTGCGTGATGCTTTACGGTGACTGAATATCCCTACCTGAATCGAGCGTTCAGGCTTAATGAAACCATAATGAACAGTTCTTCGCGGCGCAACCATTCTGTAAAAATGAGATAATTAGAGGTTATATGTCTCACTTTAGAGCGAGAGTGGTTGGGCTGATTCGCGCCTTTCCCGGTCACGCTGAAGCGCGTAGGCGAGCATCACAGGTCGCTGTAGAATCGCTGGCCCGGGCGTCTGTCCACTTGTTCCCAGCCAGGATCGAACATGAGCATCAAGAGTGACCGCTGGATCCGTCAGATGGCCGAGCAGCACGGCATGATCGAGCCGTTCGAAGCTGGCCAGGTCAAGCAGGCCAACGGCCAGCGCATCGTCAGCTACGGCACCTCCAGCTACGGCTACGACGTCCGTTGCTCGCGCGAGTTCAAGGTGTTCACCAACATCAACTCCACCATCGTGGACCCGAAGCACTTCGACCCGGGCAGCTTCGTGGACATCGTGGGTGATGAGTGCATCATCCCGCCCAACAGCTTCGCGCTGGCGCGCACCGTGGAGTACTTCCGCATCCCGCGCGACACGCTCGTGGTGTGCCTGGGCAAAAGCACCTACGCGCGCTGCGGCATCATCGTCAACGTGACCCCGCTGGAGCCGGAGTGGGAAGGGCATGTGACCCTGGAATTCAGCAACACCACGCCGCTGCCGGCGCGCATCTATGCCAACGAAGGCGTGGCCCAGATGCTGTTCTTCCAGGCCGACAAGGACGATATCTGCGAGACGTCCTACAAGGACCGCGGTGGCAAGTACCAGGGCCAGACCGGCGTCACGCTGCCGCGGACCTGATGATCACGCCGGTGGCGCGGCGCACCTGATCGATCCCCGGGCGTGCTGCCGCGTCCGCGCCTGGTAGAGCCGACCGTTGGTCGGCTGCTTCTGCGGCTACCGTGACCCATCAAGGGGCGACCACAAAAAAAGCGCGGAGTACTCCGCGCTTTTTTTGTGGCTTGGTCCGGAGTGTGGCGTGGTGACCAAGAGCAGCGGACCCAAAAGCAGTGGGCCGAAAAGCAGCGGACCAACGGTCCGCTCTACTTGCCTCGGCCGAACAGCAGGCCGATGCCAACCGCCACCAGCACGACCGGCCACCAGGTGAGGATCAGCTTTCCCATGTTCATGTTGGTCCAGCCCAGATTGCTGGCCAGCAGGAACAGGCCGACAAGGATCAGGACGATGGCGGCGACAAGGTTGGAACGCATCAGGGGCAGGGTCCGCTAGGGCTGGGGCGAATATCCTAGCCGTTCCTTCCAGAGTGCGACACGCTCGGCCAGCACCTCCGGGTCAAAACGGTGTGCCTGCCCCTGGCCCCAGACCGGGCCCGGCCATGCCGGATCGCCGACATGGCGCCCGATCACATGGAAATGCAGCTGGCGCACGATGTTGCCCAGCGAGCCGATGTTGATCTTCTCGACCCCATCGGTGCCCTTGAGCGCCTTGCACGCCCGGTTCAACTCGGTCCGCAGCTTGTCCTGCTGCTCGCCATCCAGGTCGATCCATTCGGTCACGCCACTCAGGCGTGGGACCAGGATCAGCCAGGGATACCTTTCATCGTTCATCAATCGCACTTGCGATAACGGCCCTTCTGCTACCAGTACGCTGTCGGTGGCCAGGCGTGAATCCAGTTCGAACTCGCTCATCCAAGATGCTCCGCAAAGAAGTCCAGGGTGCGTTCCAGCGCCAGGTGGGCGCTGTCTGGATCATACGCCTGTCCGACGCTGCGGTTGAAGGCATGATCGGCCGGGTAGACGAACGTGGCCATCTGCGGCAGCTTCTCGCGGTGGGCCTTGATCGCTTCAGGCGGGATGCTCTTGTCCTGGGCGCCGAAGTGGAACATGACCGGCGCCTTGGGCGTTTCGTCCAGGTACTTCACATTGCGGGCGCCGTAATAGCTGACCGAGGGCAGGCCCAGGCGCAGCGCGGAGAGCAGGGCGATGCTGCCGCCCCAGCAGTAGCCCACCGTGCCGACCTTGCCAGCCGGTGCCAGCCGCGACGCGGCGGCCCGGACGATCTCCAGCGCTTTTTCCACTCCGAGTTCGTCCACCATCTGCAGGCCGGCGGCCACGCCTTCACTGTCATAAGGCAGTTCCGGCGGTTCGGTCCCGTCCGGGGCCGAATCGGCCAGGTCGAAGAACGAGGGGGCCAGCACCGCATAGCCCTTGGCGGCATAGTCGTCGGCCACCGCGCGGATGTGCGGGTTGGCGCCGAAAATCTCCTGGATCACCACCAGGCCCCCGCGCGGTTTGCCTGCCGGCGTTGCCTGCCAGGCGCGGACCGGTCCGTAATGCGTATCGAGCGTGATCCACTCACCCATGGTGCGAGACTCCGTTGGTTCAGGCATTCATTATCGGCCCCGCGCCGGTTAGCGTGATGTCAGCGGGCATGCGGTATCTGGCGGGATCGACCCGATCCGGTTCAGGGGCGCGGGCTGAACGCCGGTATACTTGCCGCCGTTTCCGGCCCCAGGTCCCCACGCCATTCCGGCATGGGCCCAGGCCCCCAGAGTCCTTGCGATCCATGTCCCAGCTGAACCCCAAAGTCGGCTTCGTCAGCCTTGGCTGCCCGAAGGCCCTTGTCGATTCCGAGCGCATCCTGACCCAGCTGCGGTCCGAGGGCTACGACATCGTTCCCTCTTATGACTCGGCCGACGTGGTGGTGGTCAACACCTGCGGCTTCATCGATTCGGCCGTGACCGAGTCGCTGGATGCGATCGGCGAGGCGATGAACGCCAACGGCAAGGTGATCGTCACCGGTTGCCTGGGCAAACGCCCGGAGCAGATCCGCGAGGCCTACCCGAACGTGCTGGCGGTGTCCGGTCCGCAGGACTACATGAGCGTGATGGAGGCCGTGCACGCCGCGCTGCCGCCCAAGCACGATCCCTTCGTGGATCTGGTGCCCGATTACGGCATCAAGCTGACCCCGCGCCATTACGCGTACCTGAAGATTTCCGAAGGCTGCAACCACAAGTGCAGCTTCTGCATCATCCCCTCGATGCGCGGCAAGCTGGTCTCGCGCCCGGTGGATGAGGTGCTGCGCGAAGCCGAGCGGCTGGTGCGTGGTGGCGTCAAGGAACTGCTGGTGGTGTCCCAGGACACCTCGGCCTATGGCGTGGACGTGAAGTACGCCGAGCGCATGTGGCGCGACAAGGCCTACCAGACCCGCCTGAAGGCGCTGTGCGAAGGCCTCTCCGAGCTGGATGCGTGGACCCGCATGCATTACGTCTACCCGTACCCGCACGTGGACGAGATCGTGCCGCTGATGGCGGAGAACCGGATCCTGCCGTACCTGGATATCCCGTTCCAGCATGCCAGCCCGCGCATCCTCAAGCTGATGAAGCGCCCGGGCGCGGTCGACAAGACGCTCGAGCGCGTGCAGCGCTGGCGCCAGCTCTGCCCGGACATCACGGTGCGCTCGACCTTCATCGTCGGCTTCCCCGGCGAGACCGATGCCGAGTTCGAGGAGCTGCTGAGCTTCCTGGACGAGGCGCAGCTGGACCGCGTCGGTGCGTTCGCTTACTCGCCGGTCACCGGCGCGACCGCCAACGATCTGCCCGGTGCGGTGCCCGAAGAAGTGAAGCAGGAGCGCCTGGCCCGCTTCATGGAGCGCCAGGCGGAGATTTCCGCCGCGCGCCTGGAAGCCAAGATCGGCACCGTGCAGCAGTGCCTGGTCGATGCCATCGAAGACGGCATCGCGGTGGCCCGTTCCAAGGCCGATGCGCCGGAGATCGACGGTCTGGTGCATATCCAGAACGCGGAAGAAGCCAGGCTGCGGGTGGGTCAGTTCGTCGATGTGGAGATCACCGAGAGCGACGACCACGATCTGTTCGGTGACGCGATCCTCGCCGCCGAAGCGCGCAAGCCGTTCGATCTGCACGTGCTGTGATCGTATCGGCGTCGGCTGCCGATACTGGCGGTCGACGCCGCTTCATCGCACCACCGCGCAACGCGGTGGATGCGGCCTGCTTCGCACAGCCGATCTATGCCGGGCTGCGCGAGTTCCAGGATCTGATGGGCGCACCCGACTGGCCCACCATCGCAGCACTCGATGCGCGCCTCGCGTTGCCGGACAAGCATCTGGCCGAGCAGGACGAGGCGTTGCTGGCCGACGGCCTGCACTACGAAACGCGCATCGCCGGGCGCGGCCGGATCGCCACGCGTGCGGACAACTGGCATGACCTGTTCAACGCCCTGATCTGGGCGCGTTACCCTGCCATCAAGCGCGCGCTCAACCAACAGCAATGCCGGCACATCGCGGCGATGGCGCCGGGGCAACGCAACCGTGCGCAGGCTGCACTGACCCAGTTCGACGAAACAGGCGTGATCGTGCGGGTGCGCGACCCTGCGCTGCTGGGCGCATGGGACCGGCACGACTGGCCGGCGCTGTTCGTGGACGGAGCAGGGCACTGGTGCAACGGTGATATCGCCGTCGCGGCGGTGATCGGGCATGCGCTGCTGGAGCAGGCCCTGCTGCCGGACCGCCTGCTGGTCGGCAAGTGCGTGCTGGTACAGGGCGATGACGATGCCAGTGCGGTCGCGGCGGTGGCGCAGGCCATCGCGGACGGTGAGTGGCTTGGTGATCCGCTGGAGCTGCGTCCGTTGCCGTTGGCGGGGATTCCCGGGTGGCACGCGCGGCAGGCGGCGGCCTTCTATGCGCGGGCCGACTACTTCCGCCCGTTGCGCCCGGGGCGCGTGTATCCCGCAGCGCTGGGGTGATTCGGCGGCTGCTCTAGCCCCGCTGGTTTCCGGCGCCACCTGTAGATCCACGCCACGCGTGGATGCACTTGCCGTCAGCCGGGATACGCCACCGACAGGATCGCAAACCCATGGCGGCCGCTGGGCAGCTCCACCTCGAACTCATCGTCCACCCGCTTCTTCAGCAGTGCACGGGCCAACGGCGAATCGATGCTGATCCAGCCGGCACCGGCATCGGTCTCGTCCGGGCCGACGATGCGATACACATGGATGTCGCCCGAATCGATGTTCTCCAACTCGACCGTCGCCCCGAAGAACACGGCATTCGGATCGGTCGGCGCGGTATCGACAATGCGCAGTGCTTCCAGCCGCTTGGTCAGGTAACGCACGCGCCGGTCGATCTCGCCCAGCTGCTTCTTGCGGTAGGTGTACTCGGCATTCTCGGAACGGTCGCCTTCCGCGGCGGCGGCCGCCAACGCTTTCACCACCTCCGGGCGCTTGTGCCGCCACAGCTCATCCAGTTCGGTCTTCAGCCGCTGGTGGCCCTGTGCGGTGATCAGGGCCGTGCTTTTTTCCGCGGGGGGACGCCAACGCGACATCAGGTCTGCTTGTGCTCGTCAAAAGGTGCCGCGCCACAGGGCGCCACACGAAGTATCAGCGCTTTCCGCCGAAAATACCGCCGAGCAGGCCACGCACGATCTGGTTGCCCAGCTTGGTGCCGACGGTACGGGTGGTCTGCTTGGCCATGGTTTCGATCATGCCCTGGCGGCGCTTGGTGCCAAAGATCGCATCCTTGATGCTCTGGCCGAAGCCCCCTTCCTGCGCCTCGTCCTGCTGGCGGGTCCGGGCTTTCGGTGCATCGGTCTGCTCGACGGTCTTCTGCGCACGCTGCGCCAGCAGTTCCGCCGCGGACTCGCGGTTGATCGCGGTGTCGTAGCGGGTGCCCACCGGGCTGCCGGCGCGCACCTGCGCACGTTCGGCCTCGGTAATGGCGCCCATCCGGCAGCGCGGCGGCGCGATCTGGGTCTGCTGCACGGGCGAGGGGATGCCCTTGTCCTGCAGCGTGGACACCAGCGCTTCACCGGTACCCAGCTTGGCCAGCGTCGCAGCCACATCGAGTTTGGGATTGGGTACGAAGGTTTCGGCGGCGACCTTCACCGCTTTCTGGTCGCGCGGGGTGAATGCACGCAGCGCGTGCTGCACGCGGTTGCCGAGCTGGCCAAGAATGTTGGCCGGCACGTCATCGGGGAACTGCGAGCAGAAATACACGCCCACGCCCTTGGAGCGGATCAGCCGGACCACCTGCTCGATGCGCTGCGCCAACGCCGGCGGTGCGTCATCGAAGAGCAGATGCGCTTCATCGAAGATGAAGACCAGCTTGGGCTTCTCCAGATCGCCCACTTCGGGCAGTGTTTCGAACAGCTCGGAGAGCAGCCACAGCAGGAAGGTCGAGTACAGCCGCGGTTTCAGTACCAGCTGGTCGGCGGCGAGGATGCCGATCACGCCGCGGCCGTCGTGGTTGACGCGCATGATGTCGGCCAGCTCCAGCGCAGGCTCGCCGAAGAAGGCCTCGCCGCCGTCCTGCGACAGGCGCAGCAGCGAACGCTGGATGGCCGCCACCGTCTGCGCGCTGACCAGCCCGTATTCGGTGGAGATGTCCTTGCGCTCTTCGGCGACCAGGCCGAGCAGGGCGCGCAGGTCATCCAGATCAAGCAGCAGCAGGCCGCGGTCGTCGGCAAGCTTGAACACGATGTCCAGCACGCCGGCCTGGGTGTCGTTGAGCTCCAGGATGCGGGCGAGCAGGGTCGGGCCCATCTCGCTCACCGTGGTGCGTACCGGGTGGCCGAGCTTGCCGTACAGATCCCAGAAAATGGTCGGGCTGGCGGCGGGCGCGTAGTCGGCCACGCCCAGGTCCTTCGCACGTTGCAGCAGTGCATCCGTCCCGGCACCGGCTACGGCGAGGCCGGACACGTCACCCTTCACATCCGCCAGGAACACCGGCACGCCGATCCGCGAAAAGCCCTCGGCCAGCGTCATCAGGGTGACGGTCTTGCCGGTACCGGTCGCGCCGGCCACCAGGCCGTGCCGGTTGCCCAGCCGCGGCAACAGGGTGACGGGGATATCGTCGGTGATGCCTTTGCCGAGCAGAATCGGATCCATGGTCAACTCGCAGTGTGAATAGGCGGGATTCTAAACGTCGGCACTGACCGGCCGGCAGACGGGTTGCCCCGATGCAAGCGGCACGGCTACTCTGCCCCATCGTTCGCACACAGTGCCAAAAATGCCCGTTCCTGTCTTGCTTGTCCGTGGTTGGCCGTTGCTGGCGGTCGCCGCGATGCTGTCGTTCGTCCCCGAGGCCCATGCCCAGCGCGTCTCCGCCCGCGACAAGGCCAAGGTGGAGGCGCTCGATCAGCGCATGACAGCCGCCGAGAAGCGCTACAACGCGGCGCTGGTGCTGGTGAACAATGCCGACCCCAAGGGCACCAACGAGGCCGACGCCGCGCTGGAGGACATGGAGGATGTGATCAGTGCCTGCGTGGCCCAGAAGGGCTGCCAGGTCAGCAATCTGCTGCCGACCTACAAGCGCCTGCTCAAGAGCAACGCCGACAGCCAGCAGGACAGCGAGGACGGCACCGTCATCGCCGACGGCACCCTGCTGGAGGCCGACCCGGACCATGTCGGGCCGCTGGCCGCCGATGTGCCCGAAGCGGCGCGCGCCGCAGCGCTGCTCAATGACAAGCGGCACGCCTTCGACACCATGGTCGAGTACAACCCGGCCGTGCAGGCGGGCATCCGCCGCTGGCTGACCGACATGCGCCCGGCGCTGCTCACCAGCTATGAGAACTACCAGAACCTGCGTGCGGTGATGTGGCCGGAGTGGGAAAAGCGCGGCCTGCCCGAGGCGCTGCTGTTCGGGATCATGGCCAAGGAATCCAACGGGCGTGTCCACGCCTCCTCGCGCGCCGGCGCCGCCGGGCTGATGCAGTTCATGCCGGCCACCGGCCGCCGTTTCGGGCTGGGCCCGGACGGTACCGGCTTTGACACCCGCTTCGATGCCCGCAGCGCGGCCGAAGCCAGCGCGACCTACCTCAACGAACGCATGCGCGAGCTCAACAACAGCGTCGAGCTTTCGCTGGCTGGTTACAACGGCGGCGAAGGTCGCGCCATCCGGGTGTTCCGCCAGTATCCGGGCCAGAGCTTCTGGACCGACAGCGTCTACAACCAGTTCCCGGGCGAGACCAAGGACTACGTGCCGATGGTGATCGCCGCGGCGTGGATCTATCTGCACCCGCAGCAGTACGGCGTTGAATTCCCGAAGATCAGCGCGCAGCCGGCGACCATCCGCCTGGCCAAGTCGACCACGATCTACGAGTTGACCATCTGCCTGGGCAGCACCGGCACCCGTGACGGCTACATGCGCGCGCTGCGCAACCTCAACCCGCGCTATGAGGCCGACGGCTGGATTCCGGCCGGCACCACGATCAACGCGACCACCCGCATCGCCGGGCTGTACAACCGCTTCTGTGTCAGCGGCCCGCGTGCCGATCTGGCCCGCACCCTGATCACCGCCGACCTCAATGCGGCGATCGTGCGTCCCACGGCCGTCAGCTACACCGGCAACGTGGCGGTGGGCAGCGTGGTCCCGGTCGCCCAGGCCCAGGCCATGCCGGCGGTGACCCCGGCTGCGCCCGTCGCCGTGCCGGTCGCCAAGCCGAAGGCCAAGCCGGCCCGCAGTTACAAGGTCGGCAAAGGCGAGACCCTTGGCAAGATCGCGGCCAGGTTCCAGTGCGACGTACCGACCCTGGCCCGGGCCAACGGCCTCAAGGCGCCGGCCTATTCGCTCAAGCAGGGCCAGAGCATCAAGCTGCAGGGCTGCGACAAGTAAGCCATAAACGGGTAGGCTCGCCGGCATCACGCCTGCGGCCGCCCGGCCCAGCACATCCATCGCAGCGTCGGCCACGGGTCGGTGCTCACCGCAACACGCAGACAGGACAGCAAGATGGATATCACCGCGATCAACGAGATGTTCGCCAACATCCGTGA
Organism: Stenotrophomonas sp. RIT-551; assembly: GCF_026241915.1. Taxonomy (NCBI): domain Bacteria; kingdom Pseudomonadati; phylum Pseudomonadota; class Gammaproteobacteria; order Lysobacterales; family Lysobacteraceae; genus Stenotrophomonas; species Stenotrophomonas sp. RIT-551. Next base: position 19,677 of record NZ_JAPJIU010000013.1, on the reverse strand, counting down.
AAACACCGATTGGGACCTCAACGGCCCGATGCTGTGGGGCTACTTCTTCGTCAACACCACCCCGGAGCCACTGCACGGCCTGGGCGAGAAGCTGGTCGAGATGGGGTACACCCTGGTGGAAGTGTTCGAGCCGGACCTGGAAGAGGGCGAGGCCCCGTACCACGTGCTGCACGTGGAGCGCGCCGAGGTCCACACCGAAGCCTCGCTGGATGCCCGCAACCACGAGCTGCAGGCGCTGGCCGAAGCGAACGGCGTGGAAGACTACGACGGTATGGACGTCGGCCCGGTCGAGGTCTGATCGAGCGGAACATCGCACACAAAAAAACGCCCCGGTTTCCCGGGGCGTTTTTTTATGGGCGTGAGCCCGGGTAGTGCCGGCCATGGGCCGGCACTACCGTCACTTCAGGGTGGCCAGCGCCTGCCCCAACTGCACCGCATGCTCGGCGTCCAGATGCGGCGCGAACTCGGCCACGCCCGGCGGCAGCAGCACGATCACGGTCGAGCCGTAATTGAAGCGCGCCATCTCCGCAAAGCGCTCCAGGGTGATGCCCTTGCCGCGGTAATCCTTGCGGGTGATGGTATCGCCGTAGGCCGGGATCTCCTCGCCGCCCCACACCGTCTCCACGCCGGAGACCAGCAATGCGCCGACCATCACCGAGACCATCGGGCCGAAATCGGTATCGAAGTGGCAGACCAGGCGCTCGTTGCGGGCGAACAGCCCGGGCACCTTGTTCACCGCCGCCGGCCCGACACTGAACAACCGACCCGGCACATGCACCGTCTCGCGCAGCGTGCCGGTCCACGGCATGTGCACGCGGTGGTAATCCTTCGGCGAGAGATACACCGTGGCGAACAGGCCGTGGTGGAACACTTCCGCATCCTTGGCATCGCCCAGCAGTTCGGCGGCGGTGAAGGACTGCCCCTTGGCCTGGAAGATGCGCCCGTCCTCGATCGTGCCCAGCTGGCTGATCCGGCCGTCGGCCGGCATGACCAGCGTGCGCGGATCGGCATCGGCCACGCGCGCGCCCGGCTTCAACGCACGGGTGAAGAACTGATTGAAGGTGCGGTAGCTGCGCGGGTCCGGGTTGGCGGCTTCGGCCAGGTTCACGCCGAACTTGGCGGTCACGGTATCGATCAGCCAGCGCGAGATCCGCGGGTTGCTCGAGTACGCCAGTCTGCGTGCCATGGACGACAGCAGGCGGTGGGGCAGGGCGTAGCTCAGCGTGGTCATCAAACTCATGGGGCGGATTTCTCGGTCAGCAGTTGCAGGTCGCGGGCGATGGCCTGCGCTTGGAAAGGAGGGCGGATCAGGCCGGCCAGGCGGCCTTCCGGGTCCAGCACGGCCAGGCTGGCCGAGTGCTCGAGGGTGTAGTCCTCGGGGTTTTCATCGAAATGCTTGCCCGGCACCTTCTGGAACACGAAGCCCAGCGAGGTGGCGAAGCGCTCCAGCGAGGGCACATCCGCCGTGGCCGCCAGCGTGTCCTTGTGGAAGGCGTGGACGTACTCACCCAGCCGCGCCGGGGTGTCGCGCTCGGGATCGACCGAAATGAAGACCAGCCGCGGGCGCAGTGTTTCAGGCAGGGCTTCCCACTGCTTCTGGGCCTGGGCCAGATCGGCCAGCGTGGTCGGGCAGACGTCCGGGCAGAAGGTGAAGCCAAGGAACACCAGGGTCCAATGGCCCTTCAGCTCGCCGGGGATCAGGCGGGTGCCGTCGGACTGGCCGAGGTTGAAATCGGGCAGCGGGCGCGGCTGCGGGTAGAACGTGATCGATTCCGTGGCGGGTCGTTCACCGCCCGGCTTGGGCGCGAAGACCTTCTGGGCCACGACCAGGCCCAGCCCGGCGGCCAGGGCGATCAGCAGGATGATGCCGACATTGCGATTGAACATAAGGGCCCCGTCCCGGAAGTGGCCACCATGATAGAGGGATGCGGGCGGTGGCGTCCCATGCGGCAGCCGCACCCGTTTCGACTGCAACGGATGCCCCGGCCCGCCCCAGCGCCTATAATCGAGGGCCACTTTGTCTGTTGCCCCGCCATGACTGCCGAAACGGCCGCCGAACTCCACACGATCATCGACCTGATCCGCTACGGCACCAGCCGTTTCAACGCCGCCGGGCTGACCTTCGGGCACAGCTACGACAACGCCCTGGACGAAGCCACCCAGCTGGTCCTGCACAGCCTGCACCTGCCGCACGACCTTGGCCCGGCCTATGGCCAGGCGCGCCTGCTGCAGGACGAAAAGGTCCGCGTGCTGGAGCTGTTCCAGCGCCGTATCGACGAGCGCATCCCGGCCGCCTACCTGACCGGTGAGGCCTGGTTCGCCGGCCTGAGCTTCAAGAGCGACGCGCGCGCCCTGGTGCCGCGCTCGCCGATCGCCGAACTGATCGAGTGCGGCTTCGAGCCGTGGCTGGCCGGCCGCGATGTCCATCGCGCCCTCGACCTGTGCACCGGCTCGGGCTGCATCGCCATCGCCATGGGCCACTACTACCCGAACTGGGAAGTGGATGGTGTGGACCTCAGCGACGAGGCCCTGTCGCTGGCCGAAGAGAACAAGGAACGGCTGCAGACGCCGAACGTCACCCTGCTCAAGTCCGACCTGTTCAACGGCCTGACCGGTCGCCATTACGACCTGATCGTCACCAACCCCCCGTACGTCACCAACGATGAGACCGATGCCCTGCCGCAGGAATACTCCTACGAGCCGGAAATGGGCCTGCGTGCCGGCGACGATGGCCTGGACCTGGTGCTGAAGATCCTGCGCGATGCCCCGCTGCACCTGAGCGAGGATGGCCTGCTGATCTGTGAAGTGGGCGAGTCCGAGCAGCACCTGTACAAGCTGCTGCCCGAAGTGGATTTCCGCTGGGTCGAGTTCAAGGTCGGCCAGATGGGCATCTTCGCCGTGGAGTGCCGCGAACTGATCGCGCACAGCGCCCGCATCACCGAACTGGCAGCGCAGCGGCCGTGAGTTCCAACAGCTTCGGCAAACTGCTGACCGTCACCACCTTCGGCGAATCGCACGGTCCGGCGATCGGCTGCGTGGTGGACGGCTGTCCGCCGGGGCTGGAGATCAGCGCCGACGAATTCGCCCACGACCTGCAGCGGCGGGCCACCGGCAAGAGCCGGCACACCTCCGCGCGGCGCGAAGCCGATGAGATCGAGATCCTGTCCGGGGTGTACGAAGGCCGTACCACCGGCACCCCGATCGGCCTGCTGATCCGCAATACCGACCAGCGCAGCAAGGATTACACCAACATCGCCCAGCAGTTCCGTCCGGGCCATGCCGACTACAGCTACTGGCAGAAGTACGGCATCCGCGATCCGCGCGGTGGCGGGCGTTCGTCCGCGCGCGAAACCACCATGCGCGTCGCTGCCGGTGTCATCGCCAAGAAGTGGCTGCTGCAGCGCCATGGCGTCACGGTGCGTGGCTATCTCTCGCAGCTGGGCGAGATCACCCCGACCGGCTTCGACTGGTCGGCGGTGGAAGACAACCCGTTCTTCTGGCCGGTCGCCGATCAGGTGCCGGCGCTGGAAAGCTACATGGATGCGCTGCGCAAGTCCGGTGATTCGGTCGGCGCGCGCGTCAACGTGGTGGCTGACGGCGTGCCGCCGGGCTGGGGCGAGCCGATCTACGGCAAGCTCGATGGCGATCTGGCGGCCGCGCTGATGAGCATCAACGCGGTCAAGGGCGTGGAGATCGGCGACGGCTTTGCCAGCGCCGCGCAGAAGGGCACCGAGCACCGTGACCTGCTCACCCCGCAGGGCTTTGCCAGCAACCATGCCGGCGGCATCCTCGGTGGCATTTCCACCGGCCAGCAGGTCACCGCCTCGATCGTGCTCAAGCCGACCTCCAGCCTGCGCCTGCCCGGTGCCACGGTGGACGCCAGCGGTGCCTCGGTCGAGGTGATCACCACCGGTCGCCACGATCCCTGCGTCGGCATCCGCGCCACGCCGATCGCCGAGGCGATGATGGCACTGGTGCTGATGGACCAGGCGCTGCGGCATCGCGCCCAGTGCGGCGATGTGGGCGAGATCACCCCGCGCATCCCGGGCATGATCGATGGCTGACCCGCGCGCCAAGGTCTGGGTCAGCCAGCCCCTGTTCGACGATGTCGTCGAGCAGCTCGGGCAGCATTTCGACCTGACCATGACCGGCGACGTCACCCGCTATACGCCGCAGGGGCTGGCCGAGCAGTTGGCTGGCGTCGATGGCGCGCTGATCACCCTCAACGAACGCATCGGCGCGGCCGAGATCGCCAACGCGCTGCGGCTGCGCGCGATCGCCAACGTCGGTGTGGGCTACAACAACCTGGATATCGACGCGCTCAGCGCTGCCGGCATCCTGGCCAGCAACACCCCGGACGTGCTGACCGAAACCACGGCCGACCTCGGCTTCGCGCTGCTGATGGCCACCGCGCGCCGCATCACCGAATCCGAGCGCTGGTTGCGCGATGGCCAATGGGGCCAGTGGTCGTTCCAGACCATGCTCGGTGCGGATATCCACGGCAGCACGCTGGGCATCCTCGGCATGGGCCGCATCGGCCAGGGCATCGCCCGCCGCGGCGCGCACGGCTTCGGCATGCGCGTGCTGTACCACAACCGCTCGCGGCTGCCCGAGGCCACCGAGGCCGAGGTCGGTGCGCAGTACGTGGACCTGGACACCCTGCTGGCGCAGGTGGATCACCTCGTCCTCGTGCTGCCGTACAACGCCTCCTCGCATCACATCATCGATGCCGCCGCACTGGCGAAGATGAAGCCGACCGCCACCCTGGTCAACATCGCCCGGGGCGGCATCGTGGATGAGCTGGCGCTCGCCGATGCCTTGGCCAAGGGGCGCCTGGCCGCGGCCGGGCTGGATGTGTTCGAAGGCGAGCCGACGGTGCGCCCGGAGCTGCTCGCCCTGCACAACATCGTGCTGACTCCGCATATCGGCAGTGCCAGCCAGGCCACGCGCCGGGCGATGGTGCAGCTGGCCGTGGACAACCTGACCGCCGCACTGGGGCAGGGGCCGAACGCGGGCCATCCGCCGAGCGCGATCAACGCCGACGCTGTCGCTGCCGTGAAAACCGGCGGCGCGACCGTGGGCGGCAAAAAAATCGACGACGCAAAACGATAGGGAACCGCGCTGGCCAACAGGCGAGGTTCCCGAACCGGAAGGTGCCGACCGTCGGTCGGTACGCATCCCCAAGGCACGGCAGGTACCGATCGTTGGTCGGCACGCACATTCAACATTCCGGCAGATACCGACCGTGGGTCGGTACACATCCCCCAAACAAGGCAGGTACCGACCGTTGGTCGGTACACCCAACACGAGGTTCCCCCATGAGCAATCCAGATCGTCGTTTCCACGTCGCCGTCGTCGGTGCCACCGGTGCTGTCGGCGAAACCATGCTGGCCATCCTGGCCGAGCGCAACTTCCCGATCGCCACGCTGAGCCTGCTCGCGTCCTCGCGCTCGGCAGGTGGCGAGATCGAGTACCAGGGCGAGAAGATCAAGGTCCAGGACCTGAGCACCTTCGATCCGAACGGCGTGGACATCGCGCTGTTCTCTGCCGGTGGCAGCGTCTCCAAGGAATTTGGCCCGAAGTTCGCCGCCGCCGGTGCGGTGGTGATCGACAACTCCTCGGCCTTCCGTTACGACGATGACGTGCCGCTGGTCGTCTCCGAAGTGAATCCGGAGGCGCTGAAGCACCGCCCGCGCGGCATCATCGCCAACCCGAACTGCTCGACCATGCAGATGCTGGTCGCACTTGCCCCGCTGCACCGCCAGTACGGCATCGAGCGCATCAACGTGGCGACCTACCAGTCTGTCTCCGGCGGTGGTCGCTCGGCGCTGGAAGAGCTCGGCAAGCAGACCGGCCAGCTGCTCAGCTTCCAGGACATCGACCCGCAGCGCTTCCCGGTGCAGATCGCGTTCAACCTGATCCCGCACATCGATGACTTCCAGGACAACGGTTTCACCAAGGAAGAAATGAAGCTGGTCTGGGAAACGCGCAAGATCCTTGGCGATGACAGCATCCTGGTGAACCCGACCGCCGTGCGCGTGCCCGTGTTCTACGGTCACTCCGAAGCGGTCACCATCGAAACCCGCGACAAGGTCACCCCGGACGCGGCGCGCGAGCTGCTGGCGCGTTCGCCGGGCGTGGAAGTGGTGGACAAGCACGAGGCCGGTGGCTATCCGACCCCGGTCACCCATGCCTCGGGCACCGATGCGGTGTACGTCGGCCGCATCCGCGAGGATCTGTCGCACCCGCGTGGCCTGAATCTGTGGATCGTCTCGGACAACATCCGCAAGGGCGCGGCCCTCAATGCCGTGCAGCTGGCCGAGCTGGTCGCCGCCGAAGGCTGATCGCGTGGCTGTCGGCGGCATGGGGATGCCGCCGACAACCCGCATTGAAACATCGCCGATCACGGGGGGAGCCGTTATATTGGCCGCCATGAAGAACCGGGCTCCGGGCGCAGTGCGTCCGCTCAAGTATGTATCGACGCTGCTGCTGGCCCTGGCCAGCAGTTCGGCCATGGCCCTGGGCCTGGGCGATATCCGGGTGCTGTCCAAGCCGGGCCAGCCGCTGCTGGCCGAAATCCCCGTCATTTCAGCCGATCCGTCGGAACTGGAAAACCTCCGCGTCGCGCTGGCCTCGTCGGCCACGTTCGCCCGGGTGGGCCTTGAGCCGCCGTCCGGGCTGGTCAGTGAGCTGCAGTTCGAGCTGACCCGCAATGCGCAGGGCCGCGCCGTGGTGCGCGTGAGCAGCCAGGCACCGGTCGCCACGCCCTCGTTGAATTTCCTGATCGAAGCCGACTGGGGGCAGGGCCGCCTGGTCCGTGAGTATTCCGCCCTGGTGGACGCGCCCAACAGCGCCGCCACCGTGGCCGAGCCGGAGATCGTCGCCCCTGCCGGCGCGATGTCCAACGCCATCATCCGTGAGCCCGCACCGGAGGCCGCACCTGTTGCCGCCACGCCGTCGCGTGGTGCGCAACCGGTCACCACGCCACGCCCGGCCGCGCCACGTGCGGCACCCACTGCGCCGGTCGCCGCTGATGGCAGCGTCACGGTGCAGCGTGGGCAGACCCTCTCGCAGATCGCAGGCTCGCTGGCCCGCGAGCAGGGCATCAACCGCGACCAGGCGATGATCGCGCTGCTGCGGGCCAATCCCGATGCCTTCATCCGTGGCAACGTGAACCTGCTCAAACAGGGCGCGGTGCTGCGCACGCCGGGCGCCGACGGGGTGGCGCAGATCGATGCAAAGCAGGCTGCGGCGATCGTGCGCGAGCACACCGCGCAGTGGCGGCAGTCGCGTGCGGCGATCCCGCAACCGGCCGACAGTGGCGTCGTCGCAGCGCCGGCACCCGCCACCGTGGCCCCGGCCGCCACCCAGGGCGCTCGCCTTGAAATCGCGCCGGCCGTTGCCGCCGCAGGCACCACCGCAGGTACAACCACCGGCACCGCTGCCGGCACCGAGGGCGACATGCTGGCTAACGAACAACTGCGACAGGCCAAGGAAGACGTTGCCACGCGCGATGCCGAGATCCAGGAACTGGGTGAGCGCGTGGCCGAGCTGGAAAAGCTCAAGGCGCAGCAGGCCTCGCTGATCGAGATGAGGGACACCGACCTGGCCGCCGCGCAACAGCGTCTGGAGCAGGCGCCCGGTACGCGCGACAGCGCCGGCGGTGGCTGGTACTGGCTGGGCCTGGTCGTGCTGCTGCTGGTGGTCGGGGGCTGGGCGCTGGTGCGCCGCCGCAAGCCGTCGCCGCTGCCGCCACTGGCGCGTGATGGGCTCGACGGCGCCTCGCTGGCCGCGGCCGTGCCGGCGGCCGATGATGGGGACGAACTGGCCGAACAGCGCGATGACGCGCACCGCTTGCCCGACGAGCAAGCCGTTGCCGACGCCGACGTCTATGCCGGGCTGCGCCGTGAGCCGGTCTTCTCGCCCACGCCTTCCATGCACGACGCCGAGACGCAGGTTCCTCTCGATGATCCTCGCTGGAGCGCCCCCGCGACGGACGAAGCGCCGGTGTTGCCGGAGGTCGAGGCCACGGCTGCATCCGCCTACGGCATCGAGGCCGACGCGCAGCATGTGACCGTGGACGATGCGCTGTTCCGTGACCCGGCACCGCTGATCGAGCCGCCGGCGCACGCGTTGGAAGCCCAAGCGCACCCCTCGTTCCGCGGCGTCTTCGAATTCCCGGACGAATCCGCGGCGGGTGAAGCGCACGGTTCAGAGGCGAGCGATCATCCTGAGGGTCTCGACGCTGCGCCGGCCATCGCCAGTGCGGATGACATTGCCGATGCCGATGCCGATGCCGATGCCGCTGCTCCGCCGGCCGACGAGGCCCCCATCGCCCCGGTCGGCAGCCCTGGCCGCGACCGCCTGGAACTGGCCATTGCCTATCTGGACCTCGGCGACGCCGAGACCGCGCGCACCCTGCTGCACGAAGTGGCCGTCGGTGCCGACCCGCACAGCCAGGCCGAGGCGCGCGAACTGCTGGCGCGGCTGGGATGAGCCACGTCCGCCCGATGGCAACCCGCGCACGCCCGCTGGAGCACGTCGCGTTCGCTTCCAGCGAACCGGCTGTGTGGTCCGAGCGCGACGCTGCCTGATGCACCACCCGGCGCCTGCGCCGGTCCCCCAAAACACAGAGGTTCACCATGCGCTACGCACTGGGCGTGGAATACGACGGCAGCGAATTCAAAGGCTGGCAGCAGCTCGGTGAGAGCGGCTGCCCGAGCGTGCAGGCCAGCCTGCAGGAAGCGCTGTCCTCGGTGGCCAATGCGCCGATCCAGGTCGTGTGTGCCGGGCGTACCGATGCCGGCGTCCACGGCGAATGCCAGGTCGTGCATTTCGATACCGATGTCGTGCGCGATCCGCGCAACTGGATGCTGGGCACCACCACCCGCCTGCCGCGTTCGATCGCCGTGCGCTGGTGCGTTCCGGTGGCCGATGAGTTCCATGCGCGCTTCGCCGCGCGCGCGCGCCGCTACCGCTATCGCCTGCTCAATCGCCAGGTCCGCCCGGCGCTCTACCGGCAGACCTTGAGCTGGGAGCGCCGGCCGCTGGATGCCGGGCTGATGCATGCGGCAGGGCAGGCCCTGCTGGGCGAGAACGACTTCAGTGCCTTCCGCAGCGTGCAGTGCGAGGCCCTGCACGCGCGCCGGAACATGCAGTCGCTCTCGGTGACCCGCCAGGGCGAGGTGGTGGAGGTCGCCGTTCAGGCCAATGCATTCCTTCATCACATGGTGCGCAATATCGTCGGTTCACTGATTCTGGTCGGTTGTGGTGAGCAACCGGTCTCGTGGATGGAGCAGTTGCTGGCCGGGCGCGACCGTACCGTCGCCGGCCCGACCGCTCCGCCGCAGGGATTGGTCTTCGTTGGTCCCCTGTACCCCGACAACTGGCAGCTGCCTGCCGAGGTCACCTTATGAGCCGCTCCTTCTACCGCACCCGTATCAAGTTCTGCGGCATGACCCGTGCCGGTGATGTGCGCCTGGCTGGCGAGCTCGGCGTGGACGCGGTCGGCTTCATCTTCGCCCGCGAGAGCAAGCGCCGGGTCGCCCCGGCCGAAGCGCGCGCCATGCGCCAGGCGATCGCGCCGATGGTGGATGTGGTGGCGTTGTTCCGCGACAACAGCAAGGAAGAGGTGCGCGAGGTACTGCGTACCGTCCGGCCGACCCTGCTGCAGTTCCACGGGGACGAAGACGAGTCGTTCTGCCGCAGCTTCAACATGCCCTACCTGAAGGCCGTGGCGATGGGCGGCAAGGATGAGGTCAACGCCCGTCAGCTGCAGCTGCGATACCCCAGCGCGGCCGGGTTCCTGTTCGACAGCCACGCTCCCGGGGGCGGCGGCGGAACCGGCGTGGCCTTCGACTGGACCCGCCTGCCGACCGGTCTGCACCGGCCGTTCCTGCTGGCCGGGGGAATCACCCCGGACAACGTGTTTGATGCGATCGTGGCGACCCTGCCATGGGGCGTGGATGTCTCCAGCGGTATCGAGTCCGAGCCGGGCATCAAGGACGGCTACAAGATGCGCAAGTTCGTGGAAGAAGTGCGCCGCGCCGATTGCCACGAAGCGGATTGATCCGCAGGCCCCACGCGGAGGCCACGACCGTTGGTCATGGCGCGCTCATCCCGCCAGCTGCGCCGTGAGCCAGTCCGCCAGCGCATCCACCCGGGGGTCCGCCGCGCCCTCCGGCGTCGCCAGAACCCAGAACCCGCCGGTTGCGCCGAATCCCCACGGTGCCAGCAACCGACCTGCGGCCAGGTCATCGGCGACCAGCGGCTCCGGCGCGATCGCCACGCCAAGGCCCGCGACCGCCGCTTCCAGCAGGTAGTACAGATGCTCGAAGCCGCTGCCCAGCTGCAACTGCGCCGGGTCCAGCCCATGCGACAGCGCCCATGCCGGCCATGCCTGCGGGCGCGAGGTGGTGTGCAACAGGGGCTCGGCCAGCAACGCTGCCGGCGGCTGATGGCGCAACCGTGCCGCCGCTGGGTGGTGGGGGCTGATCACCACGCCCACGCGCTCGGGGGCCAGTTCCCGCACCTGCCACCCACGCGGCCACGGTGGCTGGGCCAGCAGCAGGACCGCATCCAGACCCTGCTGTTCGCTGGTGAAGCTGCCGTCCTGCGCAGACCAGTGCAACGGCAGCTGGGGCAGGGCGCTCTGCAGCGCCTGCAGGCGCGGAATCATCCAGCGCGCCAGGATGCTGCCACTGCAGCCGAGCACCAGCGCTTCGGGCCGCTGTTGGCGCTTGAGCGCCACGACCGCCTCGCGGATCTGTTCGAAGGCGCCTTCGCAGGCGGCCTGCAGGTCCGTGCCGGCGCGGGTCAGGCGCAGCCCACGGCCTTCCCGCTGGAACAACGCAACGCCCAGGTACTCTTCGAGCAGACGCAACTGGCGGCTGATCGCGCCATGGGTGACATGCAAGGCGTCGGCCGCCCGGCCGACCCCGCCCAGGCGGGCGGCCGCCTCGAAGCTGCGCAGCGCATTGAGCGGGGGCAACGGTCCGTCGGTCATGTGAGTTTTCCTGACAGGTCGCGACAGATATTATCGATATTCCTGTCATGACAGGTGCGTTAAATTGGCAGCCTGTCTCCACCGGCTGTCGCGCTATGTCCGCTTCCCCCACGTCCCCCATCGTCGATTTCCACGCCTACCCCGATGCCAACGGCCATTTCGGCCGCTATGGCGGGAGTTTCGTCGCCGAGACCCTGATCGGGCCGTTGCAGGAGCTGGCCGCCGCCTATGACCAGGCACGTCGCGATCCGGCCTTCATCGCCGCCTATGACAAGGACCTGACCCACTACGTGGGCCGTCCCAGCCCGATCTACCATGCCGAGCGCCTGAGCCAGCAGGTCGGCGGTGCGCAGATCCTGCTCAAGCGCGAGGACCTCAACCACACCGGCGCGCACAAGATCAACAACACCATCGGCCAGGCGCTGCTCGCCGCGCGGATGGGCAAGAAGCGCATCATCGCCGAAACCGGCGCAGGCCAGCATGGCGTGGCCAGTGCCACCGTGGCCGCACGCCTGGGCCTGGAATGCGTGGTCTACATGGGCGCCACCGACATCGAGCGGCAGAAGATCAACGTCTACCGCATGAAACTGCTCGGCGCGACAGTGGTGCCGGTCACCTCCGGCTCGGCCACCCTCAAGGACGCGCTCAACGAGGCGATGCGCGACTGGGTCACCAACGTGCGCGACACCTTCTACATCATCGGCACCGTGGCCGGCCCGGATCCGTACCCCCGCATGGTGCGCGATTTCAACGCGATCGTTGGCCGCGAGGCGCGCGCTCAGATGCTCACCGATTACGGCCGCCTGCCCGACGCGATCACCGCCTGCGTCGGTGGCGGCAGCAATGCGATCGGCCTGTTCCACGCGTTCCTCAACGATCGCGACGTGCGCATCGTCGGCGCCGAAGCGGCCGGCGATGGCATCGAGACCGGCCGTCATGCCGCCTCCATCGCGGCCGGCCGCCCGGGCGTGCTGCATGGCAACCGCACCTATGTGATCTGCGATGACGACGGCCAGATCACCGAAACCCATTCGGTCTCGGCTGGCCTGGACTACCCGGGCGTCGGCCCGGAGCACGCCTTCCTGGCCGATGCCGGGCGCGCCGAGTACGTGGGCATCACCGATGACGAAGCGCTGGCCGCGTTCCACCAGCTGGCGCACAGCGAAGGCATCCTGGCGGCGCTGGAATCCAGCCATGCGGTGGCGCAGGCGATCAAGATCGCCCGCGAACTGCCGCGCGACAAGCTGGTGCTGTGCAACCTGTCCGGCCGCGGCGACAAGGACGTACACACCATCGCTGCGCGCGAGGGTCTGGTGCTGTGAATCCGCTGCTGCGCCAGGGAAGTGCGCTGCTGATGGTGGTCGGCCTGACCGGATGCACCCCGCCGGATCCGCCGGTGCTGCCGGCACCTGCCGCAGCGGTCGGTGCGGTCGCACCGGCGCGGCAACTGGCCAGCAATGACGATGACATCGCCAATCGCCCGATCGAGGACGAGCCGGCGCCGCCTGCCGCGGCGGAGGCCACCGTGGCTGACGAGGCCGCCCCTTCGGTGGTCTCGGTCGCGCTGGATCATGCCGGCGATGTGCTGATCGGGCAGCGCTTCACCGAGCTCGCCGCCGACGGCCCCTGGCATTCGGCCGGGCTGAGCGAGGGCGAGCCGAGCGGTGCGTGCGAGTACTACGAGCGGGGCAACCTGCCCGAGGGCGTGTCGATGATGGTCGATGACGATCACGTGCAGCGCTTTGAACTGGCCCCGATCGAGGACTCCTACGAGGCCATCACCCAGCCGGGGCCGTTCGGGCTGCGCCTGGGCATGACGCTGGATGAAGCGCTCAAGCGCTTGCCGCCGGGCAGTACGCGCGCACCGCATGCCTATGACCCGGAAACGGGCGAATACCTGACCTGGCAGGACCCTGGTTCGGATCTGGCGATCCGGCTGGAGATCTTCGACGGGGTGATATCGAAGCTGTACTGGGGCGCCAGTGGCGCCGTTGAACTGATTGAAGGATGTGCCTGAGATGTCCGTGGACCGTATCGATGCCTGTTTTGCCCGCCTGCGCGATGAAGGTCGCAAGGCGCTGATTCCCTTCATCACCGCTGGTGACCCTGGCCTGGACGCCACCGTGCCGGTGATGCACGCCCTGGCGGCTGCCGGTGCGGACGTCATCGAACTGGGGGTGCCGTTCTCCGACCCGATGGCCGACGGCCCCACCATCCAGCGCAGCTCCGAGCGCGCGCTGGGCCGCGGGGCGGGGCTGCGCTACGTGCTGGAAACGGTCGCAGCCTTCCGGCGGGACGATGCCACCACGCCGGTGGTGCTGATGGGCTATCTCAACCCGATCGAGATCCATGGCACGGCCCGCTTCGCGCAGTCGGCGATCGCCGCGGGCGTGGACGGCATCCTGCTGGTCGACCTGCCGCCGGAAGAAGCCGCCGAAACCCGTGAGATCTTTACCACGGCCGGTCTGGCGCTGATCCTGCTGGCCTCGCCGACCACGGCCGACGCTCGTCTGGATACCTTGTCCGCGATGGCCGAAGGCTACCTCTACTACGTCAGCTTTGCCGGCGTGACCGGCGCATCCGAACGGCTGGACAGCAGCGCCGCCAGTGCCCGCCTGCGCGACCTGCGCAGCCGCTCCAGCGTGCCGGTGGTGGCCGGCTTCGGGATCAAGGATGCGGCCAGTGCGGCGGCCATGGCCGTCGAGGCCGATGGCGTGGTGGTGGGCAGTGCGCTGGTGGCCGCATTGGGCGAGGCGCCCGATGCCACGGGCGCAGCACGGACCGCGCAGGCATTCCTCACGCCGCTGCGACGCGCTCTCGACGCCGCCTGAAGCACGCAAACGTACGTACCAGAATGGTTTACGTCAGCCCCCCGGCAACCGCCGGGGGGTGCCCGAGCATGGAAACGGTGAGCTAGACTGTCCGCCTTTGCGGCCCCCGGGCCGCCCTGAACGGAAGTAGCATCCCGCATGAGTTGGCTCAGCAAGTTGATGCCGTCTGGCATCCGCACCGACAACGTCCCCAGCAAGAAGCGCAGCGTCCCCGAGGGCCTGTGGGAGAAGTGCAGCAGCTGCGGCAGCGCGCTCTACCGTCCTGAGCTGGAAGAGAACCTGGAAGTCTGCCCCAAGTGTGGCCACCACATGGCCATCCGCGCGCGTGCGCGCCTGGCCGCGCTGTTCGATGCGGACAGCACCACCGAGATCGGTGCGCGCCTGGGGCCAACGGACCTGCTCAAGTTCAAGGACCAGAAGAAGTACAGCGAGCGCATCAAGGCCTCGCAGAAGAACACCGGCGAGTACGACGCACTGATCGCCATGCAGGGCCTGATGAAGGGCCGCCCGCTGGTCGCCTCCGCGTTCGATTTCGCCTTCATGGGCGGCTCGATGGGCTCGGTGGTCGGTGAGCGCTTCTCGCTGGCTGCGGAAAAGGCCTTGGAGATCGGTGCGCCTTACGTGTGCTTCTCCGCCAGTGGCGGCGCGCGCATGCAGGAAGGCCTGTTCTCGCTGATGCAGATGGCCAAGACCTCGGCCGCGCTGGGTCGCCTGCGCGATGCCGGCCTGCCGTACATCTCCGTGCTGACCCACCCGACCACCGGTGGCGTGTCGGCCTCCTTCGCGATGCTGGGCGACATCAACATCGCCGAGCCGCAGGCACTGATCGGCTTCGCCGGCCCGCGCGTGATCGAGCAGACCGTGCGCGAAAAGCTGCCGGAAGGCTTCCAGCGCTCGGAGTTCCTGCTCGAGCACGGCGCGATCGACCAGATCTGCGACCGCCGCGAGATGCGCGATCGCCTGTCCGAAATCCTGGCCATGCTGGCACGCCAGCCGGCGCCGGCACCGGACGCGGCGGCCTGATGGCGTCGCGCAAGTATTTCGGCACGGATGGCATCCGCGGCAAGGTCGGTGAGGGCGTCATCTCCGCCGATTTCGTGCTGCGCCTGGGCAATGCGCTCGGGCGCGCGCTGACCGAGCGCAACGGGCACCGCCCGGTGGTGGTGATCGGCAAGGACACGCGCATCTCCGGCTACATGTTCGAAGCCGCGCTGGAGGCCGGGCTGGTCGCGGCCGGTGCGGACGTGCAGCTGCTCGGCCCCATGCCGACGCCGGCGGTGGCCTTCCTCACCCGCACCCTCGGTGCGGATGCCGGCATCGTCATCAGCGCCTCGCATAATCCGCATTACGACAACGGCATCAAGTTCTTCTCCGCCGATGGCGAAAAGCTCGATGACGCCACCGAGCTGGCCCTGGAAGCGGCGCTCGATGCGCCGTTCACCACGGTCGAGTCCGAGCGGCTGGGCAAGGCCATGCGCGCGCGGGATGCGGTCGGCCGCTACATCGAATTCTGCAAGGCCAGCGTGCCGCGCGGGTTCGATCTGCGTGGGCTGAAGATCGTGCTCGACTGCGCGCACGGTGCCACCTACCACGTTGCCCCGCTGCTGTTCCGCGAGATGGGCGCGCAGGTGGTCAGCATCGGTGATGCACCCAACGGGCTGAACATCAACGATGGCGTCGGCTCGATGCACATCGACAATCTGGCCGCGAAAGTGCGCGAAGTCGGCGCTGATTTCGGCATCGCCTTCGACGGTGATGGCGATCGCGTGCTGATGGCTGATGACCAGGGCAATCCGGTCGATGGCGATGACCTGCTGTTCGTGCTGGCCCAGGCCTGGCAGCGCAGCGGTCGCCTGCATGGCCCGGTGGTCGGTACGTTGATGACCAACTTCGGCCTGGAGCAGGCACTGGAACGGCTGAACATCCCGTTCCAGCGCAGCAACGTCGGTGACCGGTACGTGCATCAGGCGCTGGTGGAAAACAACGGCGTGCTCGGCGGCGAAGCGTCCGGCCATCTGCTGTGCCTGGACCGCGCCACCACCGGTGATGCGATCGTCAGTGCGCTGCAGGTGCTGGAAGTGCTGCGCCGTGACGGCACCTCGCTGCGCCAGGTGCTGTCGGTACTCAACAAGGTGCCGCAGAAGACCGTCAACGTGCGCCTGCAGGGCGCTGCCAAGGCCACCGTACAGGCCGAGAGCGTGCAGGCTGCGCTGCTGGCTGCACAGCAGGCAGTGAAGGGGCGCGGCCGCGCGTTCCTGCGGCCCTCGGGCACCGAGCCGGTGGTGCGTGTCACCGTCGAGGCCGACAGCGCCGAGTTGATGCAGTCCACGCTGGACAGCCTCTCGGCGGCGGTGAAGGCGGCGGCCGCGGCCTGAGCCGGGCAGCGAGGCCGGAAACTGGAAACGCCCCGGGAAACCGGGGCGTTTTCGTTGCGGCGGGGTAGCGCGTTACGGCCCCGGCACCATCTTCTTTTTCTTCGCCTTGAAGCGGTTGAACAGCGGCGCGACCAGCGGGTGGTAACTGTAGGCGATGCGCTTGCGCAGCCAGCTCGCCGGGCGGTTGCGGATCGCGAAGCGGTAGATGTGTTCCGGATCGCCACCGACCACGTTGCGGCCGAACGGATGGGTGGTATGCAGGTACTTGAAGCCGTGCGCCCGCGCGATCTGCACATAGTCCTCGTCGAAGTCGCCGTACGGCCAGCACAGGGTGTCCGAGACCTCGCCCAGCTGCTGCTGCAGGACATCGCGCGCTACCGACAGGTCGCCGGCGATGCCCTGGCGCTTGTGCTCGCGGGAGATCGCCTGCTTGAGCCAGCGGGTGTGCGTGTGCGTGTGGCAATGCACTTCGAAGGTGCCGGCGGCGATCATCGCGCGCGCCTCGCTCCAGCGCATCATCACATCGTCCGGGCGGTTGTCGCGCAGGATCGCCTCCTCGCAGCCGCGATGGTCCGGTGTCGCGGGCAGGGTGGCGCCGGGCTGGCCCGCATGCGGGCGGACATCGCCTTCGCCCATCCAGCCGGTCACCACGAACACGACCGCGTGCATGCCGTACTTGGCCAGGATCGGATGCGCGTACACCCAGTTGTCCAGGTAACCGTCATCGAAGGTGATCACGATCGACCTGGCCGGCGTCGGCTTGCCCGCGAGGAAATCCGCGTACTGGTCCAGCGTCAGCGAGGTCCAGCCATTGGCCGCCAGCCAGGCGATCTGGCTTTCGAAGTTTTCCGGCGAGACCGTGATCATCCCCGGGGACGGGGAGACATGGTGGTGCATCAGCACCGGGACGGATCTAGCGTTGGCCATGGCCCAGTTCCTTCAACCACTGGTGGTAATAGTGTTCGGTCGCTTCAGTGTGACCGGTCGGGGTGAAGCGGTGCGCGCTGCGCATCCATTCCCAGCCCGCCAGGCCCATCTGCTGGCGGCGGTCGGGCTGTTCGATCAGGGTACGCAGTGCGTTGGTCAGCGCGGCCTGGTCGCCCAGCGGCGCGAGCAGGGCATTGCTGCCTTCCACCACCATCTCCGGCACGCCGCCCACGCGCGTGGCCACGATCGGCACGCCGACGTAGGCGGCCTCGAGGAACACCGTGCCGGCCGCTTCCTTGTGGGTGGCCAGCGCGAAGATATCGAAGCCGGCCATCAACCGGCAAGCGCCCTGGCGGTAACCCAGCAGGTGCACCTGCGCGGCGATGCCGAACTGCTCGCGCAGGGCGATCAGGCGATCCATCACCGGCTGGCCATCACCGACGATCACCAGCTGCACGCGCGGGTTGGCCTGGCAAAGTGGCGCCATCGCCTTGAGCAGCTCCAGGTGGCCCTTGGGTTCGCGCAGCACTGCGACACAACCGACCACGATCTGCTCGTCGCTGAAGCCCAGTTCGGCGCGCACGTCGGCGCGGGTGTCCTGCAGGCACTGCCACGGGTCGCGCTTGGCGATCTGCGACCACTGCGGCGGTACCGCGATCGGCGGGACGATTCCCACGCGCGCATCGTCGATGCCGCGGCTGACCATCAGTTTCTTGACGAAGCTGCTCACGGTCATCACCCGGTGGGGCAGGCCGGTGTAGGTCAGCAGCGAGTTGATCGGGCTCATCAGGTGGCGCGAACGCACCACCAGCGGCGTGCCGCCCAGGCGCGCGCCGGCGGCGGCAATCAGGCTGTCGCGGCGGCTGGTGGTGTTGACCACGTCATAGCCATGGCGACGTACCAAGCGCGAGACCGACCAGATGCCGCGCAGCATGCGCAGCAGGCCGCCCATCCTGAGCGCGTGCACGGTGAAGCCGGCTTCGCGTGCCATCTCGCCCAGCCGCGCGCCTGGCTGGCACAGCAGCGAGACGTCATGGCCGCGATCGCGCATGGCCAGCATGTGGCGGTAGATGTAGATCTCCTGCCCGCCAAATCCCTTGGCAGCCTCGGTATGGAGAATTTTCAGTGGAGCGTTCATCGGTGGACAGTCCATGTGTGGAAACGCGCCCGCGGCAGGCGCGGGCGGCCGTCGTCATTGCCTGCGGAATCGCGCCAGCGCATCCCATGCGCTGTGCGGTGCCGTGGGTGGGAGGTCATGCGTGCACATCGGCCACGGGGTCGGCCCTGCCGGCGTGAGCCGGCGCAACGCCATCGGCGATGAGGGGGAGGGCAGGGCATCCATCAGGCGGGCGGGCAAGGAGTAAAGGGGGCGGCGCGTCAGCGTCACCGTTGGCCCGTTCTGGCCGTCTGGGCGCGCGCATTGTATCGGTTTGTATCAATGTATCGGTGGCGGGGTTGACCCGATCTGGCACAATGTTCAGCCGGGCCACAGCTGGCCCACCGACCACCATGAACAAGCAGGAATCGCTGTGAGCCAGATCCCCACCCTCGACATCACCCGTTTCGACACCGACCGCGATGCGTTCGTGGCTGAGCTGGGTGCGGCCTACCGCGAATGGGGCTTTGCTGGCATCCGCAACCACGGCATCCCGCAGGCCGACATCGACGCCGCCTACGAGGTCTTCAAGGCCTTCTTCGCGCTGCCCGAACAGACCAAGCGCCAGTACCACGTGCCGGGCAGTGGCGGCGCGCGCGGCTACACGGCCTTCGGCGTGGAGACCGCCAAGGGCTCGCAGCACTTTGATCTGAAAGAGTTCTGGCACATCGGCCGGGAGATCCCGGACGACTCCCCGTACCGCGAGGTGATGGCCCCGAACCTGTGGCCGAGCGAGGTGCCGGGCTTCCGCGAGCGGGGCTACGGGATCTACCAGGCGCTGGACAAGCTGGGCTCGCGCGTCCTGTCGGCGCTGGCGCTGCACATTGGCCTGCCGGAGGATTTCTTCGCCGACAAGACCAACAACGGCAATTCGATCCTGCGCCCGATCCATTACCCCCCGATCACGGCGGAGAACATCCCGAACGTGCGCGCCGGGGCCCATGGCGACATCAACTTCATCACGCTGCTGGTCGGCGCCAGTGCGGCCGGCCTGGAAGTGCAGTCGCACGAGGGCAAGTGGGTGCCGTTCACCTCCGACGCGGACACCATCGTGGTCAACATCGGCGACATGCTGCAGCGCCTGACCAACCATGTGTACCCCTCCACGATCCACCGCGTGGTCAATCCCCCGGGCGAACAGGCGCGCCAGCCGCGCTACTCGGTGCCGTTCTTCCTGCACCCGAACCCGGATTTCCTGATCGACGTGCTGCCGACCTGCATCACCCCGGAGAACCCGAGCCGCTACCCGGAGCCGATCACCGCCCACGGCTTCCTGGAAGAGCGCCTGCGCGAGATCAAGCTGAAGTAAGCGATCCTGCCGGGACACAAGAGAAGGCCGCCGCAAGGCGGCCTTCTTCATTCCGGGTCGTGCCGGCCGCTGGC
>NZ_JAPJIU010000012.1:0-103283 GCF_026241915.1 Stenotrophomonas sp. RIT-551 | reverse complement strand
TGAAATGTAAGCGTTTTCTGGCCAACGCCATTTCGTTGCATCCGTTATCATGGCCGGCTGATACCCAAAGGAGCCCCCGCCATGCGCCGCAAGATCGTCGCCGGTAACTGGAAGCTGCACGGCAGCCGCCAATTCGCCACCGACCTGGTCAGTGACCTGGTTGCCGACCTCCCGCTGCAGGGCGTCGACGTCGTGGTCCTGCCGCCGCTGCCGTATCTGGGCGAGCTGGTCGAAGCCTTCGAAGGCCGCGCCGTCGCGTTCGGCTCCCAGGACGTCAGCAGCAATGAAAAGGGCGCCTACACCGGTGAAGTCTCGGCCACCATGCTGGCCGAAGTCGGGGCCCGCTACGGCCTGGTCGGTCACTCCGAGCGCCGGCAGTACCACGCTGAAAGCAGCGAACTGGTCGCCCGCAAGTTCGCCGCCGCCCTGCATGCCGGTCTGACCCCGATCCTGTGCGTCGGTGAGACGCTCGAGCAGCGCGAAGCCAACCAGACCGAGGCGGTCATCGCCGCCCAGCTGGCCCCGGTGCTGGATCTGGTCGGGGCCGCAGGGTTCGCCCAGGCCGTGGTCGCCTATGAGCCGGTCTGGGCCATCGGCACCGGCCGGACCGCCTCCAAGGAGCAGGCCCAGCAGGTCCACGCGTTCATCCGTGGCGAAGTGGCCAAGCTCGATGCTAGAATTGCGGATTCACTGTCGATCCTCTATGGCGGCAGCGTGAAGCCCGACAACGCCGCGGAACTGTTCGCACAGCCCGATGTCGATGGTGGGCTGGTGGGCGGCGCCTCGCTGGTGGCCGCGGACTTCCTTGCCATCGCTGCCGCGGCGGCGGGGCGCTAATTAGTTACGTTGTCGGCCCAATCGCCGGCACGACATGTCCGAGGACGGATTCGAAATGCTGATGTTGATCCTCAATGTGGTCTACGTGCTGGTCGCAGTGGCCATGATCGCGCTCATCCTGATGCAGCGTGGTTCCGGCGCGGCCGCAGGGTCGGGTTTCGGTGCCGGCGCCTCGGGCACCGTGTTCGGCGCACGTGGTGCGTCCAACTTCCTGTCCAAGTCGACCAAGTGGCTGGCCGTGGTGTTCTTCGGCATCAGCCTCTTCATGGCCTGGTACGCCAGCCATGGCTCGCGCCCGGCAGCACAGCAGGACCTCGGCCTGATGTCGGCGCCGGCCGCCACTGCGCCGGCCGCACCCGCAGGCGAGCTTCCGGCCGTGCCCAAGGCCCCGGAAGCCCCGGCGCAGCAGCCTGTTCCGTCGGCCACTGTGCCGGCTCAGGCGGAAACTCCGAAATCTGGTGAAGAAAAGCCTTCGGAAGGCACCCAGACTCGCTGAAGACGGTTACAATATGCGGCGCACTGGAGAACAACCGGTGCGATCGTAAGCCCAGGTGGCGGAATTGGTAGACGCACTACCTTGAGGTGGTAGCGACGAGAGTCGTAGGGGTTCGAGTCCCCTCTTGGGCACCATTTGTTTGTAAGCGGGTTCGTCTGGCGCGCAAAGCGCCAGGTAGCGGTATCCGTCCACTCCCCCATGCCAAAGCGCCTGCAGGCGCAGCGGCAGAGGCAAGAGAGAATCGCTGTGCTGGCCGAATATTTGCCGTCTCTGCTGTTTCTGATCGTTGCCACCGGTATCGGCGTTGCGCTGATGCTGGTTGGCCGATTCCTCGGTCCCCGACGTCCTGATCTTAAAAAGCTCTCGCCGTACGAATGCGGCTTCGAGGCTTTCGAGGACGCGCGCATGAAGTTCGATGTGCGCTACTACCTGATCGCGATTCAGTTCATCGTATTTGATCTGGAAATCATCTTCATCGTGCCGTGGACCCAGGTCTTCATGGAACTGGGCGCACGTTCGCTGGTCACGATGGGCCTCTTCGTAGGCATGCTTTTCCTCGGTTTCATTTACGTCTGGAAGAAGGGAGCGCTGGAATGGGAGTAATTCAGACGCTCGACGGCCTGATGAACAACCCGGTCCCGGAAGGGCGGGTCGATGACATCCTGCGCCCCGAAGGCGACAACCCCCTGCTCGACAAGGGCTACGTGACCACCAGCGTCGATGCGCTGTTGAATTGGGCGCGTACCGGTTCGATGTGGCCGATGACTTTTGGTCTGGCCTGCTGCGCAGTGGAAATGATGCACGCCGGTGCGGCGCGCCTGGATCTTGACCGTTACGGCGTGGTGTTCCGCCCGTCGCCGCGTCAGTCCGACGTGATGATCGTGGCCGGCACCCTGGTCAACAAGATGGCTCCGGCCCTGCGCAAGGTCTATGACCAGATGCCGGACCCGAAGTGGGTCATCTCGATGGGCAGCTGCGCCAACGGTGGCGGCTACTACCACTACTCCTATGCAGTAGTGCGTGGCTGTGACCGCGTGGTGCCGGTGGACATCTATGTCCCCGGCTGCCCACCTACCGCCGAAGCGCTGGTGTACGGGATCCTGCAGTTGCAGAAGAAGATCTGGCGTACGCAGACCATCGCCCGCTGACATCCCTCCTGACAAGAGCACGCCAAGCCCCCATGGCAGAGCAAGCACATTCCTTCATCGACCGACTTTCCGCACGTTTCGCAGGTGCGCAGGTCTTCGTGGTCGAACCCCGCGGCGAAGTGACGCTGGAAGTGCCCGCCGCTGACTGGCATGCCACCGCTCTGGCGCTGCGCGACGAATTCGGTTTCGAGCAGGCCGTTGATCTGTGCGGCCTGGATTATCTCGGTTATGGCAGCGACGAATGGGATACGGCCGATGTGTCGTCCCAGGGTTTCAGCCGTGGCGTCGAGGGCAAGTCCGTCGGCCGTTTCGCCTGGGGTGAATTCCCCACCCGCGAAACCAGCGATGGTGCCCAGCCGCAGCCGATCCCGCTGCAGCGGTTTGCCGTTGTCGCCCAGCTGCGTTCCTACCAGCACAACCTCACCATGCGCATCCGCTGCTTTGCGCCGAACGAGGAGCTGCCGGTGGTCGCTTCGCTGACCAACATCTGGCCGGGCCTGAACTGGTTCGAGCGCGAAGCGTTCGATCTGTTCGGCGTGATCTTCGAAGGTCACCCGGACCTGCGCCGCATCCTGACCGACTATGGCTTCGTCGGCCATCCGTTCCGCAAGGATTTCCCGCTGATCGGCAACGTCGAAGTGCGCTACGACGAAGAAAAACAGCGCGTCATCTATGAACCGGTGACCTCGGTCGAACCGCGTGTCGGCGTGCCGCGCGTGATCCGTGACGACGCCCGTTTCCAGACCGCTGCCGGTGAATCCGCGCAGTCGGAGGCAAGCAAGTGAGTGAATTCACCCAGGCCAGCCAGGCCTTTGCGAGCAACCCGGCCGAACTGCGCCAGGAGATCCGCAACTACACGATGAACTTCGGTCCGCAGCATCCGGCCGCGCACGGTGTGCTGCGCCTGATCCTGGAAATGGACGGCGAAACCATCATGCGTGCCGACCCCCACGTGGGCCTGCTGCACCGTGGTACCGAAAAGCTGGCCGAGTCCAAGCCGTTCAACCAGTCGATCGGCTACATGGATCGCCTGGATTACGTGTCGATGATGTGCAACGAGCACGCCTACGTGCGCGCGATCGAGACCCTGATGGGGATCGAGGCGCCGGAGCGTGCGCAGTACATCCGCACCATGTTCGACGAAATCACCCGCATCCTGAATCACCTGATGTGGCTGGGTTCCAACGCGCTCGATCTGGGCGCGATGGCGGTCATGCTGTACGCCTTCCGTGAGCGCGAAGAGCTGATGGACTGCTACGAAGCGGTCTCCGGCGCGCGCATGCACGCAGCGTACTACCGTCCGGGCGGCGTCTACCGTGACCTGCCGGACCACATGCCCAAGTACAAGGAATCGCGCTGGCACAAGGGCAAGGCCCTGAAGAACCTCAACGCCTCGCGCGAAGGTTCGCTGCTGGATTTCCTGGAGAACTTCACCGTCGAGTTCCCCAAGCGCGTGGACGAATACGAAACCCTGCTGACCGACAACCGTATCTGGAAGCAGCGTACGGTCGGCATCGGCGTGGTCACCCCGGAACTGGCCCATGCCTGGGGCATGACCGGCGTGATGCTGCGCGGCTCGGGCATCGCCTGGGATCTGCGCAAGAAGCAGCCGTATGCCAAGTACGACGCGGTCGAGTTCGACATCCCGCTCGGCAAGGAAGGTGACTGCTACGACCGTTACCTGTGCCGCGTGGCCGAGATGCGCGAATCCAACCGCATCATCAAGCAGTGCGTCACCTGGCTGAAGGCCAACCCGGGCCCGGTCATGGTCAAGAACTTCAAGGTCGCGCCGCCCAGCCGCGAAGACATGAAGGACGACATGGAAGCGCTGATCCATCACTTCAAGCTGTTCAGTGAAGGCTACTGCGTCCCGGCCGGCGAAACCTACGCCGCCGTCGAAGCGCCCAAGGGCGAGTTCGGCTGCTACCTGATGTCCGATGGCGCCAACAAGCCGTTCCGCGTGCACCTGCGCGCGCCGGGCTTCGCCCATCTGTCCTCGATCGACTCGGTCGTGCGCGGGCACATGCTCGCCGACGTGGTGGCCATGATCGGCACCTACGACCTGGTGTTCGGTGAGGTGGACCGGTGATCGCATCCGCTTGCACGATGCCTGACACCCGCCGGCTGCTGCCGGCGCTGCAGGTTCTGGTTTTTAACGATTTCGTATTCGCTGAGGTCGGCCGATGAAGGCGACAGGTAATTTCGAGGCGGCGCGCGACGTCGACCCGATGGTGGTCTTGAGTGACAAGACCCGTGCGCACATCGATCACTGGCTGGCCAAGTTCCCGCCGGACCGCAAGCGCTCGGCTGTCCTGCAGGGCCTGCACGCCGCACAGGAACAGAATGCGGGCTGGCTGACCGACGAGCTGATCGCCGGCGTCGCCAAGTACCTGGACCTGCCGCCGGTGTGGGCCTACGAGGTCGCCAGCTTCTATTCGATGTTCGAACTGGAGAAGGTCGGCCGCCACAACGTCGCCTTCTGCACCAACATCAGCTGCTGGTTGAACGGCGCCGAAGACCTGGTCGCGCACGCCGAGAAGAAGCTCGGCTGCAAGACCGGTCAGTCCACCGCCGATGGCCGCATCTACCTCAAGCGCGAAGAAGAATGCCTGGCCGGTTGCGCCGGTGCGCCGATGATGGTCATCAACGGCCATTACCACGAGCGCCTGACCGTCGAGAAAGTCGACGAGCTGCTGGACGGGTTGGAGTAAGACATGGCACATCATCACGCACCCAGTGGTCCGGTCGGTCCCGCACCGTTGCCGCACCAGGTGGTCTACACCACCCTGCATTACGACACTCCGTGGTCGTATGAAAACTACCTCAAGACCGGCGGTTACGCCGCCCTGCGCAAGATCCTCGAAGAGAAGATCTCGCCGGAGCAGGTCATCGAGATGGTCAAGCAGTCCAACCTGCGCGGCCGTGGCGGCGCGGGCTTCCCGACCGGCCTGAAGTGGTCCTTCATGCCCAAGGGCACGATGCAGAAGTACATCCTGTGCAACTCGGATGAATCCGAGCCGGGTACCTGCAAGGACCGCGACATCCTGCGTTACAACCCGCATTCGGTGGTGGAAGGCATGGCGATCGCCTGCTACGCCACCGGCTCGACCGTGGGCTACAACTACCTGCGTGGCGAGTTCCACCACGAGCCGTTCGAGAACTTCGAGCAGGCCCTGGCCGACGCGTACGCGAACGGCTGGCTGGGCAAGGACATCCTCGGCAGCGGCGTGGACATCGACATCTACGGTGCGCTGGGCGCCGGCGCGTACATCTGCGGCGAAGAAACCGCGCTGATGGAATCGCTGGAAGGCAAGAAGGGCCAGCCGCGCTACAAGCCGCCGTTCCCGGCCAACTTCGGCCTGTACGGCAAGCCGTCGACGATCAACAACACCGAGACCTATGCCTCGGTGCCGGCGATCATCCGCAACGGTCCGGAGTGGTTCCAGGGCCTGAGCCTGACCAAGAACGGCGGCCCGAAGATCTTCTCGGTCTCCGGCTGCGTGCAGAAGGGCGGCAACTTCGAAGTGCCGCTGGGCACCACCTTCGACGAGCTGCTGGAAATGGCCGGTGGTCTGAAGCCGGGCCGCACGCTCAAGGGCGCGGTCCCGGGCGGCGTCTCGATGCCGGTGCTGAAGGCTGAAGAGCTCAAGGGCCTGCAGATGGACTACGACACCCTGCGTGCCCTGGGCACCGGTCTGGGGTCGGGCGCCATCGTGGTGCTGGACGACAGCGTCTGCTGCGTCAAGTTCGCCTGCCGCATCAGCCAGTTCTTCCACAAGGAATCCTGTGGGCAGTGCACCCCGTGCCGTGAAGGCACCGGCTGGATGCACCGCGTGCTGGAGCGCATCGTCGCCGGCAAGGCCACGATGGAAGACCTGCATCAGTTGAAGACGGTGGCCGGCCAGATCGAAGGCCACACCATCTGCGCGTTCGGTGAAGCGGCGGCATGGCCCATCCAGGGCTTCCTGCGCCAGTTCTGGGACGAATTCGAGTACTACATCGTCAACGGTCATTCGATGGTTGACGGCAAGAAGGTGGAGGCAGCCGCCGCATGAGCGCGCAACCCGTAAACCCGAGCGTGCCACCGGATCACGTGACCGTCGAAATCGACGGCCAGTCCCTGGTCGTGCCCAAGGGCTCGATGATCATCCAGGCCGCCGACAAGGCCGGCATTCCGATCCCGCGCTTCTGCTACCACGAGAAGCTGCCGATCGCCGCCAACTGCCGCATGTGCCTGGTCGACGTGGAAAAGTCGCCCAAGCCGGCACCGGCCTGCGCCACGCCGGTCATGGATGGCATGAAGGTCGCCACCCGCAGTGAAAAGGCGCTGAAGTTCCAGCGCTCGGTGATGGAATTCCTGCTGATCAACCATCCGCTGGACTGCCCGATCTGCGATCAGGGCGGCGAGTGCGAGCTGCAGGACGTGTCGCTGGGCTATGGCCGTTCGGTCAGCCGCTTCAACGAGCGCAAGCGCGTGGTGCCCGACGAGGACATCGGTCCGCTGGTCGCCACGGAAATGACCCGCTGCATCCAGTGCACCCGCTGCGTCCGCTTCACCGCCGACGTTGCCGGTACCTACGAACTGGGTGGCATGTACCGCGGTGAAAACCTGCAGATCGGCACCTACGACGGCAAGCCGCTGACCACCGAGCTGTCCGGCAACGTCGTCGATGTCTGCCCGGTCGGCGCGCTGACCAACAAGGTGTTCCAGTTCCGCGCCCGTCCGTGGGAACTGACCGCGCGTGAGTCGCTGGGTTACCACGACGCGATGGGCTCGAACCTGTTCCTGCACGTGCGTCGCGGCGAAGTGCTGCGCGCAGTGCCGCGCGACAACGAAGCCGTCAACGAATGCTGGCTGTCCGATCGCGACCGCTATTCGCACCAGGGCCTGTACAGCGATGACCGTGCGGTCAAGCCGCTGCGCAAGGTCAACGGCGAGTGGAAGGAAGTGAGCTGGGCTGAAGGCCTGGCCGCCGCCAAGGAAATCTTCGCCGCGAACCAGGGCGACGACCTCGGCGTGCTGGTGCACCCGTCGGCCTCGAACGAGGAGGGCGCGCTGCTGGCCCGCCTCGCCACCGGCCTGGGCACCACCAACATCGATCACCGCATCAACAACCGCGACTTCTCCGACGCCGCCACCGCCGAAGTCTTCGGCCTGCCGCTGGCCGAGATCGAAGGCGCGGACAGCATCGTCGTGCTCGGCAGCAACATCCGCCACGAGCTGCCGCTGCTGCATGCCCGGCTGCGCAAGGCACAGACCACGCGCAACGCGAAGATCCATGCCGTCAACCCGGTGGACTTCGATTTCGCGTTCAAGCTGGCCAGCAAGCAGATCGTTGCCCCGTCGGCCTTCATCGACGCGCTCGGCAATGCCGACCTGCGCGACGCGGTCAAGGGCGCCAGCAATGCCGTGCTGATCGTCGGTGGCATCGCCGAAAACCACCCGCAGGCTGCCGCGATCCGCGCCGCCGCGCGTGATTTCGCCGCTGCGACCGGTGCCAAGCTGTGCCGCATCCCGCAGGGCGCCAATGCCGTGGGCCTGACCCGCGCCGGCGTGCTGCCGGCCGGCAAGGACGTCAACGCCATGCTGGCGCAGCCGCGCAAGGCGTACGCCATCTACGGCATCGAGCCGGGCCTGGACTTCGCCGACGCCGCCGCTGCCCGCAAGGCACTGGCCGGTGCCCAGGTGGTGGCCTTCAGCCAGTTCGCCTGTGCCTCGACCCGCGATGTGGCCGACGTGATCCTGCCGATCGGCGCGCTGCCGGAAGTGGATGCCACCTTGACCAACCTCGATGGTCGCGAGCAGTCGGCGCGTGCCGGCGGCAAGCTGCCGGGCGAGGCGCGTGAAGGCTGGCGCGTGCTGCGTGCACTGGGCGGCGAACTGTCGCTGGCCGGTTTCGAGTTCACCGATCTGGCCGGCCTGCGCGCCAGCCTGGCCGCGGTCAGCGTCAACGTGTCGTCTTCGGCGGCCACGCCGGTGGCGGGCGAGGGCCTGGAAGTGACCTCGACCGCCGCGATCTACCGCACCGATGCGGTGGTCCGTCGTGCCCAGGCGCTGCAGTCGCATCCGCTCAACAACGCCCCGCGCATCGTGCTCAACGCCGACGACGCTGCCCGCCTGCAGTTGGTGGAAGGCCAGATGGCCAAGGTCGGCACCGATGCCGGCCGTGCCACCTTGCCGGTGGTGGTCGACGCCCGCGTTGCCGCTGGGTCGGTCTGGATTGAATCGGGCCACGGTGCAACCGCACCGCTGGGTGCCGCACGCGTAACGGTGGTGGCTGCATGAACGAATTGCTGTTGAACGCGGTCGATCCGCTGCACCAGTGGCTGCTGTCACTGGGCGACATCGGCGCGCTGCTCTGGATCATCCTGAAGATCCTGGTGATCGCCATGCCGGTGATCATCTCGGTGGCCTTCTACGTGGTCTGGGAGCGCAAGCTGATCGGCTGGATGCACGTGCGTCATGGCCCGATGTATGTCGGCATGGGCATCTTCCAGGCCTTCGCCGACGTCTTCAAACTGCTGTTCAAGGAAATCATCCAGCCGAGCAGCTCGCACAAGGCGATGTTCATCCTGGCGCCGCTGATCACCCTGGGCCCGGCCTTCGCGGCATGGTCGGTGATTCCCTTCGACGCCCGGATCGTGCTCTCCAACGCCAACGCCGGCCTGCTGTACCTGCTGGCGATGACCTCGCTGGGCGTGTACGGCATCATCCTGGCCGGTTGGGCCTCCAACTCGAAGTACGCGTTCCTCGGTGCGATGCGTGCCTCGGCGCAGATGATCAGCTACGAAATCGCGATGGGCTTTGCCCTGGTCGGCGTGATGATCGCTTCGGGCAGCCTCAACCTGAGCAACATCGTGATGGCGCAGGCGGGCAACTCCGGTCTGTTCGACTGGTTCCTGCTGCCGCTGTTCCCGCTGTTCATCGTGTACTGGGTGTCCGGCGTTGCCGAAACCAACCGCGCGCCGTTCGACGTCGTGGAAGGTGAATCGGAAATCGTGGCCGGCCACATGGTCGAGTACTCCGGTGGTGCCTTCGCGCTGTTCTTCCTGGCCGAATACGCCAACATGATCCTGATCAGCTTCCTGATCTCGATCTTCTTCCTCGGTGGTTGGCTGAGCCCGTTCCAAGGTTGGTTCGACATCCAGCTCAGCAACCAGGCCATTGCGCCGTGGGTTGAGTGGATCTGGGTGGGCGGCTGGCCGTGGCTGCTGCTGAAGGTCTTCTTCTTCGCCAGCTCCTACATCTGGTTCCGTGCCAGCTTCCCGCGCTTCCGTTACGACCAGATCATGCGTCTGGGCTGGAAGGTCTTCATCCCGCTCACCATCTTCTGGATTGCAGTGACGGCGTTGATGGTGTTTTACGGCGTGATCCAGAAGGGCGTCTAAGCGATGAACCGAATTACCCATTACTTCAAAAGCCTGCTGCTCCTTGAGCTGCTCGGTGGTCTGTGGCTGACCCTGAAGTACGCCTTCAAGCCCAAGTACACGCTGATGTACCCGATGGAGAAGTTCCCGCAGTCGCCGCGTTTCCGCGGCCTGCATGCGCTTCGCCGCTACCCCAACGGCGAGGAACGCTGCATCGCATGCAAATTGTGCGAAGCGGTGTGCCCGGCGCTGGCGATCACCATCGATTCGGCCAAGCGCGAGGACGGCACCCGCCGTACCACCCGTTACGACATCGATCTGTTCAAGTGCATCTTCTGCGGCTTCTGCGAAGAAAGCTGCCCGGTGGACTCGATCGTCGAGACCCACATTCTCGAGTACCACTTCGAGAACCGTGGCGAGAACATCGTTACCAAGCCGCAGCTGCTGGCCATCGGTGATCGGCTTGAAGCCGAGATCGCCGAGCGTCGCGCCGCCGATGCCGCTTTCCGCTGAGGTCGAATGATGGATTGGGTAAATATCAGTTTCTGGGTCTTCTCCATCGTGGCGGGCATTTCCGCCGCGGCGGTGATCAGCGTGCGCAATCCGGTCTATGCCGTGTTGTGCCTGATCCTGACCTTCTTCTCCGTGGCCTGCATCTGGATCCTGGTCGGCGCCGAGTTCCTGGGCGTGGCCCTGGTGCTGGTCTACGTCGGCGCGGTCATGGTGCTGTTCCTGTTCGTGGTGATGATGCTGGACATCGATCCCTCCAACCTGCGTGAGGGCTGGGTGCGTTACCTGCCGCTCGGCCTGGTGGTGGCGGTCACGATGCTGGTGCAGATGCTGGTGCTGATCGGCGTGAAGGGCAGGGCGGTCAATCCGTTCCCGGCCGACAACGCTGCCGCGCTGGCTGCCGACACCTCCAACATCACCTGGCTGGCCCGCAGCCTGTTCACCGAATACCTGCTGCCGTTCGAGTTCGCCGCCGTCATCCTGACCGTGGCCGTGGTTGCCGCCGTGATGCTGACCCTGCGTCGCCGCACCGGCCTGAAGACCCAGAACCCGTCCGAGCAGACCATGGTCAAGGGCAGCGACCGCCTGCGCGTGGTCAAGATGGACGCGGAGAAGCCGGTCGTGCACACCAACATCAAGCCGTCCAGCAACGAGGAGGCGCAGCCATGATCACGCTTGGCCACATTCTGGCGCTCGGCGCGGTGCTGTTCTGCATCAGCCTTGCCGGCATCTTCCTCAACCGCAAGAACATCATCGTGCTGCTGATGTCCATCGAGTTGATGCTGCTGTCGGTCAACATCAATTTCGTCGGGTTCTCGCGTGAGATGGGTGATACGGCCGGACAGCTGTTCGTCTTCTTCATCCTGACCGTGGCCGCGGCCGAGGCCGCCATCGGCCTCGCGATCCTGGTAACCCTGTTCCGTACTCGCCGCACCATCAATGTCGGCGAAGTCGATTCGCTGAAGGGCTGATCCGTAGATGGAAATCACTCTCTCCAAGAGTCTGTTGATCGCAGTGGTGCTCGCACCGCTGTTCGGCAGCATCATCGCCGGCCTGTTCGGTCGTCAGGTCGGTCGCGCTGGCGCGCAGGCGGTCACCATCCTCGGCGTGGCGGTCAGCTGCGTGCTGTCCAGCTATGTGCTGTACATGCTGCTGTGGGGCGGCGCCCAGCCGTTCAACCAGAACATCTATACGTTCTTCGAAGTGGGCCAGTACTCGGCGCACGTCGGCTTCATGGTCGACAAGCTCACCGCGATGATGATGGTCGTGGTGACCTTCGTGTCCTTCCTGGTGCACGTGTACACCATCGGCTACATGCAGGACGACCCGGGCTACCAGCGGTTCTTCAGCTACATCTCGCTGTTCACCTTCTCGATGCTCACCCTGGTGATGAGCAACAACTTCCTGCAGCTGTTCTTCGGCTGGGAAGCGGTGGGCCTGGTCTCGTACCTGCTGATCGGCTTCTGGTTCAAGCGCCCGACCGCCATCTTCGCCAACATGAAGGCCTTCCTGGTCAACCGTGTCGGTGACTTCGGCTTCATCCTCGGCATCGCCGGCGTGTTGTGGGTGTTCGGCACCCTCGATTACGCCACCGTGTTCGCCAATGCGCAGGTGCTGGGCCACCCGGATGCGCTGATCCAGATCTGGTCGGGCACGATCAACCTGTTCGGCACCTCCATTCCGGTGATGAGCGAGCCGGTGATCTGGTCGGTCGCCACCGTGATCTGCATCTGCCTGTTCATCGGTGCGATGGGCAAGTCGGCCCAGGTGCCGCTGCACGTCTGGCTGCCGGACTCGATGGAAGGCCCGACCCCGATCTCGGCCCTGATCCACGCCGCGACCATGGTCACCGCGGGCATCTTCATGGTCACCCGCATGTCGCCGCTGTTCGAGCTGTCGCAGACCGCGCTGAACTTCGTGCTGTTCATCGGTGCCACCACCGCGTTCTTCACCGGCCTGATCGGCATCGTGCAGAACGACATCAAGCGCGTCGTCGCGTACTCCACGCTGTCCCAGCTGGGCTACATGACCGTCGCCCTGGGTGTGTCGGCCTACTCGGCGGCCGTGTTCCACCTGATGACCCATGCCTTCTTCAAGGCGCTGCTGTTCCTCGGCGCGGGCTCGGTGATCATCGCCATGCACCACGAGCAGGACATGCGCAAGATGGGCGGCCTGCGCAAGTACATGCCGATCACCTTCATCACCATGTGGATCGGTACGCTGGCCCTCGTCGGCACCCCGTTCTTCTCCGGCTTCTACTCCAAGGACACCATCATCGAGGCCGCGCAGCACCACGCGCATGTCTCCTCGAGCTGGGTGGCGACCTACGGGTACTGGGCGGTGCTGGGTGGCGTGGTCGTCACCAGCTTCTACAGCTTCCGCCTGCTGTTCCTGACCTTCCATGGCAAGGAACGCTTCCGCGATGCGCATGACGATCACGGCCATGGCCATGACGATCATCACGCCGCAGACGCGCACGCAGCCGACGCCCACCATGGCGACGCGCATCATGACGATCATGGCCACGGCCATGGCGCGCATGAGCCGCACGAAACCCCGTGGGTGGTGACGCTGCCGCTGATCCTGCTGGCGATCCCCTCGATGGTCATCGGTTTCTTCAGCATCGGTCCGATGCTGTATGGCACCGACTGGGCCGGCCACCACGCCGACACCGCCATCCCGGGCCAGGTGCACACGTTCTTCACCGGCATCGTTGATTTCTACGACCCGGCGCGCAACACCATTGGTGCGCTGGCCGAAGAATTCCACGGCCCGGTGGCCTTCGCGATCCACGGCATGATGGCCCCGGCCTTCATCCTGACGGTGGTCGGCTTCCTGCTGGCGGCGCTGTTCTACCTGTGGAAGCCGGAACTGGCCGGCAAGGCCCGCAAGACCTTCGCGCCGATCGTGTCGGTGCTGGAGAACAAGTACGGCTTCGACAAGCTCTGGATCGGCGGTTTCGCCGGCGGCGGTATCAAGCTCGGCAAGGTTTCGCGCGCGATCGACACGAATGTGGTCGATGGTGTGGTGGTCAACGGTTCGGCGCGCCTGATCGATCTGGCGGCCAACCTGCTGCGTCGCACCCAATCCGGTTTCCTCTATCACTACGCCTTCGCGATGATCATCGGCCTGATTGCCCTTCTGGGCGTCCTGATGCATTACCTGCGTTGATGACCTGTACGGAATAAGAAGACGTGTCGAACTGGCCCCTACTTAGTGTTCTCATCTGGCTGCCGATCATCGGCGGTGCATTGATCCTTGCCATCCGGGATGCCCAAACCGCCCGGTGGGCGTCCCTGGGCGTCGCGGTGCTGACCTTCGTGGCCAGCCTGTCGCTGCTCAGCGGCTATGACACGGGAATCGACGCACTGCAGTTCGTCGAGACCCGCGCCTGGATCCCCGCCTACGACATCGGCTACAACCTCGGCGTCGACGGCATCGCGATCGCGCTGATCCTGCTGACCACGCTGGTCTCGGTGCTGGCCCTGATCGGTGCCTGGAGCGCGATCGACAAGCGCGTGAACCAGTACGTGGCCGCCTTCCTGATCCTGGAGGGTGTCACCGTCGGTATCTTCTCGGCGACGGACGCGATGCTGTTCTACGTGTTCTTCGAAGCGATGCTGATCCCGATGTTCCTGATCATCGGTGTCTGGGGCGGCCCGCGCCGCATCTACGCCGCGCTCAAGTTCTTCCTGTACACCTTCCTCGGCTCGGTGCTGATGCTGGTAGCCCTGATCTACCTGTACCTGAAGGGCGGCAGCTTCCAGCTGGCCGACCTGTACCAGCTGCAGCTGTCGGGCAAGGAACAGACGTGGATCTTCTTCGCCTTCCTGATCGCCTTCGCGGTCAAGGTGCCGATGTTCCCGGTCCACACCTGGCTGCCGGACGCCCACGTGGAAGCGCCGACCGCCGGTTCGGTGATCCTGGCCGCCATCGCCCTGAAGATCGGTGGCTACGGCTTCCTGCGCTTCAACCTGCCGATCGTGCCGGACGCCTCGCATGAGTGGGCCTGGCTGGTGATCGCGCTGTCGCTGGTGGCGGTGATCTACGTTGGCCTGGTCGCCCTGGTGCAGGACGACATGAAGAAGCTGATCGCCTATTCGTCGATCGCGCACATGGGCTTCGTGACCCTGGGTACCTTCATCGCCATGTGGCTGGTGCGCGACGCCGGCAACCCGGATGCCGCCCGTCTGGGCCTGCAGGGCGCGATGGTGCAGATGGTCTCGCACGGCTTCGTGTCCGGCGCGATGTTCTCCTGCGTCGGCGTCCTGTACGACCGCATGCACAGCCGCCGCATCGCCGATTACGGCGGCGTGGTCAACGTGATGCCCTGGTTCGCCACCTTCGCCATGCTGTTCTTCATGGCCAATGCCGGCCTGCCGGGTACCAGCGGCTTCGTCGGTGAATTCATGATCATCATGGCCAGCTTCCAGCGCAATCCGTGGCTGGCACTCGGCGCGGCGAGCACCCTGGTGATCACCGCGGCGTATACGCTGTGGCTGTACAAGCGCGTGTTCTTCGGTGAAGTGGCCAACGCCCATGTCGCCGAACTGAAGGACATCAACGGTCGCGAGTGGCTGGTGTTGGGTGTATTCGCCGTGGGCACCCTTGCCCTGGGCCTGTACCCCAAGCCGCTGACCGACCTGATGGAGCCCTCGATCGCGAAGCTGGCGATGCAGATCGCATCCAGCAAGCTGCTGTAATCGGGCCGTCGAGAGTATTGATTCCAGGATTTGATGATGACCACCTCGCCGCTGTTGCCACTGACCGCCGCTGACCTCCCGCCGCTCGCTCCCGAGCTGGTGCTGGTCGGCAGTGCGTTCGCCCTGTTGATGCTTGATCTTTTCATCAGTGAGAAGAACAAGATCTGGACCCACCTGTTCTCGATCGCTGCGCTGGCGGTCGTGTTCTTCATGCTCGCCACCGGAATGGGCGGGCAGGGCGAGGTCTTCCACGGCATGTTCGTCCGCGACAACGCGGCCGACGTGATGAAGACCGTGATCGTGCTGTGCAGCGGCCTGACCCTGATCTACGGCTGGAGCTACCTGCGCGAGCGCAAGCTGTACCAAGGTGAGATCCCGGTGCTGATCCTGTTCGCCACCGCAGGCATGATGATCCTGGTCTCGGCCGGCAGCCTGCTGATGGTCTACCTGGGCCTGGAACTGCTGGCGCTGTGCTCGTACGCACTGGTCGCCAGCAACCGTGAGAACGGTCTGGCCTCGGAAGCGGCGATGAAGTACATCGTGCTCGGTTCGCTGGCCTCGGGCCTGCTGCTGTACGGCATGTCGCTGATCTACGGCGCCACCGGCTCGCTGCATCTGGATGCGATCAACGCTGCCATTCCGCACACCGAAGAGAAGATGCTGCTGCTGACCGGCGCGGTGTTCATGATCGCCGGCGTGGCCTTCAAGCTGGGTGCCGCCCCGTTCCACATGTGGCTGCCCGACGTGTACCAGGGTGCCCCGGCACCGGTCGCGCTGTTCATCAGCTCGGCCCCGAAGCTGGCCGCGTTCGGCATGGCCTACCGCCTGCTGGAGATGGGCGTGGGCCCGCTGGCCGACGAGTGGAAGTACCTCATTGGTGGGCTGGCCGCACTGTCGCTGGTAATCGGCAACCTGATGGCGATCGCGCAGACCAACCTCAAGCGCATGCTGGCCTTCTCGACCGTCTCGCACATCGGCTTCCTGCTGATGGGCATGGCCGGTGGTGGCGAGCGTGGCTACTCGGCGGCGCTGTTCTACGCCCTGAGCTACGCGATCATGTCCACGGCCGCGTTCGGCGCGATCATCGCGCTGTCGCGCAACGGCTTTGAAGCGGAGAAGATCGAAGACTTCAAGGGCCTCAATGCCCGCAACCCGTGGATGGCCGGCCTGGTGCTGTGCATCATGGCGTCGCTGGCAGGCATCCCGCCGTTCCTGGGCTTCTGGACCAAGCTGGCCGTCCTCGGCGCGGCGATCCAGGGCGACATGCTGTGGCTGGCCATGGTCGGCGTGATCTGCGCCGTGATCGGCTGCTTCTACTACCTGCGCGTCATCAAGGTCATGTACTTCGATGAGCCGGTGGGCGAGCCGCTGCCGGCCAACAACGACCGCGTGCTGGGCGTGGTGCTGGGCGTGAACGCGCTGGCGCTGCTGGCCCTGGGCGTGGCGTGGAACCCGATCATGGTGTGGTGCCAGCAGGCATTTGCACAAATTTCGTAAAAAACGATACAAACGTGCGCAACTCGTGTAATATTCATCTCCTGAGTTGTTGATGCAGCGGTTTCGCCAGAAGATCGTTGCTAGGAAGTCCCCCGGGCCTTCC
Source organism: Stenotrophomonas sp. RIT-551 (assembly GCF_026241915.1). Taxonomy (NCBI): domain Bacteria; kingdom Pseudomonadati; phylum Pseudomonadota; class Gammaproteobacteria; order Lysobacterales; family Lysobacteraceae; genus Stenotrophomonas; species Stenotrophomonas sp. RIT-551. The sequence continues at coordinate 86,621 of NZ_JAPJIU010000012.1, read as the reverse complement.
GCACTCATCCGCTTCTGCTGCGGGGTGGAGCAGTCTGGCAGCTCGTCGGGCTCATAACCCGAAGGTCGCAGGTTCAAATCCTGCCCCCGCTACCATATAGCTCCGGTGCAAACCGGAGGCAGTGGACGAATCAAGCGATACCGGAGACGGTGTCGCTTTTTTCGTTCCAGGCCCGGTAGAGCCGACCGTTGGTCGGCTGCTCTCCTGGGCAGGGGAGGAAACCGTCCCCCGGCTGCCGTTCCTCGGTGCGAGGTATTCGTTTCAACATGGGGTTGCACGGGGATGAAAACTCCCTTACAATTCCGCTTCTGCTGCGGGGTGGAGCAGTCTGGCAGCTCGTCGGGCTCATAACCCGAAGGTCGCAGGTTCAAATCCTGCCCCCGCTACCACAGAAAATCTGCAGTGCAGATGCAGTAGACGAAAAGGCGATCTCGGCAACGAGGTCGCTTTTTTCGTTGGGTCACGGCGCCTTCTTCGGACCTGCCCGCGCCGCTGCCCACGACGAAGGTTACACAGCCGCTTGGCTGTTCAGCTTTTCGAACAGGGACGCCAGAGGCCACCCCAACCATTGCACCAGCGCGGTGCAACGGCTATCATCAGTGGCTTAGCGGACTGTCTATTCCTATCCCCTCAAGGGATATGAACAGGCCCCGCGACCGGCTTCCAGGAACGGCAACCTGTACCCAGGCCGCCGTGACCCCCCGGAACGCTGGGCTCGCAGATTCGCACCACGTGCGCATCTGCACCGGAATCCAGCATGACCGGAGTTGTACCGGACAGGGGCCCAACGGGCCCTTTGTTGTTTCCGGAAGGTGGTCCAAGCCATGGACCAGACCGTATTTCTTTTCAACGAATCAAGGCCGACTGTGAGCGACAAGGCAACCGAAATCGCGAATCTGCTCGCCCCCACCGTTCAGTCGCTGGGTCTCGAGCTGCTGGGCGTGGAATATCTGACCGCCCCGGGTGGTGCCACGCTGCGCCTGTACATCGACGTGCCGCTGGCCGAACAGCCCGAGCGCATCGTCAACATCGACGATTGCGAGCGCGTCAGCCGCGAAGTGTCCGCCCAGCTGGACGTCGAAGACCCGATCACGGCGAACTACACGCTGGAAGTGTCTTCGCCGGGCGTGGACCGCCCGCTGTTCACCGGTGAGCAGTTCCAGCGCGCCATCGGCGAATCGGCCAAGGTGACGCTCAGCCTGCCGCAGGACGGCCGCCGCCGTCTGCAGGGCGAGATTCTCGCCGTGGATATCGAACAGGGCACGGTGACCTTCAAGGTCGACAATGCTCCGTTCACCGCCGACATCGAAAACATCGACAAGGCACGCATCATGCCGGACTGGGCCGCCCTCGGCCTGGCTCCGACCAAACCGACTGGCCCGGCACCCAAACAGGGTGGCAAGGCGAACAAGAAACCATCCAACGAGCCGGCGGCCAAAAAGCCGCGCGCGGAGTGAGCCAATGAGCAAGGAACTTTTGCTGGTAGTGGATGCGGTCGCCAACGAAAAAGGCGTCCCGCGCGAAGTCATCTTCGATGCCATCGAGGCAGCGTTGGCTTCGGCTGCCAAAAAGCGTTACCCGGAAGAAGAAGTGCTGGCCCGTGTGTCGATCGACCACAAGGACGGCAACTACGAAACCTTCCGCCGCTGGGAAGTGGTGGCCGATGACGTGGTCATGGAGTCTCCGGACCGCCAGATCCGTCTGATGGACGCCATCGATGAAGCCGACGGCGTGGAAGTCGGCGATTTCATCGAAGAGCAGATCGAAAACCCGGACTTCGGCCGTATCGCCGCACAGGCCGCCAAGCAGGTGATCGTCCAGCGCGTGCGCGAGGCCGAGCGTCAGCAGGTGGTCGATGCGTGGAAGGATCGCGTTGGCGAACTGGTCACCGGTGTGGTCAAGCGCGCCGAGCGCGGCAACATCTATGTGGACCTGGGCGGCAACGCCGAGGCCTTCATTCCGAAGGACAAGGGCATTCCGCGCGACGTGCTGCGCGCTGGCGACCGCGTGCGCGGTTACCTGGCCGAAGTCCGTTCGGAACCGCGTGGACCGCAGCTGTTCATCAGCCGCGCCGCCCCGGAATTCATGATCGAACTGTTCAAGCTCGAAGTGCCGGAAGTCGGCCAGGGCCTGGTCGAGATCAAGGCCTGCGCACGTGATCCGGGCGACCGCGCCAAGATCGCCGTGCTGGCCCACGATTCGCGTACCGATCCGATCGGTGCGTGCATCGGCATGCGCGGTTCGCGCGTGCAGGCCGTGTCCAACGAGCTCAACGGCGAGCGCGTGGACATCGTGCTGTGGAACGAGAACCCCGCCAACTTCGTCATCAATGCGATGGCGCCGGCGGAAGTGCAGTCGATCATCGTCGATGAAGAAAAGCACTCGATGGACCTGGCCGTGGCGGAAGAGCGCCTGGCCCAGGCGATCGGCAAGGGCGGCCAGAACGTCCGTCTTGCCAGCCGCCTGACCGGTTGGCAGCTCAATGTGATGACCCAGGACCAGGTGACCGCCAAGTCCGAGGCAGAGCAGGGCGTTGCCCGCCAGCTGTTCATGGACAAGCTGGAAGTGGATGAAGAAATCGCCGCCATCCTGGTGACCGAAGGCTTCAACACCGTGGAAGAAATCGCCTACGTCCCGGTCGGCGAACTGCTGGCCGTGGAAGGCTTCGACGAAGACATCGTCGAAGAGCTGCGTGCCCGTGCCCGCGATGCGCTGCTCAACGAAGCGCTGGCGGTGGAAGAAGGTCTGGAAGACGGCTCGCCGTCGGAAGACCTGCTCGCCCTGGAAGGCATGGACGAGGCAACCGCCTACGCCCTGGCCGGTCACGGCGTGCGTACCAGTGAGGACCTGTCGGACCTGGCCGCCGACGAGATCCTCGAGTTCGGCATCGAGGACATGGACCAGGAGCGCGCCGCCGCCCTGATCCTTGCCGCCCGAGCCGAGGAGATCGCCCGCCTGGAGCGCGGCGAATGAGCCAGCGATGAACAGTGCCCTGACCCGCTCAGGGCTTAGACTCCGCGCTGCCTTCGCACGTTTCGAGGGAGCGCCAACCAGATCATAGGATCCGAATGTCGCAGCAAACCACCATCCGCAAGCTTGCCGAACTGGTCAATACCCCGGTCGATAAACTGCTCGTACAACTTGCCGAAGCCGGCATGAAGTTCAGCGGTCCCGACCAGGTCGTGACCAGTACCGAGAAGGTGAAGCTCCTGGGCTTCCTTCGTCGCTCGCACGGCAAGACCGAGCAGCCCGTCGAGAGCACCGACGAAGCCGCCAAGAAGATCACCCTGAACCGTCGCAAGTTGCAGGAAGTGACCGTCAGTGCCGGCCGCAGCAAGACCACCGTCAACGTGGAAGTGCGCCAGAAGCGTACCTACATGAAGGACGCCAGCGGCAAGCCGATGACCGCGGATGAGGAGCGCGCCGACATCCTGCGCAAGCTGGAGGAATCCCGCCAGCGCAATCTGGACGAGCAGCGCGCACTGGCCGAGAAGGACCGTGCGCGCGATGAAGAGATCGCCCGCAAGCGTCAGGAAGAAATCGACGCCAAGGAACGTGCCGAAGCCGAGCGCAAGGCGGCTGAAGCCGCTGCCGAAGCGGCCAAGAACGCACCGCCGGCCCCGGCCCCGGTTGCCGCCAAGCCGGCTGCTGCCGATGCACCGGCGCGCAATGCGCGCCCGGCGGCACCGTCGGCTGCCCGTCCGGCGCCGCGTTCGGACGATCGCAACTCGAACAACAACAACCGTCCGGGCGCCAAGCGCGACGACGATGGTGGCAACCGCTTTGCCGGTCAGCTGCATCTGTCGGCCGCCGATCGTGCCCGCCGCGGCAACAACAGCAACTCGCGCGGTCGTCCGACCGGGCGCGTGCAGCACGGCAGCCGCCGTGACAGCAACCAGTCGCGCAGTGGCGGTGGTGCCCATGGCTTCGAACGTCCGGTCGCTCCGATCGTGCGTGACGTCACCATCGGCGACACCATCACCGTCGCCGATCTGGCCCAGAAGCTGGCCGTCAAGGGCGGCGATGTGGTCAAGGCGCTGTTCAAGATGGGCGTCATGGCGACCATCACCCAGACCATCGACCACGACACCGCCGCGCTGGTGACCGAAGAACTCGGCCACAACGTGATCCGTGCCAACACCAACGACGCCGAAGACGCGCTGCTGGCGCTGGCCGGTGGCAACCAGGGCGAGCCGGTGGCACGTCCGCCGGTGGTCACCATCATGGGCCACGTCGATCACGGCAAGACCTCGCTGCTGGATTACATCCGCCGCACCAAGGTCGCCACGGGCGAAGCCGGTGGCATCACCCAGCACATCGGTGCGTACCACGTTGAAACGCCGAAGGGCGTGATCAGCTTCCTGGATACCCCGGGCCACGCGGCGTTTACGTCCATGCGTGCCCGCGGTGCCAAGCTGACCGACATCGTGGTGCTGGTGGTGGCGGCCGATGACGGCGTCATGCCGCAGACCAAGGAAGCCATCCAGCACGCCCGTTCGGCGGGTGTGCCGCTGATCGTGGCGATCAACAAGATCGACAAGTCCGGCGCCGATCCGATGCGCGTCAAGAACGAGCTGCTCACCGAGCAGGTCGTGTCCGAAGACTTCGGTGGCGATACCCAGATGGTCGAGATCTCGGCCAAGGCTGGCCTGGGCATCGACGACCTGCTGGACGCGATCTCGATCCAGGCCGAACTGCTGGAGCTGAAGGCCGTGGCCGACGGCCGCGCCAGCGGCGTGGTCATCGAGTCCTCGCTGGACAAGGGCCGTGGCCCGATCGCCACCGTGCTGGTGCAGCAGGGTTCGCTGAAGAAGGGCGATTACCTGGTCTGCGGTATCCAGTACGGCCGCGTGCGCGCCCTGTTCGACGAAACCGGCGCACAGCCCGACCAGGCTGGCCCGTCGATTCCGGTGCAGGTGCTGGGTCTGTCCGGCGTGCCGGATGCCGGCGATGACTTCGTCGTGGTCGAAGACGAGCGTCTGGCCAAGGACGTCGCGCAGCAGCGCGAAACCAAGCGCCGTGAATCGCGCCTGGTGCAGTCCGCTGGCAGCCGCATGGAAGACATCATGGCGACCCTGGGCAAGGGCGATGGCCAGCAGGTGCTGAACCTGGTGATCAAGGCCGACGTGCAGGGTTCGGTGCAGGCGCTGAGCCAGGCACTGGTCGCGCTGTCCAACGACGACATCCGCATCAACGTGATCCACTCCGGCGTGGGCGGCATCACCGAATCGGACGCCAACTCGGCGGTTGCCTCCAAGGCCACCGTCATCGGCTTCAACGTGCGTGCCGACGCCTCCGCGCGTCGCATCATCGAGTCCAACGGTGTGGACCTGCGTTACTTCTCGATCATCTATGACGTGATCGATCAGGTGAAGCAGGTGGCCTCCGGTCTGCTCGGCGTGGAAATCCGCGAAGAGATCATCGGTATCGCCCAGGTCCGCGATGTGTTCCGCAGCTCGAAGTTCGGTGCCGTCGCAGGCTGCATGATCATCGAAGGTACGGTGAAGCGCAGCAAGCCGATCCGCGTCCTGCGCGACAGCGTCGTGGTCTTCGAAGGCGAGCTGGAATCGCTGCGTCGCTTCAAGGAGAACGTCGAGGAAGTCCGCAACGGTACCGAATGCGGTATCGGCGTGAAGGCTTACAACGACGTCAAGCCGGGTGACCAGATCGAGTGCTTCGAGCGTATCGAAGTGCCGCGCACCCTGTAATGTTCCAGGCCGGACCGCATCACGCGGTCCGGCTTTTTCGCTTTCGCATCACCCTTCAAGACGAGTCCGCCTACCGTGCCAAAGACCTTCCATCGAACCGACCGTGTTTCCGCCCAGATCCGCCGTGAACTGGGAACACTCGTGCACAACGCAGTGCGTGAACACGGCCTGCCTTCGGTGAGCGTCTCCGACGTGGAAATCACCCGTGACATGGCACATGCCAAGATCTTCGTCACGGCGCTGATGCCCGAACGTTCGGTGGAAGCGATGAAGGGCCTGAAGGAACTGGCCTGGGGCCTGCGCATGGAGCTGGCGCGTGCGATGAAGCTGCGTCACGTGCCCGAGCTGCACTTCCACTACGATGATTCGGTGGATCGCGGCGAGCGCATCGACAACATCCTGCGCGATCTGCCCGATACGCTGGCGGCAGAGAAGAGCCGGCAGGGCGATGACGACGGTGGCGACGATGCTGCCGACGAAGGCGAAAAGAACGCCTGATGGACCAACAGCCCGCAAGGGCTGTTGTCTTATGGGGCGGGGCCTGTCGCAGTGCGACCGCTCCGCCGGAGGCCGGATTGACCGGCAGCGCCACACGGCGCCGATTTGAATTGAATGCATGGCACCCCGAATTTCGTTCCGTCGCCTGGATGGCATCCTGCTGCTCGACAAGCCGACCGGCATGAGCTCCAACGCAGCCTTGCAGGTGGCACGCCGTCTGTACCGCGCCGAGAAGGGCGGCCACACCGGCAGCCTGGATCCGCTGGCGACTGGCCTGCTGCCACTGTGCTTTGGTGAAGCTACCAAGATCGCCGGTCTGCTGCTGGGCTCGGCCAAAGCCTATGACGCCGAGGTGGTGCTGGGCCAGACCACCGATACCGATGATTCCGATGGCGCGGTACTGCGCGAGCGGCCGGTGCCGGCCATCAGCGCGGCCGAACTGGAGGCGGCGCTGGCACCGCTGCGCGGTCGCATCCGCCAGCGCGCGCCGATCTACTCCGCGCTCAAGCAGGGCGGCGAGCCGCTGTATCTGAAGGCGCGCCGCGGTGAGGCCATCGAGGCCCCCGAACGCGACGTGGAGGTCCACGCCCTGGAGGTGCTGGACCAGCAGCCGACCCGTCTGTCGCTGCGGGTGACCTGCGGTTCAGGCACCTACATCCGCAGCCTGGCCCGCGATCTGGGCGAGACCCTGGGCTGCGGCGCCCATATCGCCGGCCTGCGCCGGCTGTGGGTGGATCCCTTCCGTGAGGCGCCGATGGTCACCCTGGAGACCCTGCGCGGCCTGGCCGAGCAGGGCGATGAGGCCGGCATGGAGGCCCTGCTGCTGCCGCTGGACGCGGGTCTGGCGCATTACTCCCGGGTTACGCTGAACGAGGAGCAGACCCCTCGCTTCCGCGTGGGCCAGCGCATCCGCGATGCTGGCTGGCCGCAGGGTGGGGTGGTCGTGTTCGGGCCGGGCGAGGCGATCCAGGGCCTGGGGCAGGTCGACGAGACCGGTCTGCTGGCCCCGCAGCGCCTGTTCAACCTCTGACCGGCCCCGGCCGGGCACCACCCCGGTCCTTGTCCCGGACGGCCGCTGACGTTACAATTTCGCGGCCTTTTCAGGCTTCCCGCGTTCTGCGGGTTCATCCTTTCGTTAACGGCGAGTCGCGCGGTACGTCAACCGGACGTTTCTGCGGGCCACGCATCCAAGAGAAAACTGATATGTCGATCGACACCCAGAAGGTCATTGAAGAAAACAAGCGCAGCGCGGCTGACACCGGCTCCCCGGAAGTCCAGGTCGCCCTGCTGACCGCCCGCATCGAACTGCTGACCGGCCACTTCAAGACCCACAAGAAGGATCACCACAGCCGTCGTGGTCTGCTGCAGATGGTCAACCGTCGCCGCAGCCTGCTCGACTACCTGAAGAAGAAAGACGCTCCGCGTTACAAGGCCCTGATCGAAAAGCTCGGCCTGCGTCGCTAAGCACGAACCCCCACCGCGGCGCAGGAATGCGCCGCGGTTTTGTTTTGGTAGTACCGCAATAAACGCCTGGGCCGGACAACCGGTCACCCGTCGGCGGCAAGGGTCGCCCGCGGTCCATTGAAGAAAGCATCATCCAAGGAAACCCCCGTGGCAAAAATCACCAAAACCTTCCAGTACGGCAAGCACACCGTCACGCTTGAAACCGGCGAAATCGCCCGTCAGGCAGGTGGCGCCGTCATCGTCAAGTTCGACGACACCGTGCTGCTGGTCTCCGCCGTTGCCGCCAAGAGCGCGCGTGAGGGCCAGGACTTCTTCCCCCTGACCTGTGACTACCAGGAGAAGTTCTACGCCGGTGGCCGTATCCCGGGTGGCTTCTTCAAGCGCGAAGGCCGCGCGACCGAAAAAGAGACGCTGATTTCGCGCCTGATCGATCGCCCGATCCGTCCGCTGTTCCCGGAAGACTACAAGAACGAAGTTCAGATCATCGCCACGGTGATGTCGCTGAACCCGGACATCGATGGTGACATCGCTGCCCTGATCGGCGCCTCGGCCGCGCTGTCGCTGGCCGGCACCCCGTTCAAGGGTCCGATCGCCGCCGCCAAGGTGGGTTACAAGAACGGTGAGTACATCCTCAACCCGACCGTGACCGAACTGAAGGATTCGGAGCTGGAGCTGGTTGTCGCCGGTACCGCCAACGCCGTGCTGATGGTGGAATCCGAAGCCGCGCTGCTGTCCGAAGACGTGATGCTGGGCGCTGTGACCTTCGGTCATCGCGAAATGCAGAAGGTCATCAACGCGATCAACGAGCTGACCGTGGAAGCCGGCACCAAGCCGTCGACCTGGGAAGCCCCGGCCAAGAACACCGCGCTGATCAGCGCCCTGCAGGAAGCCATCGGCCCGCGCCTGGGCGAAGCCTTCCAGGTGCGCGACAAGCTGCAGCGCCGTGACGCCATCTCGGCGATCAAGAAGGACGTGACCGAGTCGCTGGCAGGCCGCGTGGCCGCTGACGGCTGGAACCCGGCCGAACTGTCGAAGGAATTCGGCGAGCTGGAATACAGCACCATGCGCAACTCGGTGCTCGACACCAAGGTCCGCATCGACGGCCGTGCGCTGGACACCGTCCGCCCGATCTCGGTGAAGACCGGCATCCTGCCGCGTACCCACGGTTCCTCGCTGTTCACCCGCGGTGAAACGCAGGCCATCGTGACCATCACCCTGGGCACCGCCCGTGATGGCCAGGTCATCGATGCCGTTGCCGGTGAGTACAAGGAAAACTTCCTCTTCCATTACAACTTCCCCCCCTACTCGGTGGGTGAGACCGGCCGCATGATGGGCCCGAAGCGTCGCGAAATCGGCCACGGCCGCCTCGCCAAGCGCGGCGTGCTGGCAGTGATGCCGTCGCTGGAAGCCTTCCCGTACACCATCCGCGTGGTGTCGGAAATCACCGAATCCAACGGCTCCTCGTCGATGGCCTCGGTCTGCGGTTCCTCGCTGGCCCTGATGGACGCCGGCGTGCCGGTCAAGTCGCCGGTGGCCGGTATCGCCATGGGTCTGGTCAAGGAAGGCGATCGCTTCGTCGTCCTGTCCGACATCCTGGGTGACGAAGATCACCTGGGCGACATGGACTTCAAGGTGGCCGGTACTGCTGAGGGCATCTCCGCCCTGCAGATGGACATCAAGATCGAAGGCATCACCGAAGAGATCATGAAGCAGGCACTGCAGCAGGCCAAGGCTGGCCGTCTGCACATCCTGGGTGAAATGGCCCACGGCCTGACCGCCCCGCGCGAAGAGCTGTCGGACTACGCGCCGCGCCTGCTGACCATCAAGATCCACCCGGACAAGATCCGCGAAGTGATCGGCAAGGGTGGTTCCACCATCCAGGCCATCACCAAGGAAACCGGCACCCAGATCGACATCCAGGATGACGGCACCATCGTCATCGCCTCGGTCAACGCCATCGCTGCGCAGGCTGCCAAGGCCCGCATCGAGCAGATCACCTCGGACGTCGAGCCGGGCCGCATCTACGAAGGCAAGGTCGCCAAGATCATGGACTTCGGTGCGTTCGTCACGATCCTGCCGGGCAAGGACGGTCTGGTCCACGTGTCGCAGATCTCCAGCGACCGCGTCGAGAAGGTCGGCGACGTGCTGAAGGAAGGCGATGTGGTCAAGGTCAAGGTCCTGGAAGTCGACAAGCAGGGCCGTATCCGCCTGTCGATGAAGGCCGTCGAAGAAGGCGAAGGCGCCGCTGCCGCCGAGTGATCGGCCCACGCCGATCGGTCGGCAGGTGAGGACCGTTGGTCCTCACGCTTCCCGGTCGGTAGGTGAGGACCGTTGGTCCTCACGCTTTCGCAGACAAGAAAAAGCGGGCTTCGGCCCGCTTTTTTTGTGCCCGCATGTCCAACCAACAGCGCCGGTTCGCGGTGGAGTGCCATGCTATGCCACGCATGGCTGCCGTTGGGTGGGGCGCATTACGCCAGATAGCGCGATACCTCGATCAGATTCCGGTCCGGATCGCGGAAATACACCGACAGGATCGGTCCGGTCGCACCCGTCCGCTGGACCGGTCCTTCTTCGACGGTCACGCCCTGCGCCTGCAGGTGCGCCAGGATCTCGTCCATGGTCGCGTAGGTGATCAGGCACAGGTCCGCCGAGCCCGGTGTCGGCCGTTCGGCCTTGGGGTCGAATTCGTTGCCGTGCGCATGCAGGTTGATCTTCTGCAGGCCGAAGCGCAGCGCCTTGCGCCCCTCGCCGAAGGTATCCACCTCCATGCCCAGCACGCGGTGGTAGAACTCACAGGTCGCGGCGACATCCGCCACGGTCAGGACCAGATGGTCCAATCGGTCGATATGCAGGTCGGTCATCGGTGTCACGCAGCAGGCAGTCACTATCGCTGAACTGTAAAACCGATGACGCAAGGCGGGGGTGAACACCTGTCGCCGTCAGGCATACAGGCAGGCAGGCATACGTGCGGGCGGGCGGCGCGGCAGAGCGGGACAGACCGCGCGGTCGTCCGCTGCGGGCGGCGACTTCGAGTGACGCGTCCGTGGCGCGTACCGGGTGTTGCCGCACGGCCTGTGGACAGCCGCCAGGCCTGCGTGGGTCAGCCGTCAGTGTCCGCTGGACGGATTCACAGGACATCACCGCGCAAAGCGCCCGCGCACCACAGCACGCTGCTAACGTGGCTTCGCCTTCGCCCCGGGAGATGCCATGTTCCGTCCAACCGTCGCTGTCCTGGCCGTTCTGATCGCCAGCGTGATGCCACAGGCCGCCTCTGCCACGGAGTCGTTGCCCAAGGTGATCGGCGCGTACTACCCGGGGGGTTCGGCGGACCGCTACCCGGTGGAGACCATTCCGGCCGATACGCTCACCCATCTGTTCTATGCGTTCGCCACCATCGACCAAGGTCAATGCGCGGTCGCGCCGCAGGCCGATGCACATTTCAGGGCACTGGCCGCGCTCAAGCGTGCGCATCCGACGCTGCACACCCTGATCTCGATCGGCGGCTGGAACGCGGGCGGGTTCTCCGATGCGGCGCTGACCGCGGAAAGCCGCGAACGCTTCGTGGCCTCCTGCGTGGCGATGTTCTTCGAGCGCCATCGCGGCAGCTTCGATGGCGTGGACATCGACTGGGAGTTCCCGGTATATGGCGGCCCGACCCACATCACCGACCGCCCGGAAGATCGCCGCAACATGACCCTGCTGGTGCGCGAGTTCCGCCGCCAGCTCGATGCGCTGGACAAGAAAGACGGCCAGCACCGGCTGGTCACCGCCGCGCTGCCCGCCGGCCGCGTGCAGACCGATGGTCCGTATGATCCGGCCCGCAGCTATGAACTCAAGGAGCTCGGCCGCACGCTCGATTTCATCAACCTGATGAGCTACGACATGGGCACCGGCTTCTCGGCGGTGTCCACCTTCAACGCGCCGCTGCACGCGGTGCCGGAAGATCCGCTGGCGCCGGAACTGAAACGCTGGAACAGCGTGGCCGGCGCGGTGGCCTACTACGAGCAGCACGGTGTGCCGAAAGACAAGCTGGTGCTGGGTGTGCCGTTCTACGGCCGTGGCTTCCAGCTGGAGGGCGATGCCAACCAGGGCCTCTACCAGCACTACAGCGCGCCGCATCCGGCCGGCGACTGGCGGCAGATCCAGGCCAGCATGCTCGGCCAGCCCGGCTGGGAGCGGCACTGGCACCCGGTCGCGCAGACGCCGTGGTTGTACAACGCCACCGGGAAGCTCTTCGTCAGCTATGAGGATCCCACCTCGATCGGTCTGCGCGCCAGCTTCGCCAAGGACAGCGGTCTGCGCGGCGTCTTCATGTGGGAGCTGACCGGTGACGACGCGCAGGGCAGCCTGCTCAAGGCCATGGTGGCGCCGTTCCGGGTACCTGCGAAGTAAGTGCGCCGAACGCCGCCGCCACGCACGCGGCGTGCCCTATGCTTGCCGCCATGGAGACTGTCCGCCTGCTGGATCTGCACATCGACCGCCCTGCCCAGCAGGTGCGGCGAGGGGATCAGGTATTGCCGGTCGGCGGGCTGAGTTGGCGGCTGCTGGACTGCCTTCTGGCCCACGGCAACGCCGTCGTCGATTTCGACACGCTCGCCGATCAGGTCTGGGCACCGGCGGTGGTCGGCGAGGATGCGATCAGCCAGCGGGTGAAGCTGCTCCGGCAGGCGCTGGGCGATGACGGTCGCCGGCCGCGCTACATCCGCTCGGTCCGTGGCCGTGGCTACCAGTTGTGCGCCTCGCCGCAGCCGGTGATACGTGATGCCGTTGCCAGCGCCAGCACGGAGGGCGCTCCCGTCGCACCCGGCGCGCGCGCACCCGCACGGTGGGTCTGGCTGGCTGGGGTAACGGTCGCCGCTGCTGCCGTCGTGTTCACCTTGGTACGTCCCGCCAGCGCACCGGCGTCGCCAGCGGAGGCGGTCCTGCAGCGCGCCGCCTATTACGCGGGTATCGGCCAGGCCAGCAACAACGAACGGGCGATCGCGTTGTACCGCCAGGCGCTGCAGATCGACCCTGAATCGCTTATCGCACGGCGTGGACTCGCCCGGGCGCTGGCGGCCGATGCCTGCTTGTTCAACGGCGCGCGCGAGCGTGCGCAGGAGGCGCTGGTGTTGAGCAGCCAGTTGGTGCTCAAGGCGCCGGAAGATGCCGCCGGCTGGGCCGCACGCGGCTATGCCCACGACTGCCTCGGTGCGATGTCGCGCGCCATGGCGGACTACCGGCAGGCACTGCGGCGCGACCCGGGTGACGAGCGCACGCGCGCATCGCTGGCCTATCTGCAGCAGGAAAAAGGCGACCTCGCGCAGGCCCTGCAGGACAACCTGTCGCTGCGCGCGCCCGAGCGGGTTCGGTTCCGCGACGTGCAGCTCGCACGCGAGCTTGAGCTGTTGGGGTTCACCGATGCGGCCGCTCGACGGCACGCGCACAACTTCCAGCTCTATCCGGACAATGTCTTCGCCAACATCGCCTGGCCGCACAGCCTGTTGGCAATGGGGGAGTCGGCCAAGGCACAGCAGGCGCTGGATCAGGCACTGGCTCGCGGGACGCCACATCCGCAGTTGCTGCGCCTGCAGGGCGAGATGCTGCTGTTGAGCGAGAACCGGAAGGGCGCCGCCGGAGCCTTCGAGCAGAGCCGGGCATTGCGCCCGCAGCAGTCGATGGGGCAGACCCTGGCCGGCCTCTATGGCGATCCGGCGCCTGCCCCGACCTGGATCGCCGAGCGCCTGCAGATGCTGGAAGGGCAAGGCGATGATGGCTGGTCCGACACCGCACTGGAGCGTGCGATGTTGCTGCAGGCCCAGGGTGATGAGGCCGCTGCGCTGGTGGCCCTGCATCACGCGGTGAACGCTGGCTTCCGCGACGCGGCGTGGTTGCGCGCCACCCCTTTGTTTGCGCCGCTGCACGGTGCGGCCGGCTGGCAGGAACTGCTCGACACGATCGAGACAGACATATCCGCCCAGCGCGCCCGGGTGTTGGCCGCCCCATGGCGGCCAACAGACCTCGATGGCCTCAGCGCAGCGCGGGCAGCAGGAACTCGGTAAGGATGCGGCGCGACTGCGGGTGGGCGTAGCTGCGGTTGTAAGCCTGGCTGGTGATCACCGCGACCAGCTTCTTGCCGGGCATCACGAACACGTAGTTGCCGCCGTTGCCGGACATCGACCAGACCGTGGTCTGGTGCCCATCGACCGGAAGCTTCAGCCCCCACCACTGATAGCCGTAGTCGCTGCCATCACCGGTGGTGGCCTGGGCGCTGACCATCGCGCGGACATAGCGGGCCGGGATCAGCTGCTTGCCCTGCCAGCGCCCCTCGGCGAGCACCAGCTCGCCCAGCCGGGCGAGGTCCCGGCTGCGGTAGCGCGTCCCGCCGCCGCCCATGCCGATGCCTTCCGGGGAGCGGTTCCATCTGCTCGTCGTGATCCCCAGCGGTCGTTCCAGCGCCTGCGCGGCATAGTCGGCCAAGGGCTGCTTGGTGGCCTGTTCCAGTACCGCGCCGAGCACGAAGGAATTGGCCGTGCAGTAGGCATGCGCGCGACCGTGCGGGCTGTCTTCCGGGCGCGTCATCCACGGTGCGAAGCCCTTGACCGGCAGCGACAGCACGAAGTCCAGCCAGTGCTCGGTCACGTACATGCGTTCCTCGTGGCCGGCCGAGAACGCGTTTTCGTCATCACATTCCCACAGCGTGCTCATGGTGAGCAGGTCTTCCACGGTGGTGGCGCGCAGTCGCGGGTCGACCGGATGGTGGGCCGTGAACGCCGGGAAGTAGTCGTACACGCGGGCCTGCACGCCGGGCAGGGAACCGTCGCCGATGGCGGCGCCGACCAGCATGGCGGTGACGCTCTTGCTGGCCGAGCGCACGTCGTTGAGGGTGTCCGCCGAGCCGCCGTTGAAGTAGCCCTCGTACGCCACCTGGCCGTCCACCAGCAGCACGATGCTGGTGACCTGCTTGATGTCCTGGGTGGCGATCGCCGACTCCAGCGCGGTGATCCGGGCTGCGTCCAACTGGGTGGGCCCGGCCAGTGCGGTCGGTGGCAGGGCCACCGCCAGGGCGAAGATCAGCGCGGCGGAAAAACGGGGGCGGCAGGGGTGCATGGGCAAGGCTCCTCGAGATGAGGGCCGACTACGCCATGGGGCGGTCTGAAGTGCTGGAAACCCGGCTGAAGAATTCTGAAGGCCCGCCGCCGCAAGCCTTCGAGGCGATCAGCGCGGTGCACTCCAGACGCTGTTCGGATCACCATGCCGTGCCCGGCGCAGGCTCGCACGCGCCAGGGTGGCAAAACCAAAGGCCAGTGCCAGCGCCACCGCGTCCACCCAGAACAGCGGCCAGTAGCCCCGTGCCGCGCTCGCCCACGGCCAGAAGCCGGTCAGGGCGCCATGCATTACCGCTACCAGCGCGGTGCTGATCGCGGCCGCCCACAGCAGCTCACGGGCCGCCTGGTCGGGGCGACGCAGCGCCGCCCACAGGGCGCAGACGCCCCAGGTGACGAAACAGATCCAGCGGATGCCGTGGTCCACCGCCTGCGGCGCGACCTGCTCCAGGATCTGTGCGCCGACGAAGCTGGCCGAGATCGCCACGCACAACCCGATGCATACCCCCACTGTCGCGCGGGCCATGTTGATCTGCGCGCGACCTTGTTCGACCTGGCGTCGCTTGCGCCGCGATTCGATCCACAGCAGGTTGCCGGAGTAGAACAGGAAGGCGCCGCCCAGGCCGAGCAGGAAGTACAGCCACACCACCACGCCATTGCCGAATTCACCGAAATGCAGCGCATAGGCGGCACTCAGGGTGGCGTGGTTGGCATCGCGCTGGCCAGGCAACTGGCTGCTCAGCAGGCGGCCGCTGGCCGCATCCAGGCCGACCGCGCCGAGCGGCCCCAGGGTGCCGCCGGATTCGCCGGTGATCTCGATCGTGGCGTTGGCATCGCCGGCATGGGCGAGCTTGAGGAAGGCCGGCTCGAAATCAGCCACGCCCTGCGCCCGGGCCACCTCGATGGCGCGGGCATGCAGCATGCGCAGGTTGGTGTCATCGCCTGGCTGGCCGCTGGGCTCGCGTACCGGCGCGGTGTCCATCGCTGCCGGCACCGCCTGCAGCAACTTGCCGTCGAAGATCAGCGGATTGAGCGCCGCCATCTGCAGGAAGACCAGGCAGAGCAGTGCGCCGGTCACCGCGAACATCAGGTGGAAGGGCAGGCTGAGTACGCCGATCACGTTGTGCGCGTCCTGCCACATCTGCTTGAGGTTGCGGCCCGGGCGCAGCGCGAACAGATCGCCCAGCAGTCTGGGCAGGTGGATGACCAGCCCGCTGAGCAGGGCCACGCCATACAGCAGGCTGACGATGCCCATCAGGTAGGTGCCCGCGACCGGCAGGCCGAGGCTGTAATGCAGTTCGTTGACCAGCTCCGCCAGCCCGGTCTGCGGCGGCGTGACACTGCCGTCGTAATGGTCCAGCCACGCGTACAGCCAGGTGCCCTTGGCGTCCTGCCAATACGCGATCGGCTGCGGGTGATCGCCACCGGGGAAGGTCATGCCGACGTGGGCGCGCGCGGCCGGGTGGCGTTCGAGCACGCCATCGAGCAGGCGTTGCGCGTCGTCCAGGCTCGCGGCCGGCGTGTCCACCGCATGCGGGGTCTGCCACAGCGGCAGATCGTGGTGGAACAGGGTCAGCGCGCCGGCGTAGAACGCGACGAACAGCGCGAAGCCGGCGACCAGGCCGACCCACGTGTGCACGGTGGTGAAGGTACGCAGGGTCTGGGAACTGAACTTCATCGCATCGCTCTCATTGCACCGCGCCGGTCAGGCGCAGCAGCCACAGCAGGCCGAACCCGGCCACGGCGGTGGCACTCATCACGGCCCACGCCCGCAGCCCGGTGCGGAAGCTGAAGGCCCAGATCGCAGCCAGCATCCACAGCGGGATGAACGCGATCAGGCTGGGTACCAGCGCGTTCTGCCACGGCCCCGGTGGCAGCCAGGCGATCAGCCCGGTCGCCGCGGCGGCCACGAAGAACCCCGCCAGGACGCCGGCGCCGGCCCGTGCCCACATCAGCGTGTCACCTGCGCCGGGCGATGCCAGGCGGCGAGCAGGGGCAGCGCGATCGCCACCAGCATCCAGCTGCACAGCATCACCACCACGCCGGTGGCGATGCCCAGATTGGCGATCCACAGCCAGAGCGCCGCCACCGCGGCGACCAGGCTGATCTGCCGGCCCAGGCGGCCGGCCCGGCGCAGGCGCGGCCAGCGGCAGTGCGGCGAGGCGGCATACAGCGCCAGCGCCGAGAACGCCGAGCCGGCCAGCGCCAGGCTGCAGAAGCCAAGCGAGGTCAGGGCGACCGTGATCATCGGGTGGCCGCCAGCGCACGCGGCAGGGCGCGGCGGGCCGGGAAGGAAGCGGGGCAGGGCATGGGGGAATCCAATCGGCAACCCTGTCCTGGTCAGGACAGTAACCCGCGCATGGTAATCATTGCCGTTTATGGGCGCCACACGTACACATTCAGGCGCCTGGGCAGGGGCATGCCGGCGCGCGGCGGCGCATTCATCGGCAGATTGGTTTAAGATCAGGGCATCTCTATCGAGGCAACAAGGTGGCCCGCGCCCTGCGCCGGTCTAGCGTGTGACATGAGCACTACCACCGCCCACCGCTGAACGCCCCCGACGGCCCCTGACGCAGGCGCCTTCGTGGCGCTTTTTTATTGCCTCGCCCCCGGATTCTCCAGGCCCCCTGCGGGCCACCAGACCAAAGCACTCTCATGATCGCGATCACGCTCCCCGACGGCAGCCGCCGTGAATTCGAACATCCCGTCAGTGTCATGGACGTCGCCCAGTCGATCGGCGCCGGCCTGGCCAAGGCCACCATCGCCGGTTCGGTGGATGGCGTGCTGGTCGATGCCAGTGATGTCATCGACCACGATGCCAGCCTGCGCATCATCACCGCCAAGGACGAGGAGGGCGTGGAGATCATCCGCCACTCCGCCGCCCATCTGGTCGGCCATGCGGTCAAGCAGCTGTACCCGGACGTCAAGATGGTGATCGGCCCGGTCATCGCCGAAGGCTTCTACTACGACATCTACTCCGAGCGTCCGTTCACGCCCGAAGACATGGCCGCCATCGAAAAGCGCATGGGCGAGCTGATCGCGCAGGACTACGACGTGATCAAGAAGGTCACTCCGCGTGCCGAGGTCATCGAGATCTTCAAGGCCCGTGGCGAGGACTACAAGCTGCGCCTGATCGAGGACATGTCGCCTGACATCCAGGCGATGGGCATGTACTACCACCAGGAATACGTGGACATGTGCCGCGGCCCGCACGTGCCCAACACGCGCTTCCTGAAGGCCTTCAAGCTGACCCGCATTTCCGGCGCCTATTGGCGCGGCGATGCGCAGAACGAGCAGCTGCAGCGCGTCTATGGCACCGCCTGGGCCGACAAGAAGCAGCTCGATGCGTACATCAAGCGCATCGAAGAGGCGGAGATGCGCGACCACCGTCGCATCGGCAAGCAGCAGGACCTGTTCCACCTGCAGGAAGAGGCCCCGGGCCTTGTGTTCTGGCACCCGAAGGGCTGGGCGCTGTGGCAGGTGGTCGAGCAGTACATGCGCAAGGTGTACCGCAATACCGGCTACGGCGAAGTGCGCTGCCCGCAGATCCTGGACGTATCGCTGTGGCAGAAGTCCGGCCATTGGGACAACTACCAGGACGCGATGTTCTTCACCGAGTCGGAGAAGCGCACCTACGCGCTCAAGCCGATGAACTGCCCGGGCCACGTGCAGGTGTTCAACCAGGGGCTGCACAGCTACCGCGATCTGCCGATCCGCTACGGTGAGTTTGGTGCCTGCCACCGCAACGAGCCCTCCGGCGCGCTGCACGGCATCCTGCGCGTGCGTGGCTTTACCCAGGACGACGGCCACGTGTTCTGCACCGAAGACCAGGTCGAGGCGGAAGTGACCGCGTTCCACCAGCAGGCGTTGGCGGTGTACCAGCACTTCGGCTTCGAGGAGATCCAGGTCAAGATCGCGCTGCGCCCCGAATCGCGCCTGGGCGATGACAGCACGTGGGACAAGGCGGAGGGCGCATTGCGCTCGGCACTGTCCAGCTGCGGGGTGGAATGGCAGGAGCTGCCGGGCGAGGGCGCCTTCTACGGCCCGAAGATCGAGTACCACCTCAAGGATGCCATCGGCCGTACCTGGCAGCTGGGCACGATGCAGGTCGACTTCATGATGCCTGGCCGCCTTGGCGCCGAGTATGTGGACGAAAACAGCCAGAAGAAGCACCCGGTCATGCTGCACCGCGCGATCGTCGGTTCCATGGAGCGTTTCCTGGGCATCCTGATCGAGCACCATGCCGGCCAGTTCCCGGCTTGGCTGGCCCCGACCCAGGTGGTGGTGGCCAATATCACCGACGCTCAGGCTGAATACGTCAGTGAAGTCAGGAAAACCCTTGCAGATCAAGGGTTCCGCGTGAACGCCGATTTGCGCAACGAGAAGATCGGATATAAGATTCGCGAGCATACGCTGCAGCGGGTCCCGTACCTGCTGGTGGTTGGCGACCGTGAGAAGGAAAATGGCGCCGTGGCCGTGCGTACGCGCTCTGGCGAAGATCTGGGCAGCATGTCCGTCCAGGCCTTCATCGAGCGGTTGCAGGCAGAACAGTCCGTGTAAGAAAGTCCCGGCCCTGCGGATGCTCCGCGATGGGCCGGTTTGATTCCTCTGGGAGATTGCAATATCAGTACCCCTGACAACAAACAGAACCGCAAGAATCAGGAAATCCGGGTGCCGCGCGTCCGCGTGATCGGCAGCGACGGAGAAATGATTGGTGTGTTGACGCGTGACGAAGCGCTGTCGATGGCCGAAGACGAAGGTCTGGACCTGGTCGAGATTCAGCCGCAGGCTGATCCGCCGGTGTGCAAGATCATGGACTTCGGCAAGTTCAAGTTCGAAGCGCAGAAGAAGGCCAACGAGGCCAAGAAGAAGACCAAGCAGGTCGAGATCAAGGAAGTGAAGTTCCGCCCGGTCACCGATGAAGGTGATTACCAGATCAAGCTGCGCAAGATGCGCGGGTTCCTGGAAGAGGGCGACAAGATCAAGGTCAACATCCGCTTCCGTGGCCGTGAAATGAGCCATCAGGAACTGGGTCGCGAGATGGCCAGCCGGATCGAAGGTGATCTGGGCGAAGACATCGTGATCGAGTCCCGTCCGCGCCTTGAAGGCCGGCAGATGGTGATGATGATCGCGCCGAAGAAGAAGTAACCGGCCATCGGGCCTGGCCCGAACCGGCGGGAGGTAGAGCCGACCGTCGGTCGGCTGCCCGGCTCCGGCCGCACCTCTTCGTGCACCACGCAGCGGGCGCCCATCGGCGCCTTCTGTCGTTTCCCGCGCGCGGCCTGGCGTCACGCCCGGGCTCGCGCCCGTTCCGTTCAGGTTCGGCCGCGCCGCGGTAAACACCCGCCCAATCAAGCGTTTGCAACTGTCCGTATACACGGGCATAATGGGCGGCCCCGTTTTGCGGGGGTGCTGTTTTGAACGGTTTCCCCCCCCACAAAGGCACGCTGTTCCAACGGCAAACAGGACCGGCCTGGTTCCCATCGGGGATCCCGGGCTTACAAGCAGGCAAGGGCACGGACGGAAAGTGTGGCAATGCCACCGCCCTGGTCAGTGACAAAACATCATCAAGGACATAGCAATGCCCAAGATCAAGACCAACCGGGCGGCGGCCAAGCGTTTCCGCAAGACCGCCTCCGGCAAGTTCAAGGCTGGCCACGCCAACCGCAGCCACATCCTCACGAAGAAGTCGACCAAGCGGAAGCGCAATCTGCGTCAGACGAACCATGTTCGTGCAGAAGACGCAGGCCGTTTGAACCGTATGCTTCCCTACCTCTGAGGACTGACCCATGGCACGAGTAAAGCGTGGCGTACAGGCGCGTCGCCGCCACAAGAAAATTCTGACCCTGGCGAAGGGTTATTACAACGCTCGCCGCAAGGTCTTCCGCGTTGCCAAGCAGGCCGTGATCAAGGCACAGCAGTACGCCTACATCGGCCGTAAGCAGAAGAAGCGCAATTTCCGTTCGCTGTGGATCACCCGCATCAACGCGGCTGCCCGCATCAACGGCCTGAGCTACAGCCGTTTCATGAACGGCCTGCTCAAGTCCGGCATCACCCTGGACCGTAAGGTTCTGGCTGACATCGCCGTGCACGACGCAGCTGGTTTTGCTGCACTGGCCGAAAAGGCCAAGGGCGCACTGGCGGCATAAGTCCATTCCCCTGCCGTTGCCGTTCACGCGCAACGGCTGTGGGTAAGGCAAATGCATGGGGAAGGGCGCAAGTCCTTCCCCATTCTTTTTTGTGTTGGCGGTGGCCCTCCCGGTGCCATCGATCGACAGCGCTGGCGACGGGGGTCGGCCCGACGCGCATCGCGATGGCATACCGACGCGAGGCTCCGGCTATCCATGAGTGACATCCAATCCCTGACCACGCAGGCACTGGCCGACGTGGCCGCTGCCCAGAGCCCCGACGCGCTGGAAGCCCTGCGCGTGGCCCTGCTGGGCAAGAACGGCAGCATCACCGCCCAGCTCAAGCAGCTCGGTGGCCTGCCGGCCGATGAGCGCAAAGCCGCCGGCGAAGCCATCAACCGTGCCCGTGACGCGCTGACCAGCGCGCTGGGTGATCGCAAGACCGTGCTGGAAGACGCTGCGCTGGACGCGCGCCTGGCCGCCGAAGCGATCGACATCACCCTGCCGGGCCGTCGCGAAGAGCGCGGTGGCCTGCACCCGGTGACCCGTACCCTGGAGCGCATCACCGAGATCTTCGGCCGCCTGGGTTACGAGCTCTCCGAAGGCCCGGAAATCGAAGATGACTGGCACAACTTCGAAGCGCTGAACTTCCCGCCGCACCACCCGGCGCGCGCGATGCACGACACTTTCTATTTCGGCGATGGCCGCCTGCTGCGCACGCATACCTCCGGTGTGCAGGTGCGCTACATGGGCGAGCACGCTCCGCCGCTGCGCATGATCGCGGCCGGCAAGGTGTACCGCAGCGACAGCGACCAGACCCATTCGCCGATGTTCCACCAGGTCGAAGGCCTGCTGGTCGACGAGCACTCCACGTTCGCCGATCTGAAGGGCACGCTGTCCGAGTTCGTGCGCGCGTTCTTCGAGCGCGATTTCGAGATGCGTTTCCGTCCCAGCTACTTCCCCTTCGTCGAACCCGGCGCGGAAGTGGACATCGCCTGGCAGCAGCCTGACGGCAGCACCCGCTGGCTGGAAGTGCTTGGCTGCGGCATGGTCCACCCGAACGTGCTGCGCAGCGTCGGCATCGATCCGGAGCGCTACACCGGCTTCGCCTTCGGCCTGGGCGTGGAGCGCTTTGCGATGCTGCGTTACGGCGTCAACGACCTGCGCGCGTTCTTCGAAAACGACGTGCGGTTCCTGAAGCAGTTCGCGTAACAGCGGAACCGCCGGGCAGCCCCCGGCGCGACGTCGCACCACCATTCATCACCGCCCAGGCGCCTGCGCCGGGTCCACCAGGGTGACACCATGAAATTTTCTGAAAACTGGCTGCGCAGCCACGTCCCGACCACCGTCTCGCGCGATGAACTCAGCGCGGTGCTGACCGCGATCGGTCTGGAAGTGGAAGAGGTCGATGCGCTGGGCGATGGCCTGCAGCATGTGGTCGTGGCGAAGATCATTTCCGCCGAACGCCATCCCGAAGCCGACCGCCTGCAGATCTGCCAGGTCGATGCGGGGCAGGGCGAGCACCTGCAGATCGTGTGCGGTGCGCCGAACGCGCGCCCGGGCCTGGTCGCACCGCTGGCAATGGTAGGCGCGCAGATCGGCGAGCTGAAGATCAAGCCGGCCAAGCTGCGCGGCGTGGAATCCAACGGCATGCTGTGCTCGGCCAAGGAGCTGGGCCTGGACACCGATGCGTCCGGCCTGTTCGAACTGCCCGACGATGCCCCCGTTGGCCAGACCCTGGTCGAGTACCTCGGCCTGCCCGACGCCAGCATCGAGATCAAGCTGACCCCGAACCGCGCCGACTGCTTCAGCATCCGCGGCATCGCCTTCGACGTGGCCGCTGCGTGCGCCAGTGAAGTGGTGCCGTTCGACGCTGCGCCGGTGGCCGCCGTGGGCACGCGTGAACTGTCCATCCAGCTGGATGCAGGCGCCGAAGCGCCGCGTTACGTTGGTCGCGTGATCGAGGGCGTCAACGCCCGTGCCGCGACCCCGCTGTGGATGGCCGAGCGCCTGCGCCGCAGTGGCGTGCGCCCGGTGTCGCTGCTGGTGGACGTTACCCAGTACGTCATGCTCGAGCTCGGCCAGCCGATGCATGCCTTCGATCTGGACACCCTGCAGGGCAGCATCGGCGTGCGTCGTTCGCGTGCCGGTGAGACCCTGAAGCTGCTCGATGGCCGCGACGCCGCGCTGGACGACAGCTTCCTGCTGGTCACCGATGCCGACCGCCCGATCGCGCTGGCCGGCCTGATGGGCGGCTTCGATACGCGCGTCACCGATGACACCACCAACGTGTTCCTGGAGGCCGCGCACTTCGCGCCCGCCGCGATCATGGGCCGTGGCCGCAAGCTGGGCCTGCACACCGATGCCGGCCACCGCTTCGAGCGTGGCGTCGACCCGGTGCTGCCGCGCGCGGCGATCGAGTACGCCACCCGCCTGATCCTGGACCTGGCTGGCGGCACGCCGGCGCCGGTCACCGAGGCCGTGCGCGACGCCGACCTGCCGGCGACCGCCACCATCGGCCTGCGCCGCGCCCGTATCGCGCGCGTGTTGGGCATCCAGATCGCCGATGCCGATGTGGAGCGCATCCTGCGTGCGCTGGGCATGGACGTGACCGCGACCGCCGATGGCTGGCAGGTCACCGCGCCGAGCCGCCGTTTCGATATCGCCATCGAAGAAGACCTGATCGAAGAGCTGGCCCGTATCCACGGCTATGAGCAGATCCCGACCACGTTGCCGGGCGGTGCCTCGCGCATCGCCATGCCGACCGAGACCCGCCTGGACGACCTGAGCGTGCGCCGCCAGCTGGTGGCCCGTGACCTGCAGGAAACCATCAATTACGCCTTCGTCGATGCCGCGCTGCTCGCACAGTGGCAGCTGAGCGAGGGTCTGGTCGCGCTGGCCAACCCGCTGTCGGCCGAACTGGCAGTGATGCGCCCCTCGCTGCTGCCGGGCCTGGTCGCCACCCTGGGCCGCAACGCCGCCCGCCAGCTGGGCCGCGTGCGCCTGTTCGAACTGGGGCGCGTGTTCCACCAGCAGGCTGGCGAGGGCCAGCCCGCGCCGCTGGAAACCCAGCGCGTGGCTGCCGCGATCTGTGGCGATGCCGACACCCAGCAATGGGGCCTGCCGACCCGCAAGGTCGACTTCCACGACCTCAAGGGTGACCTGGAATCGCTGGCCGCTGCCAGCGGCGCCGAGCTCGAGTTCAGGCCGTCGCAGCGTCCGTATGGCCACCCGGCACGCTCGGCCGAGGTCTACCGTGACGGCGTGAGCCTGGGCTGGATCGGCCAGATCCACCCGCGCCTGGCCAAGGCCATGGATATCGACGTGGACGTGGTCGCCTTCGAGCTGGACCTGGCCCCGCTGGCCGCCCGCGCCCTGCCGCGCGCCACCGAGCTGTCGCGCTTCCCGTCGATGCGCCGCGATCTGGCCTTCCTGGTGCCCGAGGCCGCCGCCTGGGCCGACCTGGAAGCCACCCTGCGCCGGGCCGCCGGCCCGCTGCTGCGCGAGGTCACGCTGTTCGACCGGTACGTCGGCCAGGGGGTCGAGCCGGGCTTCAAGAGTCTCGCTATGGGCTTGATTTTGCAGGACAAGTCGCGCACTCTGACGGACCGCGACGTGGATGCGGTGGTGGCCGAGGCGGTCTCTGCCATGGAGCGTGAACATCACGCCCGGATCCGCGGTTGAGCGGGAAGCATGGGGGATAGCAGGCAATGGCATTGACCAAGGCGGAGATGGCCGAGAAGCTGTTCGACGAAGTCGGTCTGAACAAGCGCGAAGCCAAGGAATTTGTCGACGCGTTCTTCGATGTGCTGCGTGAAGCATTGGAACAGGGACGTCAGGTGAAGCTGTCCGGCTTCGGGAATTTCGACCTGCGGCGCAAGAACCAGCGCCCGGGTCGCAACCCCAAGACCGGTGAGGAAATTCCGATTTCCGCTCGTACGGTGGTCACCTTCCGTCCGGGCCAGAAGCTCAAGGAAAGGGTAGAGGCATATGCTGGATCCGGGCAGTAACCGAGAACTTCCGCCGATACCGGCCAAGCGCTACTTCACCATCGGTGAGGTCAGCGAACTGTGCGACGTCAAGCCGCACGTGCTGCGCTACTGGGAAACCGAGTTCCCCAGCCTGGAGCCGGCCAAGCGCCGGGGCAATCGCCGCTACTACCAGCGCCACGACGTGCTGATGGTCCGCCAGATCCGCGGCCTGCTCTACGAGCAGGGCTACACCATCGGCGGCGCGCGCCTGCGCCTGGAAGGCGCCGATGCGCGCGAGGAATCGGCGCTGAGCAACCAGATCATCAAGCAGACGCGGATGGAACTGGAAGAAGTGCTTCAATTGCTGCGCCGCTGAACCATTTTTCACGCAAACCCGTTATACTCGTCGGCCCGCTGAGAGGCGGGGACATTGCCAGCATCATCGGGGCGTAGCGCAGCCTGGTAGCGCATCTGCCTGGGGGGCAGAGGGTCGTCGGTTCAAATCCGGCCGTCCCGACCAATGTTGGTGATTCGATCAAAGGCTTGTGCAGCGATGCGCAGGCCTTTTTTCTTTTTCGCTGCTCTGTACCTTCGGCGTTTCACGCGTTACCTGAGCCAGCGGGCCAACTCACGCTCGCCGTGAGCGGTGACATTCAACACCCGCGATCCTGGTCGCTGCCTGACGAGATCCTGCGCCAGCATTACCTGCAGCAGGGCCATGCCGAGTTGGCCTGCCATGTGACAACGGCGTTCGCTCCAGTCCATGCAGCCGCGTAACGTTGGCCTTCGTTGCCCGGCGGGAAGGACAACCCCCATCGCCTGAAGGCCCTCGCGGCCCGATGCGGTCAGCTGCCACGTGTCGCCGTTGATGACGAACCAGCCCCGCTGAAGCCAGTGCTCGGTCAGTTGTACGGCGATCTCACCGGCCATGTGGTCGTAGCAGACACGCGCGCGCCGAAGCCCGGTGTCCGCAGGCCCCAGCCGATGACGGGGCTGGGTCGCAGCCGACACGACGAGCATCGCTTCCAGCGCATGCGCCACCTCGGCGCTGGCCAATCGGTGATACCGATGTCGCCCCTGCTTCTCGATGACAAGCAAGTCGCCTTCGACCAGTTTTGCGAGATGACTGCTGGCCGTTTGTGGTGCGATCGTCGCTTCCCGTGCCAGTTCGCCAGCGGTTCTGCTGCGGCCATCCATCAGGGCCGAGAGCATCCGCGCACGTGCCGGATCACCGATCAGGCTCGCAATCCGGGCGATAGGGGGCAGGGTGGTCATGGTTCGATACTCGCCGAAGCGTTGAGGGCGGGGCGCGCAGGATACTGCGCGCATCTTCACATGACTGATCCCATGAAGCGCAGAGCGATGCTGAAACTTCCTGGACTCGCCTTGGGTGCGAGTGTGTTTCCCGTTGGCGGGCGAGGTCCATCCCGGTTGCCTCCTACCCAGTCATACACGTTGCCATGGCAGCATGCTGGCGAATCGCTCAAGCTTGCCCTCCATCGCCAGCCCGCGGACGGTGATGTGGTCCTGTACGTGCACGGCGCCACGTTTCCCAGTGCGTTGGCGGTGGGGTGGAGGATGCAGGGTGTGTCCTGGATGGATGATCTGCAGCAGGCCGGATTTGATGCCTGGGCACTGGATTTCGCCGGCTACGGCGACGCGCAGCGGCCAAGGGCATTTTCCGCGGAGACGAACGCTGGCTCACCCTTCGGTCGATACGACGCGGCTGCCGAACAGATCGGTGTGGCGCTGCAGTACATCCGCAGGGTCAGGCCAGAGGCCCGCATCCATCTGATCGCACACTCCTGGGGCACCTTGCCCGCGCAGCGCGCGGTGATCCAGTACCCCGACAGGGTGTCGCGGCTGGTGCTGTTCGGCCCGCTCGTGCCCCGCGATGGCACTCCGATGGGGAGTCCCACCGAGACCTGGGCATTGATTGACGAAGCAGCGCAGCGGCCCCGCCAACGTACCGGCATGCCTGAGGATCTGCCCACGCCGGTTGATGAGGCCGAACTGGAACGATGGTGTGCGGCTTACCTGGCCAGCGACGCGACGGCATCACAACGAACACCCCCGTCGGTACGCATTCCGAATGGCCCTTCAGCCGATGTCGCCGCGTCCTGGGGCGGACAGTCCCTTATTGACAGTGCGCTGATCCAGATTCCCGTGCTGATCGTGCGCGGCGAATGGGATCACGTCACCACCGATGAGGACGCGCGACGTCTCTTCGATGCACTGCGCGGTGCCAGCGACAAACGCGACGTCAAGATTTCCGGGGGCAACCATTGGCTGCACCTGCAGCCGCGCCGTGTCGCGTTGTGGACCGAGGTCAGAAGCTTCCTCGGCGAGCGCTGAGCCACCGCGCGGGGGACGCTTCAGTGCGGGTGCCTCAACGCCCGTGCAACGGCAACGGCCGGTCGATCACCACATCCTTCATCACCAGGGTCGAGGTCAGCCGCTGCACGCCGGGCAGGGCGGAAAGGTGTTCGTCGTACAACTGCCGGAACGCGGCCAGGTCGCGGGTGATGACGTGCAGCAGGTAGTCCGGATCGCCGAACAGGCGCTGCGCCTGCAGGACCTGGGGCACCTCGGCGACGGCCTGCTCGAAAGCGTCCACGGCGTGGCGGTCGCCGTCGCGCAGGGTGATGAACACCAGCGCCGAAAACTTCAGGCCCAGCGCGGCGGGATCGAGCTCGGCGCGGTAGCCCCGGATCGCGCCGGACTGTTCCAGCGCCCGCACGCGACGGTGGCAGGGCGAGACGCTCAGGCCGATGCGCTCGGCCAGTTCGGTCACGGTGAGGCGGCCGTCTTTCTGCAGCTCGGCAAGAATCCGCTGGTCGGTGATGTCCATGCGCAAGAGTTTCCTACTGAGTAGCCGTGCCGGGCAAGTATTTGGAAGCACATTCCAAAGGAGCAGGAATATTCTTCTGTCTGGCACACGGATCGCGGCAAGACCGCCCTTTGGACCCCCATGCAACCCAGCGTCATTGCCGCCTTCTGGGCGGTCTCGATCCTCTTCGTGCTCACCCCCGGTGCGGATTGGGCGCACGCGATCGCTGCCGGCCTGCGCGGGCGCGCGGTAGTGCCGGCGGTGGCCGGGTTGTTGTCCGGGCACCTGCTGGCGATCGCGCTGGTCGCTGCGGGCGTCGGCGCGCTGTTCGCCCAGGCACCGGTCGCGCTGCACGTACTGACCGTCCTGGGCGCGCTGTATCTGCTGTGGCTGGGCATCGGGCTGCTGCGCCATCCGCCGGTCGCCGCCGCCGAAGCGGGGCAGGCCGTGGCGGGCTGGCGCCACTGGGCGGTCAAGGGCGCCTGCGTGAGCGGGCTCAATCCCAAGGTGCTGTTGCTGTTCCTGGCGCTGCTGCCCCAGTTCATTTCCGCCAGCGCGGCATGGGCGATGCCTGTGCAGATCCTCGCGCTGGGCATGGTGCATCTGGTCAGCTGCGCGGCGGTCTATCTGGCCGTCGGGTATGGCGCCGGTGCCGTGCTGCGCACCCGCCCGCGTGCATCACGCGTGGTCGGCCGCATCTCGGGCGCCGCGATGATCCTGATCGCGGTGCTCTTGCTGAGCGGAACCGGCACACTCTGACCCCACGTTGTTCCCCCACCAGGATCCTTCGCATGACCGAACAGCTCCATCCCTACGCGACCCCGGGCAGTGCACCGGTCCCGGCCCCGCGCGTGCGTATCCCGCATCTGCAGCAGATGAAGGAGCGCGGCGAGAAGTGGGCGATGCTCACCGCCTACGACATGTATACCGCGGCGATCTTCGAAGACGCCGGCATTCCGGTGCTGCTGATCGGCGATTCGGCGTCCAACAACGTGTTCGGCAACGACTCGCTGCTGCCGGTCACGGTCGATGAGCTGATGCCGCTGGTGCGTGCGGTGAGCCGCTGCACGCGCCGGCCGCTGGTGATCGCCGATCTGCCATTCGGTTCCTACCAGGCCTCGCCGGAGCAGTGCTTCCATACCGCCGTGCGTTTCATGAAGGAAGGCGGGGCGCATGCGGTCAAGCTGGAGGGCGGCATCGAGATGGTGCCCCAGGTGCGCAAACTGGTCAGCTGTGGCATTCCGGTACTGGCGCACATTGGCTTCACGCCGCAGTCGGAGCATCAGCTGGGTGGCTTCCGCGTGCAGGGGCGGGGCGACGATGGCGCGCGCCTGATCGAGGAGGCGCGTGCGCTGGAGGCGGCAGGTGCGTTCACCGTGCTGATGGAGATGGTGCCCGGCGCGGTTGCCGCCCAGATCACCGCGGCTCTGAAGATCCCCACCGTCGGCATCGGGGCGGGCAGCGAGTGCGATGCACAGGTGCTGGTCTGGCAGGACATGGCCGGGCTGCGCACCGGCAAGCTGCCGCGCTTCGTGAAGCAGTACGCGGACATGCACGGGCTGCTGCAGAAGGCGGCGCGTGAGTTCGCGGCAGAGGTGGGGGCAGGCACCTTCCCCGGCCCGGAACACACGTTCTGATCGACCGCCGTATCGCCTGAGGCGCGTGCCCACCGCGCCCAATGCCGCCGACCAGCATCCGGTGCTGGATCATCTGGAGCTGATCGTGGCGCGCACGGCGATGCGCAGGGGCCAAGCATGCGCACGCGGGTGTTCGGGGCTGGCGATTGGGCCGGGGCAGCAGTACCGCCGAGCGCTCGCCCCTGCCCGATGTGCCGGATGAGGATTCCTCGCCTGCCCCGCGCATGCGACGAAGGATGGGCGGGTAGGGGCCATCGGGGTAGAGTGACTGCTCAACCCCATGGACGAGGAAAGAGAAAAAGATGGCGGTGCGCACCTTGGTAGCGGCGGATCTGGAACAGGCCAGCCGCATCTGCATGGCGGCCTTCATGGGATCGGTGGCCGATTCACTGACCCCAGTTGGTATCGAGACGTTTTCCCGCATCGCTTCGGTGGAAGGATTCCGTACGCGGATGTCGCACGACAACCTCATGCTGGTGTTCGAACAGCAGGACCGTATCGTCGGTGTGGCCGAGCTCAAGGAGGGCCGCCACGTGGCGATGTTGTTCGTGGACCCTGCCGCTCAGCAGCAGGGCATCGGCAAGGCGCTGATGGCCGCCATGATCGATCACGCACGCGTGGACGTGCTGAGTGTCAGCGCTTCGCTGTCGTCGGTGCCGGCGTATGAGCGCTATGGCTTTGCGTGCGCAGGCGAGGCGGCCGAATCCTCCGGCCTGCGGTATCAGCCGATGAACATGCAGCTCATGGCCCGCCCCTGACTTCACACCGTTCAGCCGGCGCGTTCACGAAGGTGAGACAGCCCAGTGGCTACCGTGGAGTCCTGTCATTCAACCCGATTCGGGGAAAGGATCATCATGATCAAGTGGGCCATCATTTTTGCTGTCATCGGCCTGATCGCCGGCGCCCTCGGTTTTGCGGGCATCGGTGGCGCCGCCATCGGCATTGCCAAGTTCCTCTTCTGGGCGGGCATCATCATCGCCGTCGTGCTGTTCGTACTGGGCATGACCGTCGCCAAGAAGGTCACCTGACCCGGCGCGCCTGCGCCAACGGTCAGGAACCAAGGCCTGCGCGGTTTCGCGCAGGCCTTTTCATTGGTGGCTTTCGTTCCAGCACACGCAGCTCACTGGAAATACACCGAGACCCCCAGCCCGGCCTGCGTGTCCGGACTGTCCTCATCCAGGCCCACGTCGAACGAGGCATCCAGCTGGACTGTCGGGGTGACCATCCAGGTGATGCCTGCCCCCGCTATTCCGGTCGAAGGCTCACCGTCGCTATCGGTGAAGCCGGCCTCCAGATAGGTGCTGATGGTATCGGTGGCGGCAAAGCTCAGGCTGGGTGCCCAGGTCACGCTGTCCTCGCTGCCACCGCGGGTGACATTGGCGTACAGCGCGCCGGTCCAGTGATCGTTGAACGCGTACTCGTAGCTCGCACCCAGCGCGTACTGCGTGGCGCCTTCGCTGAAGTCGCGCGAGCCGGTGGCGAAGGTGGTGCTGGCCAACAGCGCCACGGCGTGCGTGTCCGAGGGCAGGGGCAGGGCGAACTTCAGGCCGACGCCCACATCACCGGCACCGCTGCTGCGCTCGGCGGGGGCATTGCGCGGTGCCACGCGCAGATGGTTCCAGGGCGAGGTGAAGGCCTGCAGTTCCACATGGCTGGCCAATCCGATACGGAGGTTGATGTCGGCACTGTACTGCGTGCTCAGGACGCCAGCGTCGTCGCGGTCGCGGCTGAAACCGGGCAGCCCCGCCTCGAGCGCCACGCCACCGCGGGGCAGCGTCGAGGCGGCAAAGCCGATGCCGGGGCGATCGAAGGCCAGGTCCGGCGGCGCGTCCTGCTGCGCGTGCACGGCACCGGAGAACAGCAGGGAAACCAGCAGGGCCGAACACCGCATGCGCACGCTCCAGGCCGGCCGATACCGGCATCAGGCGCAGTCAGCCTGCCCCTTGGCCGGAATGTAGCACGGTGATTTCGGCGGTCATGTGCAGGTGTCGGCAACACGCGCCCGCAGGGCGGTGTGCGATGTCGCTCAGCGCGCCGGCCGGGTCATGGCGATGAGGGCATCACGCACGCGCTCGGTCGCCGCGTCCGGCGTGGCGTCACAGCCGAGCACGCAGGCGCGGAGCAGGAAGCCATCGGCGGCATGCCGCGCGGCGGTCAGCTGCGCATCACCACGGTCCAGCGGATGTTCGCGCAGGACCGCATCGAGCCACGCACGCCGTGCGGTGATCCAGTCGCTGTCGACGTGGTGCGGCCGGCACTGCGCACTGATGGTGCGCCCGATATCGAACAGCTCGGCGATGTAGGCACGCGAGAACCGGCCATGGCCCTGGCTGTCACGGTCCATGCGCTGCTGGATCGCGCGGTGGAGATTGGCCACGATCGCATGCGCGGCCAGGTCGTCATTGGCTGCTCGCAGCAGCAGGGTATCGGTTGCGTTGTGCATTCGCGCCTCCAGGACACCGGTGGGGGAAAAACGTGGGTTCAGCCGCGTGGCAGCGCCGGACCGCCCTGCCGCAGCAGGGTGTCCAGCAGCGCGACGACGCGTTCGCCCTGGCCTTGGCAGGCCAGTTCGAACGTGGTCTGCCCGTCGAGCGCGGGCAGGGGGGAATGCAGAATCCATTCAAGAACGGCGGCGCGGTCCGGTTCGATCTGCAAGGCCAGATCCGCGACACGACGTACGATTCCCTGACGCATGATCAGAATCCGTAACTGAGGGAGAGGGCGGCGGTGTCCATGTGATCGCCACGGGTCATCGGGCTGTCGCGCACGGCATCGGCCAGCGACGTGCGACGGATCGATGCGGTCGCGGTCCAGCGCGGTCCCAGCGGCATCACCGCGGCGATGTCCATGTACGGCGACACGCCGCTGCCGGCCGAGTAATGCGCCAGGCCACTGCGGGCCGCTTCGCGTTGGCTCACGCCGAAGTAGTAGTCGTTGAGATCGGCGCTGGTGTAGGTCACCCCCACCGCAGGCATGAAGGTCACGCGGCCGGCGGGAACCGGGTAGGCGTATCGGGCATCGGCCGAGAAGCCGCCCCCGTGCCCGGTCACTTCGGCCTGCGCGTTGGCCTGCAGCACGCCCCAGTCGGCCTGGTGGCGCCAGGACACGCCCAGCATCCCGGACAGGCTGCGGTTGTCCAGCTGGCGCAGTTGCGGGTCATGACTGTCGCGGCGTTTGAATCGCATCACGTACGGCGAGGCGGTGAGTGCCAGTTCGGACTGCGCGGTCTGGTGGAGGCGATAGCCCACGCTGCCACCGCGGAAGAAGAACGAACGGCCTTCCCAGCTGATGATCGGGGCGGCCAGACGGTCGGTGTCATAGCCGGCGTACGGGGCCTTGAGGGCGACAACGGCGATGCCGACGCTTCCTTTCCTGCCCGCTTCGGGGGCATCGGCGGCCTGGGCGCCGGTGGCGGTCAACGCAGTGCCCAGGGCCAGGCCAAGCAGAGCGGAAGAAGGACGCGAAAAGCGGAAACGGACGTGCATGGACCTGCCGAAGGGGAACAACCGGAGCCTCATGGTGGGCGCCCTACATTGTCGGAACGTTACGTCGGCGTGCGCGGTACCATCGCCTCCTTCGTACCCCGCAGGCACCGCTCCCATGCGCCTTCTTCTCCTGGAAGATGATCCGGAAATGGCCAGCGCGATCCAGGTCAGCCTGGCGCGCCATGGCATGGTGGTCGACGTGGTCGGCTCGATGGCCCAGGCCGATGAAGCGCTCAAGGCCGGCGTACACCAGATCCTCCTGCTGGACCGCCAGCTCCCCGATGGCGATGGCGCCAGTTTCGTCCAGGTCGCCCGTGAGCGGGTGCCGAACCTGCCGGTGATCATGCTGACCGCTCGCGCTTCCGTGGCCGACCGGGTCACCGGGCTGGATGTCGGCGCCGATGATTACCTGACCAAGCCCTTCGCCGTGGAAGAACTGCTCGCACGGATCCGCGCGATCTCCCGGCGCCCCTCGCAGATCACCCTGCCGGTGTTGTCACTGGGCCGGCTGCAGTTCGATTTCGTGGCGCGCGAGGCACGCGTTTGCGATGTGCTGCTGGCATTGCCGCGGCGGCAGCTGCTGGTGCTCGAAGCGCTGGCGCTGCGCCAGGGGCGCACGGTGGGCCGCGCTTCGTTGCTGGAGGCCGTGTACGGTTTTGACGATGCCATCCAGTCCAATGCGCTGGATGCGCATGTCTCCAAGCTGCGCAAGGCGCTGCTGGAAGCCGATGCCGGCGTGGAGATCCATGTCATGCGCGGCATCGGATACCTGCTCAAGGACACGCCGTGAGACTGCTCAAACCCGATTCCCTGGCCTTCAACCTGGTCTGGAAGGTGTGCCTGATCCAGGCGGCGACCATCGCGCTGGCGTTGAGTGCGATGGTGCTGACCTACGGTGACCGTCGCTCGGCCTACATCGACTGGAAGACCA
This sequence comes from Stenotrophomonas sp. RIT-551, assembly GCF_026241915.1. Taxonomy (NCBI): domain Bacteria; kingdom Pseudomonadati; phylum Pseudomonadota; class Gammaproteobacteria; order Lysobacterales; family Lysobacteraceae; genus Stenotrophomonas; species Stenotrophomonas sp. RIT-551. The sequence continues at coordinate 52,884 of NZ_JAPJIU010000012.1, read as the reverse complement.
GTGACCAGATCGCATCGGCGATCTCCGTTGGCGCCCAGGGGCTGGAGGCGGATCCACCCAAGGTCGCCCTGGCCGTGCCGCGCCCGCCGGCCACGTTCTGGTTCGCCGCCGCCGACGAACGCGGCCGGCGGCTGGTGCATGGCGAGGTGCCCGTGCAGTACCGTCCGTTGGTCGCGCGGCTGGATCACATCGAGCAGACCGATATCCGCACCCGCATCAATGCCGATGCGCTTGCCGTGCGCGTGGTCGTCGTGGATCGGCCCGAAGGGCGATTGCACGTGGCGGTGGGCGGCATTCCCGAACGCAGCATCGTGCGGCAGCTGCTGTTGATCTTCCGCTATCTGGGGGGCTGGATCGCATTGCCGGTGCTGGTGATCACGCTGGTGGTGGCGCCGTGGGTGATCCACCGCGCGCTGCGCGGGGTCAACCGCGTGGCAGCGCAGGCGGCCGCGATCCAGGTCAACGAGCGTGGCAGCGGCCTGGATACGCGTGCGGTACCGCTGGAGATCTACCCGCTGGTGGATGCGTTCAACGCGGCGGTGCGCCGCATCGGTGAAAGCTACGACGCCCAGGACCGCTTCCTCGCCGGCGCTGCGCATGAGCTGCGCATGCCGATCGCGATCCTGGCCACGCGGCTGGCCGATCTGCCGCCCGGCGAGGCACGCTCGCGCCTGCAGCTGGACCTGAGCCGCCTGAGCAACATCGCCGAGCAGCTGCTGGATCTGCAGCGGCTGGACCGCCACGGCAGCCAGTCGCAGCGCATCGACCTCTCCGCACTGACCCGTGAGGTAGCCGCCGACGTGGCGCCGCTGGTCGTGGATGCCGGTTACGGATTCTCGGTGGACGCCCCCGACCAGCCGATCTGGGTCCGCGGCGATCCACATGCACTGCACCGTGTCATCGCCAGCCTCCTGCAGAACGCCATCGCCCACGGCGGTGGCCGCGGCATGATCGCGGTGGCGCTGCACGATGACGGCAGCCTGTCGGTCAGCGATGAAGGGCCTGGTGTGCCCGAGGCCGAGCGGCTGTCCGTGTTCGAGCCGTTCCATCGGTTGCGGCCCAGCGGCAGCGGCAGTGGGCTGGGCCTGCATCTCGCGCGTGAGATCGTGCTGCGGCATGCCGGCACCATCGCCGTGGACAGCGCCCCCGGTGGTGGCGCGCGGTTCCTGGTGGTGCTGCCGGTGGATCCGCGGCCGGTGCTGGCAGCGACCCCGGCATGACCAATGGCAGGTGATCGGGCAGAGGCGTCGTGGGACAACGGACAGGTCCCCCTTTCAGGTGCCGGTTCGATGCGCGTACATTCGCTGTTCGGTGTGATGGTGACGTCCGGCCTGGCCCTGTCTGGCCTGTCCGGGTGCGCCACCTATGACGATGTCGCCTCGCGCCCGCAGTGCGAGGATTCGCCGCAGGTGAAGGACCTGCCGGCGCAGGTCGCCCGCCGTGAAAGCCGCTGCAATGAGTTGAACATCCGGTTCAATGACGGAGGCGGCGGCGACAACAAGCCGCTCGATTTCGGCGGCAAGAACAAGGACGGCTGATCCCGTGTGGGATCAGCGTTTCGCCGGCCCGGCCGGCGGCTCAGCGCAGTAGGCGGTGATGACCTCGGCGGTATTCTCCAGCCCCTTGGCCTTCGCCAGCTCCCAGGGACGCTCACACTGCTGTGTGCGTTCGCACCAGCGGTAGCCTGCCGAGCCGATGCACCCGTGCGCATCGCGGTCTGCGCCCGGTACGCCCGCAGTGGGTGAGGGTGGCGGTGCAGGATGGGCGCAGGCGGTGAGGGCGGCGAGCAGGGGAAGCAGGGCGGCTCGAATGGACATGGACCCTCCATGGGCGCTTGAGGTCGCAGGCAGTCTCGCGCTGGGTCCGTCGATGCCACGTGCAGGATGCCGGGTTCACTCCTCCATCACTTGGCGTGGGCTGATATGACGAGGAACGGTTCCGCCGATGCTGCGTTGTAGTGCATGACCAGCGCCGTGGAAGCGATGATGCGTTGAAGCAGGATGCTTGCGACGAGTCTGCGTGGGTATCGCCTGTATCAGGTTCGACGCCAGCTTGTCAGCGCCACGGCCAGGAGGCACCCCATGAAACTGCTGTTTTCGATGCGTCACATTGCGCTTGCTGCGGCACTCACCTGTGTCTGCGCCCAGGCCGATGCCTGCACGCGCGTGGTGTACCTGGGCGACAACCAGGACGTGATCACCGCCCGCTCGATGGATTGGAAAAGCGATGTCGCCACCAATCTATGGGTGTTGCCCAAAGGCATCAGCCGCGATGGCCAGGCCGGGCCGCGCTCGATCCGCTGGACGTCGCGCTACGGCAGCGTCGTCGCCACCGGCTACGACATCTCCACCACCGACGGCCTCAACGAAGCGGGACTGTCAGCCAATCTGCTGTGGTTGGCCGAATCGGAGTACCCACAGCAGCGTGGCAGCAAGCCCGGGTTGGCGATTTCGTTGTGGGCGCAGTACGCGCTCGACAATTTCGCCAGCGTTGCCGAGGCCGTCGCCGCGCTGGAACGCGAGCCGTTTTCCATCGTGACCGACAAGGTGCCGGGCGAATCGCGACTGGCCACGCTGCACCTGTCCTTGTCCGACGCCAGCGGCGACAGCGCCATCGTCGAATACATCAACGGCAGGCAGGTGATCCATCACGATCGCGCTTACCAGGTGATGACCAACTCGCCCGTGTTCGACCAGCAGTTGGCGCTGAACGCGTATTGGCAGGAGATTGGTGGCACCGTGATGCTGCCCGGCACCAACCGCTCGGCCGATCGGTTCGCACGCGCGAAGTTCTACATCAACGCCATTCCGAAAAGCGAAGATCCGGTGGTGGCGCTGGCGAGCGTGTTCAGTGTGATCCGCAATGTGTCAGTGCCCTATGGAATCACCACGCCGGGGGAGCCGAACATTTCTTCCACCCGCTGGCGAACTGTCGCCGATCACAAGCGCAAGCTGTATTTCTTCGAATCGGCGATGACCCCCAATACCTTCTGGGTGGATCTCAACAAGGCCGATTTCTCGCGCGGTGCGCCGGTGCTGAAACTAGACCTGGGGCCGGACCAGCGCAATGTGTTCGCCGGCGACGCGCTGCCCCGATTCCAGCCGGCCGAACCTTTCCGGTTCCTTGGTACCGATAGTTGAGCAAAATCAGACTAATCCGATACCCGTAGGCTGCGGCCTGCTCTATCGTTCCTGCTGAGGGATGGATCCCTCCCGTCGTGAGCTTCTCGCCCAGGCATGCCGCAAAGGAACGATCCGCATGGTGATCAAACTGCAACATATCGAACGCCGCTGGCACGTCGTGCATCCGGCCAAATCCGCACCGATCGCATTCCGCAACGGTGCCACCGCCTTTGACTTCGCCGATGCCCTGGCGCGCGAGCATTTTGCCGAAACCGGCAACAGCAGCGCCGTCCGGGTGCAGGTGCTGGAAACCTACGTGGACGCCGTGCGCTACGGCTGAGCGGCCGTAAAGCAGCCACCAGAGCGGATGTGACCGGCTTCGGTCGGCCCAGTCAGCCTCGCGTCGGGTACCTAAATAGGGCATGAAATCAGCGACTTCTGGCCTATGTCGCCCGGCCGGACGATCACCGATCCTGTGCGCCTCCCCACACAGCATCGAGGTCCCCCATGTCCAACAACCGCCCTTCCCAGGCAGCCAGACGATTGCGCTGGGCCGTGGTGCCGGCCCTGATGGCGCTGGCCGGTGCCGCCCAGGCGCAGAACTACGACCGCTACTACGACGACGGTTACAGCGGCGGCCCGGTGCGTTGCGAGTCGATCAAGAACCGCACGCAGCAATGCGCTTTGCCGGGCCGTGCCCGTCTGGTGCGGCAGATCTCCGGCTCGCCCTGCGTGGAAGGGCAGACCTGGGGCCAGGCCCGCAACGGCGTATGGGTGACGCAGGGTTGCCGGGCCGAGTTCATCGCCGAAGGTGGCCGCGGCGGCCGCTGGAATGGCGGCGGTGGCTGGGGGCACAACGGCGGCGGCAACAGTGGCCGGGGCCAGATCCTGACCTGCGATTCCAATGACCATCGCCGTCAGCGCTGCGTGGCCAATGTGCGCCGCGAGGCGCGGCTGATCCGCCAGACCTCGCGCAACGCCTGCATCGAAGGCCGCACCTGGGGCTGGGACCGTACCGGGGTCTGGGTGGACGGCGGCTGCCGGGCGCAGTTCCAGATTTACTGAGGGCCGCTGCACAGCGCCAGGGTGCGTGATGCAGGCTGAAACGAACGAGGCCGCGTCGATCAGACGCGGCCTCGGTGTTTCTGCGGCGAGCCCACCCGACGGTGGCCGACAGTGCGTCAGCCCGCTGCGCTGAGCGCCTGGCCGCTGTTGACCAGCATCGGCCAGCGCTTGAGCACGGCCTGGCGGATCCCGCCGGCATCGATGCCGGCTTCGGCCAGCAGGTCTTCGCGGCTGGCATGGTGCTGGAAGCTGTCCGGCAGGCCCAGGTGCAGGAACGGCTTGAGCACGTTCTCGGCGTTGAGCAGCTCGGCCACGCCGGAGCCGGCACCGCCGGCGACCACGTTGTCTTCGATGGTGACGAAGCCTTCGTGGCGCTGCGCAAGGTCCAGCAGCAGGGCACGGTCCAGCGGTTTGATGAAGCGCATGTTGACCACGGTCAGGCCCAGCTCGCGGCCCACCTGTTCGGCGGCGGTCACGGTGCTGCCGAAGGCGAGCAGGGCGATGCGGCTGCCCGGCAGGCGCAACTCGGCCTTGCCGATTTCCAGCGTGGACAGGTCGGTGCCGGCGGCAACGCCGGTGCCGCTGCCGCGCGGGTAGCGCACCGCTGCCGGGCCGGCATGACGCAGGCCGGTGGTCAGCATCTGGCGGCACTCAGCCTCATCGGAGGGGGCCATGACCACCATGTGCGGAACGCAGCGCAGGAAGCTCAGGTCCAGGTTGCCGGCATGGGTCGCGCCATCCGGGCCGACCACACCGGCGCGGTCGATCGCGAACAGCACATCCAGCTCCTGCACGGCCACGTCGTGGACCAGCTGGTCGTAGGCGCGCTGCAGGAAGGTCGAGTAGATCGCCACCACCGGCTTGGCGCCCTGGGTGGCCATGCCCGCCGCCAGGGTCACGGCGTGCTGTTCGGCGATGGCCACATCGAAGTAGCGGTCCGGGTATTCCTTGCTGAAACGCACCAGGCCAGAGCCCTCGCGCATCGCCGGGGTGATGCCCATCAGCTTCGGTTCGGCTGCGGCGGCATCGCACAGCCAGTCGCTGAAGACGTCGGTATAGGTGGGCTTCTTGGCCCCGCCCTTGGCGACCAGGCCCTTGTCCGGATCGAACGGGCCAACCGCGTGGTAACCGATCTGGTCACCTTCGGCGCGCTCGTAACCCTTGCCCTTGGTGGTCATCACGTGCAGCAGCTTCAGGCCTTTCAGGCTCTTGAGCGTTTTCAGCGTGGCGACCAGCGCCGGCACGTCGTGGCCGTCGATCGGCCCGGTGTAATGGAAGCCCATTTCCTCGAAGAACGTGGACGGCACGAACATGCCCTTCCAGTGTTCTTCCCAGCGCTTGACGAAGCGCGCGGTCGGGTTGTGCTTCTTGTCGCCGAGGATCTTCTTGCCGCCTTCGCGCAGCGCGTTGAGCGTGCGGCTGCCGGTGGCCCGGCCGAGCATCTTGGTCAGCCCGCCGACGGCCTCGGAGATCGACATGTTGTTGTCGTTGAGGATCACCAGCAGGTTCGGTTCCTGCTCCATGCCGCCGGCGTGGTTGAGCGCCTCGTAAGCCATGCCGGCGGTCATCGCGCCATCGCCGATCACGGCCACGACCTTGCGGTCATCGCCTTCGGCCTGGCGTGCGATCGCCATGCCCAGCGCTGCGGAGATCGAGGTCGAGGAATGGCCGACGCCGAAGGTGTCGTACTCGCTTTCCTCGCGCTTGGGGAACGGCGCGACGCCGTCCTTCTGCTTGACCGTGTGGATTTCGTCGCGGCGGCCGGTCAGGATCTTGTGCGGGTAGGTCTGATGGCCCACGTCCCAGACCAGCTGATCCACGGGCGTCTGATAGAGGTAGTGCAGGGCGACGGTCAGTTCGATCACGCCCAGGCCGGCGCCGAAATGGCCGCCGCTCTTGCCTACCGACTCAATCAGGTAGGCACGCAGCTCATCCGCGATCGCGGGCAGTTCGGATTCATCGAACCTGCGCAGGTCATCCGGTGACTGGATGCGCGCAAGGCGGGGATAGCGGGCGGAGTCGATCATGTTTATCGCGCTTCTTCTGAGCGCCTATTTTCCCCCCCAAATGGGGGTGGGGCAAGCAGACCGCCTTTTCAGTGAGTAAACGGTGACGGCAGCTGCGACAGAACGTCGCAGTGCACTCAGGCGCAGAGCTTGGAGCGCTTGGGCAGCTGCGCCTTCAGGAACGCCATCTGGTCGGCCAGGATGTTGCGGTTGGAGAGGATCATGTGTTCGATCCAGCTCGGCCGGTAAGGCACGGCCAGCAGCGGCATGCCGGCCTGCTGCGGGGTCCGGTTGCTCTTGCGCGAGTTGCAGTGGAAGCACGCACTGACCACGTTCTCCCACACGTCCAGGCCGCCCTTGGAGATCGGCATGACGTGGTCGCGGGTCAGTTGCGGGCGGTTGAACTGTTGCCCGCAGTACAGGCACAGATGCGCATCGCGCGCGAACAGGGCCGGATTGGAGAGATTCGGGGTGGGGTCGATCGCACGGGAACGGGCATGCCCGCGGGCGGCGATGATCGGGTGCAGGTCCAGGCCGCTCTGCAGGCCGGTGGTGCGGCAGATGCCGCCACGGATGTGCAGGCAGGGGTCACCGAGGGTCCAGGCGACCGCACCGCGTGCGTAGAGGCAGGACGCGTCCTGCCAATTGATCCAGTCGAGCACGCGCCCGTGGGCGTCCAGGGCCAATAACCGTACCGAGCCGGGCCGATGCAGCGTAACGATCGGCGATACCTCGGCGACCGGGGCGGACGAGGCTCCGGTATCGATCAGACCCAAGCGTGTAGTGTCTGTCTCCATCGGGAAAACAGCTTATACCCGAATCGTTACCAAATGGGTATAGGCGGCAGGCGCCTACCCATTCGGTAACGATTCGGCCCCGGGCATTCCACCTTATCCCCGCGCCGTTGGCGCGCCCCCTTGAACATCAAGGGGGCTTTTCTCCAGAACGTGTATCGGGGTGCCGACCAACGGTCGGCACCTACCGACGATCAGGTATCGGTGGTCCGACTGGCGGTCGGCACCTACTGACGATCAGGCGTCGGTGGTCCGGCGACCGATCAACCTTCGCCGAAATGCGCGTCGGTCATCGCCATCAGCGGTTCGGCGCCGGCCTGGATCGCGGCGGCGTGGCTGAGCGTGCGCGGCAGCACGCGGGCGAAGTAGAAGCGGGCGGTCTCGCGCTTGGCCTGCTTGAACGCAGCGCTCTGCGCGGAGGCATCGGCGGCAGCGACGCTGCGTGCCCACCAGTAGGCCAGCACCACATAGCCCGAATAGAACAGGTAATCGAAGCTGGCCGCGCCCAGTTCGTCCGGGTTGGTGGCCGCGCGCTGCAGCGTCGCCAGGGTCAGCTTGCCCCATTCGTCCGCCTTGGCGCGCAGCGGGGTGATGAACTCGGCCAGCGCCGGGTTGCCTTCATTGGCCTTGGCGAAGGCCTCGATCTCGGCCAGCATCAGTTTCAAGCCGGCGCCCTGGCTGGAGGCGGTCTTGCGACCGATCAGGTCCAGTGCCTGGATGCCGGTGGTGCCTTCATACAGCGTGGTGATGCGGGCATCGCGTGCCAGCTGCTCCATGCCGTGCTCGCGGATGTAGCCGTGGCCACCGAAGCACTGCAGCGCGTTGTAGGTGTTCTCGATGCCCCATTCGGTCTGGCAGGCCTTGGAGATCGGGGTGAGGAAGCTCACCAGGGTGTCGGCGCGTTCGCGTTCGCCGGCATCCTGCGCATGGTGGGCGACGTCGATCAGGGTGGCCGCGTGCAGGGCCAACAGGCGGCTGCCTTCCACCAGGGATTTGATGGTCAGCAGCATGCGCCGCACATCCGGGTGGACCAGGATCGGGTCGGCCGGCTTTTCCGGATTTTTCGGGCCGCTCAGCGAACGCGACTGCAGGCGCTCGCGGGCGTACTTCAGGGCGTTCTGGTAGGCGCGTTCGGACAGGCCGATGCCCTGCAGGCCGACGCCCAGGCGTGCGGTGTTCATCATGGTGAACATCGCCTGCAGGCCCTTGTGCGGCTGGCCCACCAGATACCCTTCGGCGCCGTCGAAATTCATCACGCAGGTGACCGAACCCTTGATGCCCATCTTGTGCTCGATCGAGCCGCAGCGCAGCGCATTGCGCTCGCCCATCTTGCCCTCGCGGTCCACCTTGAACTTCGGGGTGACGAACAGCGAGATGCCCTTGGCGCCGGCTGGTGCATCCGGCAGCTTGGCCAGCACCAGGTGCACGATGTTGTCGGTCAGGTCGTGCTCGCCGGCGGTGATGAAGATCTTGGTGCCGGTGATGGCGTAGCTGCCGTCCGCGTTGGGTTCGGCCTTGGTCTTGAGCAGGCCCAGGTCGGTGCCGCAATGCGGTTCGGTCAGGCACATGGTGCCGGTCCAGCGGCCTTCGATCAGCGGCTTGAGGAAGGCCTCCTGCTGCCACGCTTCACCGTGCTGCTTGAGCGCCTCGATGGCGCCGTGGGAGAGCAGCGGGAAGTTGCCCCACGCCAGGTTGGCGGCATTGATCATTTCGTTGAGCGGCACGCCCAGCGTGTGCGGCAGACCCTGGCCACCCAGCTCCGGCGCAGCGGTCAGGCCGGTCCAGCCGCCCTCGACAAACTGCGTGTACGCCTGCTTGAAGCCAGGCGGGGTGGTGACCTCGCCGGTGCTCTGGTCCAGTGCACAGCCGATCTCATCGCCCACGCTGTTCAACGGCGCCAGCACGCTGGCACTGAAACGGCCGGCTTCTTCCAGTACGGCATCCACCACATCGGCGGTGGCATCGGCCAGGCCGAGGCGCGCGAACAGCGGCTCGACCTTGAGCACGTCATGCAGGGCGAAACGGATATCGGAAAGCGGGGCGGTGTAGCTGCTCATCGGGGACGGTCTCGATCAGTGGCGAAGGGTGGCGGACAGCCCGCCGGTCAGCGCAGGACGCCGGGCAGGCCAGGGGCCTGGTTGAGCGTGCTGCGGCTGTCAATCTCGAAGGTGCGTTGCTTCTTTTCCTGCGGGGTCGCGCTTACCGAGCCCTTCAGCGAATAGGCCAGGGTACGGTTGCCGGCCAGCGCGTCGCCCATCACCAGGCGCGCGCCCGAGCTCGGCTTGAGGTCGACGTTGACCACATCGGCCGACACGCCACCAATCGACAGCGCGGGCTGCAGCTGCAGCGCACCGGCGTCCTGATCGCTCACCTTGAGCTGCAGGGACACGTTGTCGAAGGTCATGGGCATGGAGCTGAAGTTCTGCAGGCGCAGCGCGACCGTCCAGCTGCCATCGGCACGCACCGTCAGTTCCTGCACGCTGGCGGCCGGCTCGGAGACGCGTTTGACCGTCTTGTTGCAGGCGGCAAGGGCCAGGCAGGCGACGGCGATCAGGCCGATGGGCAGGGCGGAACGGAAGCGGTGGGACATGGCGCAATCCTCGGGCGGATACTGCATGGGTATGAGCATACTACGGCGTATGGTGTCCGTGCTGCTCCGGGGCAGCAGGGGGCAAGGGTAGGGCACCGGGATGACCGGGCCACGTGCTTTTAGTCTGGGGGAGCACGGCCGGGCGGCGGCGCGGCGCGTGGCCGGCGCGCCAGGTCAGTCCAGCGGCGCCATCACCCGCAACGGGGCCAGGTCATAGCCCATCGCCTCGGCACGCGCCTTGAGCTGCTCGAACAGGGCGGTGTCCATGCTCGGCGAACGCGAGAGGATCCACAGGTATCTGCGGTCTGGCTCGCCGACCACCGCCCACTGGTAGCCCGGATCCAGGGCGATCACCCAGTAGTCGGCCCAGACCAGCGGGACCCAGGAGAGCCAGTCCGGCACGAAGCGCACCTGCAGCCTGCCAGGCTGACCCTCGACGGGCCGTGCCACGCCATCGGCGGCGACGCGATCGCCATCGGCTTGGCGGCATGCGTTGTGCACGCTGATCCGGCCATCCGCGCGCAGGCTGTAGGTGGCGGTGATGTCGCCGACGCACTTCTTCTGGAACGATACCGGCAGGTGCGCGATCTCATGCCACTGGCCGGCGTAGCGGTCCATGTCCAGCGCCTCTACCGAGGTCACCGGCGCGGCCGCCCAGGCCGACCCGGTGGCGGCGAGGGCGAGCAGGGCACTGATCAGATAGCGGCTGCGCATTGTCGACACTCCACACAAGACGCAGCGAGCTTAGGCACAGGCAGGACGGAAATTGTGAATATTCCGTCATGCAGTGGCCGCACCACGTCGCTGGCGTGCGCTTGGCAGCGTGCGGCACCCGCGCTACCGAGTGTCAGCGGAGAGTTCCCGCGTGGCGTTGCCGTTCTCGTCCAGGAAGCGCACCTTGGCGTCTCCCGCGGGCGTGACCACCAGCTCGAGCCGCGGCTTTCCTTGACCATCGCGCAGGGTCAGCATGGCATCGCGCGCATCAGATTTGCCAAGGAACACGCGCTCGGTGATCGCAGGAACGCCATTCCGATGAAGTGCTTCGTCCCGCTTGGAGAAGAACGGACGGTCCAGGCCGTCGGCAACGTCATTGAAGGTCAGCCCTGCCGAGTGTGTCCCTGCTTCGTCCACGCCCAGCAACTGCATCTGCTGGTCCTGCTGATAGCGATCAAAGGTCAGGCTCATGCCGCTGGAGGGCTTGCCGTTCTTGTCGAGCGAGCCGTTGTAGATCAGCCCGCCGTTTTCCGTGCCTTCATCGTTGAAGAACAGCATGCCTGCCATCGGGCGCGGATGCGGTTGCTCTTTGTTGTGGATGAGCACCCCGGGAAAGAGCGTGCGATTGGAGATCGCCAGTCGCAACGTCCCATCAGGTTCCTTGATGTTGATGCGCTGGGCATCGATGACGTCGAAGCTGGCGCTGCGCTGCGACGTCGCCCCCATCATCAATGCCGCCACGGCCAGGACGCCGAATCCCGCGTAGCCCAGCGTGAGTCTTCGTTGACTGCGTTTCAGCTGCGCGACCTGCGCCTGCAGCACGTCGATGCCGTTCGACATTCACTTCTCCCTGTGTGCGCGGCCATGAGGTGCGAACAAGCGTGGCCGCAGACGACCCTGTCCGCCAGGTGAGCATGCCAGCGCGTGGCGAAGAACGGCAAGGCATGCCATTGCGTCACGCAGGACATCATCCCTGGTCGCTTTGCCCGCTCTGCAATGCGCACGAACCATGTGCAGACGCGCCTTCCTTGAACGATGCGCGATGTGGCCTGAGCGAACGCCAGACAAAAAAATGACCTGCATTTCTGCAGGTCATCTGAAATTGTGGTGGCCGGGGACGGAATCGAACCGCCGACACGGGGATTTTCAATCCCCTGCTCTACCAACTGAGCTACCCGGCCACTTCATCGCTGCGTTGCCGCTGGCGAGGACGCGAATAATACGGAGGTATGAGGGGTTCGGCAAGCGTTTCGCGAAAAAAATTTCACATTTGTTTCCAAACCCTTGTCCGCCCACATCCAAGTGCTTGATCCAGCGGGCTCGAGCACATCACCGAAGCGCATGAACGCCGGTTCAGGCGGATGCGTTGCGCCGGTGCAGTTGATCAGCCCGGGGCGGATCGTGCGTTGTTGGGCATGCACCACAAGAGCACGATGCCGATCACCATCATGATCGCCGCCAGCACCAATGCGCCCTGGTAGCTGCCGCTGTCGCGCGCCAGCGTGCCGGCGATCGCGGGGGCGATGATCTGGGCGACGCCGTAACTCAGCGTCAACGTCGCCATCGCCTTGGCAGGATTGTGCGGGTAGTGGCGACCGACCACGGTCAGGGTCAGGCTGACGATGCCGGCGAAGGTCAGGCCGAACAGCACCGCGCTGGCCGCGCCGGCCCACAGCCCGCCATCCAGCAAGGGCAATACGAAGGACGTGGCCTGCAACGCATACGCGAGCATCAATGCGCGGATCAGGCCGAGCCGGTTAGACAGCCGGTCCCAGGCAAACGTCGAGGGGATGGCGGTGAGGCCGACCAGCACCCACACCCAACTGCCGCGGCCGGCGAAGGCAGGGGTCTGCACCAGGATGGCGACGATGAAGGTCGCGCTGACCACGAAGCCGACCCCCGCGCAGAAGTACGAGGCGATCAGCAGCCAGCGCCAGCGCCGCCCGGGTGGCGGGGGAGCGTTGGCACCCGTCGCGCTGGAGATCGCTGCCGGCGGCGGCATCCATGCCCAGGCCGGGATCAGGAACACCACCGCGAGGGTGCCCAGGGCGATCCACTGCCGGGAGGACGCCAGTTGATCGGCCATCGCCGCAGCCGCCAGGCCCGAGACCGCGATCCCCACCCCGAGGCCGGCGAAGTGCAGGCCGAGCTGTGGGCGGCGCTGATGGGCGAGCAGCCAGTTGAGCACCAGCCCGGAGGCGAGCAGCAGGCCGGCGGTGCTGGACAGGCCGGCCACGAAGCGCAGCACGCCCCAGATGGCCATGTCCGTGGTGGTGCCCATCAGGCCGGTGGATACCACTGCCAGGACCAGTCCGATGCGGTAGAAGCGGAATTTCAGCTGCATGTCGCCGACCCGGGCGACCAGCACGGTGCCGGCCAGGTAGCCCAGATAGTTGAACGTTGCCAGCCAGCCGCCGCCGGCGGCCGTGAGCCCGGCGTCGAGCCGCATCACCGGCAGCAGCGGGGTGTAGGCAAAGCGCGCCAGGCCAACCGTGAGTACCAGCGCGCAGATGCCGGCCGTGATGACCTGCCAGGCGTGGCGAGGAGGCGGGATCGTGAGGGACATGGGTAGGGAGGGCAGCGGGGAGGGCCCATCGTCGTGGACGGAGGTGATCGCGTCTTTCGATAGAATGACCCATCCTGTCGATGAGACGTCACATGGCCATGGCTGAACCCACTGCGGCGGGTTGGCGCGAAGTCGCGGTGCCGCCGCTGCGGCGTCTGCCCTGGCCGGTGGTGGCGCGCAGCCAGCGACTGGAGGCCGGCGAGCGCTTCCCGCCGCACGTGCACGGCTGGAACCAGCTGGTCCATGCCAGCACGGGTGTGCTGCAGGCCAGCGCCGGGCAGGCACGTCACGTGATCACCCCGCAGCAGGCGCTGTGGGTGCCGACCGGCACGCTCCATCACACGGGCGCGTTGAACACCTCGGCGTTCCGCAATCTTTACGTGGCCGATGGGCCGGAACTGGGTATGCCCACGCATTGCGCGGTACTCGATGTGTCACCGCTGCTGCGCGAACTGATCATTGAACTCGATCGCACCGTGCCCGATCACGACCGCACCTACTACGCCACGTTGTGTACCCTGATCACTGCGCAGTTGCCGCGCCAGCGGCAGCACACCCGGCACCTGCCCTGGCCGCAGGATGCGCGCCTGCAGCGCTGGTGCCAGGCGCTGTACGAGCAACCTGCCGACACCCGCAGCGTGGAGGACTGGGCGCCCTTGCTGGGTGCATCGCCGCGTACCCTGGCGCGCCACTTTGAACGCGAGACCGGCATGCGCCTGCGTGAGTGGCGGTTGCGGCTGCGCCTGCTGCGCGCCATCGAGTGGCTGGCGCAGGGGCGTTCGCCCACGGTAATCGCGCACGAGCTGGGCTATGCCTCGGCGTCGGCGTTCAACTACATGTTCCGGATCGAGATGGGCATGAGCCCGCTGCAATGGAAGCGCGCACGCCCTACGGCGTGACCGGGCAGGCCAGGCTGACCAGGCGGTCATCCTCGAAGCGTGCGCGGATCATGCCGTTGTCGGCTTTGCCTGCGGGCCAGTCCGCGTCGGCCCCTGCACCGGGCAGGGGATTGCCCAGGTGGAAGTACACGCGGCCACGGCTGTCGCCGACCTGCACCTTGTTGCATGCCACGATGGGTGAAGCCATCTCGCCGCAGTCGCCCTGCAGCAGGCACAGGCGCGTGTGGCACTTGCCTGCACCGGACGACCAGTGGCCTTGCGCGGCCAGGCAACCGGGCTCGGTCTCCAGGATTGCCCAGCATGCCAGGCCGAACACGGTGGTGGCGGACATCAACCCCGGCAGCAGGTAGCGGCGTCGGCGGGAAGCGGGAACGTTCATGACGCGATCATGCGCCCTGGCCGGCGGCGCGGGCAACGCATGCGCGGTGCAGCGTACGGATGGAATGCTGTGACGCCATCGGGATGGTCGGTCCCTGTCGCACAAGGTGATTGCACAGCCGCATCGTCCTGCACCGATGGAACGCTGTTTTACCCCCCGCCCGCACGTGCCCGGACGGCGTACTGTCGGGATTCCTTTTCCGTCTCCCCGGAGCGATCCGCTGATGAACGCACTTACCAACACCCGCATCGTGCTCGCCTCTCGCCCGAACGGTGCTCCCGTCTCATCCAACTTCCGTATCGAGCACGTGCCGGTGCCCGCGCCTGGCCCGGGCGAGGTGCTGCTGCGCAATCGCTATCTGTCGCTGGATCCCTACATGCGTGGTCGCATGGAGGAGGGGCCGTCCTACGCCGCACCGGTTGCGCTGGATGCGGTGATGGAAGGGCGCACCGTTGCTGAAGTGCTCGCCTCCAACCATCCCGGTTTCGCCATCGGCGAGCATGTGCTGGCACCGGGCAACTGGCAGACGCACGCGGTCATCCATGGCGATCAGCTCAGCCGCAAGCTCGAGGACAACGACCTGCCGATCAGCACTGCACTGGGTGTGTACGGCATGCCCGGATTCACGGCGTACGTGGGCCTGCAGGAAATCGGCAAGCCGCAGCCGGGCGAAACCCTCGTGGTGGCGGCTGCCAGTGGCCCGGTGGGCGCAACGGTGGGGCAGATCGCCAAGCTGCAGGGGGCGCGCACGGTCGGCATTGCCGGTGGCGAGCAGAAGCGCGCGTACCTGGAAACACTGGGCTTCGATGTGGCGCTGGATCACCGCGCCGACGATTTCGCCGCGCAGTTGCGCGCGGCGGTGCCCGATGGCATCGATGTCTACTTCGAAAACGTCGGCGGGCATGTGTTCGATGCGGTCGCGCCGCTGCTCAACGATTTCGCGCGCATTCCCGTGTGCGGCACCATCGCCACCTACAACGCACGCGGCGCGGTGCTGCCCGGGCCGGACCGGCTGCCGGGTTTCATGAGCCAGGTGCTGCGCCAGCGCCTGACCGTGCGCGGCTTCATCCAGTCCGACCTGCACGCCTTCCTCCCGGCGTTCCTGCGCGAGATGGGGCAGTGGTTGAAGGACGGCCGCGTGCAGTATCGCGAAGACATCGTGGAGGGCCTGGAGAACGCGCCCGAGGCATTCTTCGGGCTGCTCAAGGGGCGCAACTTCGGCAAGCTGGTGGTCAAGCTGGATTGACCGGCGTATCGCGCGTGAGCGCGACGTGTGCGAGGCCGCGCCGATCATGATTCGTGCATCACGATCGGCTGGTTAGTCTGCCCTTGAAGGCGCCGTCCCGGTGCCCGCATCAGTGAGTAGAACCATGGCAGACACCAAGCCCAGCGAAGAAGGCAAGCAGGAAGGCATCGAAGAGAGCCAGCAGGACCGCAAGCAGGACGAAACCGCCAAGCAGCGGCCGGCGCAGACCGATCAGGCGATCCACGATGCAGGCACGCGCCGGCCGGAGCGCAAGGACAATCCCGAGGGCGCGTAAGCGACCCGCGCAACCTGCAGAAACAACAACGCCCCGGAAACCTGGTTTCCGGGGCGTTGTCTTGAATAGTGGTGGAGCCAAGGAGGATCGAACTCCTGACCTCGTCGATGCGAACGACGCGCTCTCCCAGCTGAGCTATGGCCCCACGGGTGGTGCAACTGCGTGGCGTACCCGACCTCGGCCGTACCTCGCGATGGGCCTAGTCTAGCGCCGACCGGCGTTGCCTGCCAAGGGGTGCCTGGTCCGGGTCACGGGCCGGCGCCGTGTGTCCTGCCAGGTGCCCGTTCGACCTGCCGCAGCAGCGCTTTGTCCAGCTTGGCCGCCACGCCGACGCTGCGCCCGGCCAGGTTGGCCACCACGAAGCTGACCGAACTACCCAGCACCTGCGCTGTCTCGGACAGGCTCAACCGGTCGTCCTGCTCCAGCCACTGCGCCATCCCGGCGGTGGCCGCGCGCAGGGCATCCTCCAGCGAGTGGCCTGCTCATGGATGACCGGTTCAGTGTTCGCCGCCGCCAGGGCGACAAGTGCCGGGCGACATGTGACCGATGGCCCGGTAGGCGTCAAACCCGAACGCTGCCCTTCCGGCGCGCGCGTGGGCCGGGCATAATCCGCGCCAGAAAACGCGGCCGCATAGCCAGTGGACCAGGGGGGCCGGACAGCCGTCGCCCAGAACGCCCTGACACCAATCTGCAACATCCAGCCAATACCGTGCCGCATCGCTGTCTCCACAGCGGTGTCGATTTCCTATGGTGCCCGGCCATCTCGCCGGCTGCCCCGATCTGTACTACCAGAGACCTCTGCATGCCCGCTCTACGCCACGCCCCTGTGTCGACGCGTCTTCTTTCCCGTTCCCTGCCGGCCGTCCTGCTGCCGCGCCGCCACGCCCTGGCGCTGGCCTGCGCTTCGGCTGCGCTGATGCTGTCCGCTGCCGCCTCGGCGCAGGACGCGCAGTCGGCCAGCGCGACCTCGCTGGACACCATCACCGTTACCGCCGACCACCGCGAGCGCAACCTGCAGGAAGTGCCGGTCTCGGTCGGTGTGGTGCAGGGCGAGAAGATCCGCGACTACACCGCCGGCGGCGACGACACCCTGCTGGCACTGTCGGGCAAGGTGCCCAGCTTCTACGCGGAAACCACCACCGGCCGCATCTTCCCGCGCTTCTACATCCGCGGCCTGGGCAACATCGACTTCTACCTGGGTGCGTCGCAGCCGGTCTCGATCATCCAGGACGACGTGGTGCTCGAGCACGTGGTGCTGAAGTCCAACCCGGTCTATGACGTGGACCAGATCGAAGTGCTGCGCGGCCCGCAGGGCACGCTGTTCGGCCGCAACACCACCGCCGGCATCGTCAAGTTCGACACCATCAAGCCGAGCCAGGACTACAGCGGCCGCGTGCAGGCCAGCTACGGTACCTACGGCAGCGTGGCGATCGACGGCGGCTTCGGTGGCCCGATCAACGATATCGCCTCGTTCCGCGTGTCGGCGCTGTACCAGCACCGCGATGATTACGTCGACAACACCTACCGCGGCCCCAGCGCCGATGGCACGGTCTCGCCGAAGAAGAACGCCATGGGCGGCTTCGACGACCGCAACGTGCGCGCGCAGCTGCTGCTGCAGCCGAGCGAGAACTTCTCGCTGCTGGCCTCGGCCCATGCACGCGACTACGACGGCACCTCGACCCTGTTCCTGCGCAGCGCGCTGACCAAGGGCTCCAACAAGACCGACGTGCCGCGCGACCAGGTCGCCTACGACGAAGCCGACAACAACCCGCAGGCCTACAAGACCTACGGCGGCTCGGTGAAGGCCATCTACGATTTCGGCAACGTCTCGCTGACCTCGATCACCGCCTACGAAACCACCTCCGGCTACAGCCGCGGTGACACCGACGGCGGCGCAGCCGTGAACTACCCGGTCAACGGCGTGCCGAACGGTTACGGCCAGTCGATGGGCCAGATCCGCGATCTGGACCAGTGGACCCAGGAGTTCCGCCTGGCCAACGCCGACGACAACCGCCTGAAGTGGCAGGTCGGCGCGTTCTACTTCGACGGTCGCGACACCACCGATTTCTACCAGCGCGCCTGGTTCCTGCAGGGCAACGCGCGCAACCCGAACAACTGGGTGCGCCTGCGCAACGTCAACACCTCCTGGGCCGGCTTCGGCCAGGTCAGCTATGACGTGACCGACAAGTTCACCCTGACCGCCGGCCTGCGCCAGACCAAGGACGAGAAGAAGACCCGCCTGCTCAAGACCGCCGATACCGCCGCCGGTGCCGTGACCTACAAGGGCCGCACCTACGTGGAGATGTCCGACACCACGCCGAGCTGGGACCTGAGCGCGATGTATGCGTTCAACCCGCAGCTGAGCGTGTACGCGCGCGTGGCCCGCGGCTTCCGCGGCCCGACCATCCAGGGCCGTTCGGCCGTGTTCAATGCCGACTTCACCACGGCGAACTCGGAAACCATCCTGTCCTGGGAAGCGGGCATCAAGAGCAGCCTGTGGGACAACCGCCTGCGCGTGAACGCGGCTGCGTTCACCTATGTGGTCAACGACATCCAGCTCAACGGCAACGATTCGGACGGCAACGGCGTGCTGTTCAATGCCGACAAGGCCAAGGCCTACGGTCTGGAAGCGGACATGGAGCTGCGCCCGATCCCGAACCTGGCCCTGAGCGCCGGCGTCAGCCTGCTGCACAGCAAGATCCAGGACGACCGCGTGTACGCGCAGGTCTGCGCCCTGAACGGCGCCGTGGTGTGCACCGTGAATGACCCGACCATCAAGGTCGGTGCCAACACCTTCGCGCAGATCAACGGCAACCCGCTGCCGAATGCACCGAAGTACAACATCAACCTGGCCGCGCGTTACGACATGCCGGTCAATGACGCCGATGTGTTCTTCGTCTCCACCGACTGGAACAAGCAGGGTTACACCAGCTTCGTGCTGTACGACTCGGCCGAGTTCAACTCCAAGGGCAGCTTCGAAGGCGGCCTGAAGCTGGGCTACTCGGCCAACTACGGTGCCTGGGAAGTGGCGCTGTTCGCGCGCAACATCACCAATGAGAAGAACCTCAAGGGTGTGATCGAGAACTACATGGCCGCGGTCTACAACGAACCGCGCACCGTGGGTGTGTCGCTCAACATGAACTGGTAAGACCCACGCCGCCGGTGCTGCGCTGCTGCGGCACCGGTGCGTCGGATCCAAAGAGACAACGCCCCGCAGATGCGGGGCGTTGTCGTTTCAGGCAGGTGGCAGCAGGGGGGCCAGGATCGGCTCCAGCTGCGCCTGGCGCCAGCCGGCCAGCGCCGTGGGCCACTGGCGGCGTTCGATGTAGCTTTCCAGGTGCTTGCGCGAGGCCAGTACGCCGTCGGGCAGGCCGAGTTCGGCGCTGCGCGCGCTGACCGCATCCTGCAGCCGCTTGAGGGCCTGCTTGTTGGCATCGTTGGCCGGCAGCGCCAAAGGGGCTTCGGCTTCATCGGCAAGCGGGGTGATCAGCGCCTGCCAGACCTGCGCGGCGAGTTTGCGCGGGGCCTTGGGGAAGCCTTCCATCAGTTTGGACAGCGCATCCACATCGGCCGGCGGCGTGCGTGCCAGCACGGCGGCCAGTTCGTTGTCGAGCACCCAGCTGCGCGGCTTGTCGCTGGCACGGGCCTGCACGTCGCGCCAGCGCAGCAAGCGCAGCAGGCGCAGCTGTGCCGGGGTATCCATGAACTGCGCCGAGCGCATCGCCACATGCGGCCAACGCTCTTCATCGTGTTCCACACTGGCGAGCAGGCGCTCGGCATCGTCCTGCAGCCACTGGCGGCGGCCGAGTTCTTCCAGGCGTGCGTCGATGGTGTCGTGGATCTGGAACAGGTACTCCACGTCGTCGGCGGCGTACTCCAGCTGTGCCTCCGAGAGCGGGCGGCGCATCCAGTCCGAACGGGTTTCGCCCTTGGCCAAGGTGACGCCGGTGACCGCGGTGACCAGCTTCTGGTACCCCATGCCGCCGCCGATGCCGGCCAGCGCAGCGCCGATCTGGGTGTCGAAGAGCGGGCGTGGCAGCACGCCGCAGGCGACCTTGAAGGTGACCAGGTCTTCGCTGGCGCTGTGCATGATCTTGAGGATCGAGGTATCCGTCAGCCACGGGGCCAGGGCCTCGTTCATGCCGGGGATCAGCGGGTCGATGAGCAGGATTTCATCGCCGACCGCCATCTGTACCAGGGCCAGTTGCGGCCAGTAGGTGCGCTCGCGGATGAACTCCGTGTCCAGGCCGATGCGGGTGGGGCGCTGGCGGAAGCGCTCGTCCAGTTCCGCCGGGGTTTTGATCCAGTAAGCCACGTGGGATTCCATGTACTGCAAAGGGGTGCTCAGGTCGGGGAGGATAGCCTAACCCCGTGCCACGGCCGGCATGCCTGCGCAGTGCGATGAACGCCCGGGCCGCCAGCGGTCGCCGCCCGCGACGGTGGCGATTATGATGATCGCCTGTCCGCACCTGCGGCATGCCGCCTGGAACGCGACTGCACCCGGGGCACACGGCGTGTGGCAGGGCGCAGGCACTGCAAGACGATGCCATGCCCCAAGGACCCCCATTTGCGACCGTCAGGCACATTGCCGCTGCTGTTCACCGCACTGCTGGGGGTGCTGGCCGCCTGTTCGCCCGCGCCTGCGCCCGCCCCGGCAACCCCAGCGGCCACGCCCGCTGCGCCGCGGCCCACGCCCAGCGCACCGGTGGCGCAGGTCACCATCGGTGGCGAGGATGCGGCCGAGACGGTGGAGCGCTGGCAGCCACCTGCGGTCACCCTCGTCGACGGCGAAGCCGCGCAGGCACGCCGTGACGCCGCGCGCGCCTTCGAGGAAGACCGGCTGTACCGCAGCGCCGAGGATGCGATTCCGATCTGGCTGGCGCTGCTGCAGCGCGATCCCAAGGACAGGGTGGCCCAGGCCGGCCTGAAACGCGCCCGTCAGCGTCTGCTGCAGGAAGCGTCCGCCTTGTTGGACCGCCCGCTCAAGCAGCGTGAGGCGCTGGCCCAGGCCAGCGAGATGGCCCTGGTCCTGCTGACCCTGGCGCCCGACGATGCCAAGGTACGTGAGCTGCAGTCACGGGTGGAGATCGCCCAGCGCGTGGTGGCCTACAACCGCGCCGGTGAAGAGGATCTGCGTGCCGATCGCATCGGCGAAGACGGCGATGGCGCCATCCCCAATTTCCGCGAGGCGCTGGCGCTGGATGCGGACAATCCGCGTGCCCGGCAGGGGCTGGCCGCCGCAGAGAGCGCACTGATCCGGCGTGCGGAAACGGCCGCGCGGGCCGCTGACTTTGCGACCGCGGGAACGTGGCTGGCCGAAGCGGCCAAGGTGCGCGACTCTTCGATCACCATCGCCGATGCCTTCGAGCGCATCGAGAACATCCGCTCTGACACGCTGGCGCGGCTGCGCAACGAGGGCCTGCGTGATCTGGCCACGCCGCAGGGTCTCAAGCCGGCGCGGCAGAAACTGGAAGACGCCCTGCGCATCGCATTGCCCGGCGATCCGGTCGTGGGCCAGCTGCGCGAGCGCATCGAACTGGTCACCCATTACGGCAGCTTCCGGCCGCGGCAGGTGTTCAGCGATGCCCTGCGCGATGGTGGCCGCGGGCCCCAGATGATCGTGGTGCCGCACGGCGGGTTCCAGATGGGCGCCGCCGAGAACGAACTGGGCGCGACCGATGCCGAGAAACCCTCGCATTACGTGCGGTTCGAGCGCGGCTTTGCGATGTCGATCACCGAAGTGACGGTCGCCGATTTCCGCCGCTACGTGCAGGCCACCAAGGCCCGCCCACGTGCCACGCGGCGCGGGCATTCGATCGTGTACGACGAGCGCAGCGGCAACTTCGTCCGCCGCAGCGGCGTGGACTGGCAGTCCGATTACAACGGCGCCGAGGCGATCGCCAACCTGCCGGTGATGCACGTCAGCGTGCGCGATGCCGAGAATTACGCGACCTGGCTGTCCGAACAGACCGGACGCTCGTACCGGCTGCCCAGCGAGGCCGAGTTCGAATACGCGCTGCGCGCCGGCAGCAGTGGCCGCTACCCGTGGGGCGATGCGGGCACGCCGCCCGCGCGTGCCGGCAATTTCACCGGCGCCGAGGATGTCTCACCCTCCGGCCGGCACTGGTACAACGCCTTCGTCGGCTACGGCGATGGATACTGGGGCCCGGCGCCGGTGGGCAGCTTCGATCCCAACCCCTGGGGCCTGCACGACATCGCCGGCAACCTGAGCGAGTGGGTGGCCGACTGCTGGCATGCCAGTTACCGGCGGGCACCTGCCGATGGCGTGGCCTGGTTCAACCCCGGCTGCCGGCAGCGCGTGATCCGTGGCGGCAACTGGGCCAACGCACCGGCACAGACCCGCGCGGCGTGGCGGCAGTCGCAGGACTCGGACACCACCAGCGCCCGGATCGGCTTCCGCCTGGTCCGCGGCATCTGACCAGCGGCGCGCCGGGCCGGATTTTCACCCGGCCACCCACCGCGCGTTCTAGGATTGGCGCAGTGTCGGGCAGGGTGCCGCGGCCATCTCAGGAAGCAAGCGCATGCGCAACGATCCATTCGGCGGTCAGCAGCAGGGCCGCGCCCGGCGGCCGGGCCTGTTCGGCAACATCCGCTGGTGGGTACTGCTGGCCTTCGCCGGCTATGCCGCGTTCTACTGGTTCTCCAACCGTGCGGTGGATCCGTACACCGGCGAAAGCGTGTTGATCGACAGCTCGCTCGATGCGAGCCAAGAGAAGGCGCTCGGCCTGCAGGCCTACCAGGAAATCCTGGCCCAGGAGCGGCCGTTGGATCCCAATGCGCCACAGTCGCGCGAGATCCAGGCGATCGCCCAGCGCTTGATCGCCAAGGTGGACGTGGTGGAAACCGCGCTCGCCGAGGAACACGGACTGAAGCCTGCGCACTTCGCGCGTGACTTCGAATGGGAGGTCAACGTGATCCCCTCCGACCAGGCCAATGCGTTCTGCCTGCCGGGCGGAAAAATGGCGGTCTATACCGGGTTGATTCCGGTCGCGCGTACGGTGGATGCGATGGCGGTGGTGATGGGGCATGAGATCGCGCATGCCTTGCTGCGCCATGGTGCCCAGCGCATGGCCCAGCAGAAGATGACCCAGATCGGGCAGATGGCCGGCGCCGCCAGTGGCATGGACCCGCAACAGCAGCAGATGATGATGTCGGCGATGGGCTACGGCTACCTGTTGCCCTATGCGCGCAGCCATGAAACCCAGGCCGATGAAGTGGGCCTGATGCTGGCCGCCGCAGCGTGCTTCGACCCGCAGGAAGCGATTCCGCTGTGGGAGCGGATGGGGCAGGCCAGTGGCGGGCAGTCGACCTCGGAATTCGCGTCCACGCATCCCAACCCGGGCACGCGCATTCAGAACCTGCAGGCGTTGATGCCCAAGGCGATGCAATACCGGCAGAAGTTCTGCGAAAGCGCGGGGCGTTGAAGGCGAACGGCGTGGCGTGGGCGCGCTGGGTCAGCGCGCCGGTTCGTTGACCGTTACCTCGATCACGCCGTCCTGCACGCGTGCCTTGAGCGTATCGCCGGGGCGCACCTGTAGCGGCGAACGCACCAGGCTGCCATCGTCCTCGCGGGTCAGGATGGCGTAACCCCGCGCGACCGTGGCCAGCGGGCTGACCGCTTCCATCGAACGGGCGAGCGCGCGCAGGCGCAGGTTGTCGCGCTGCAGCTGGCGGCCGATTGCACTGTCCGCACGCGGCAGCAGCCGTTGCAGGCGCTCACGCAGGGCATCCAGCCGGCGCTGCGGGTGACCGCTGCGCAGTACAGCCGCGGCGTGGCGCAGATGGGCCAGGCGGCCCTGATGCTGTGTCGTCCACGCTGCGTGCAGGCGGCGCGCGACATCCTGCTGGCGGCGCTGCAACAGCTGCAGGCGTGATTGCGGGCTCTGTGCGTTGAGGCGCAGCAGGGCGCGGTCCGCGCGCTGCATCGCTTGCCCGAGGCTGTGCCGCTGCAGCTGTGCCAGGCGCGCATCCAGGCGGCGCACGCGCAGCAGCAGGTCGCGCTGGTCGGGTACCAGTAGTTCGGCCGCGACCGAGGGCGTGGGCGCACGCAGGTCGGCGGCGAAATCGGCGAGGCTGAAGTCGGTTTCGTGACCCACCGCAGAGACCACCGGTGTCTGGCTGGCGGCAATCGCGCGGGTCAGCTGCTCGTCGTTGAACGCCCACAGATCCTCCATCGAGCCGCCGCCGCGGGTCAGCAGGATCACATCGTAACGGCCGCTGGCATCGGCCGAACGCAGCAGCGAGGTCAACTGCGCGGCGGCGCTGTCGCCCTGCACGAGGCTGGGCAGCAGGTCGACCTCAAGCATCGGGAAACGCCGTTCCAGCACGCTCAGCACGTCACGCACCGCCGCGCCGGTGGGCGAGGTGATCACCGCCAGGCGGCGCACATGGGCCGGCATCGGCCGCTTGCGCTCGGGCGCGAACAGGCCCTCGGCCTCCAGCCGCGCCTTGAGCTGCTCGAAGGCGCGGCGCAGGGCGCCTTCGCCGGCTTCTTCCATGTGGTCGAGCACCATCTGGTACTCGCCGCGGGCTTCGTACAGGGTCAACCGGCCCCGCGCGAGCACGCGCATGCCTTCGCGCGGCACGAACTTCAGCCACTGGCTCTTGGGCTTGAACAACGCCGCGCGGATCTGCGAGCGCGCGTCCTTCAGCGTGAAATACATATGGCCTGAGGCCGGGCGGGTAACGCTGCCCAGTTCGGCTTCCACCCAGATCAGCGGGAACGCGCCTTCCAGCAGGTCGCGGGCCAGGATGTTGAGCTGGCTGGGCGTGAGAATCTGCGCGCTGCGGTCCATGGGGGGCATCAGGCCAAACGGTACGAACGGGGGGCCATGGTCGCACGTCGGCGGCGATGCTTCATCCCGCGGTGGCGCGGTCGGCGTGCTGCTGCAGGGCCCAGGCCACATGCTCGCGCACGATCGCCGAAGGGTGCTCGCGCCGTGCCTGCAGCGCGGCCAGGGTCTCGGCATGGGTCGGCGCATTGCCCAGCGCCACGGCGATGTTGCGCAGCCAGCGTTCATGCCCGCTGCGGCGGATCGGGCTGCCTTCGGTGCGGCGCAGGAACTCGTCTTCTTCCCAGGCGAACAGCTGGGCAAGCGAGGCGGTGTCCAGGTCATTGCGCGCGCGGAAATCCGGCTCGTCGGTGCGCTTGGCGAACTTGTTCCAGGGGCAGACCAGCTGGCAGTCGTCGCAGCCGTAGATGCGGTTGCCCATTGCGGTGCGCATCTCCTCGGGAATCGCACCGTCATGTTCGATGGTGAGATAGGAAATGCAGCGGCGTGCATCCAGGCGGTGCGGGGCGATGATCGCCTGGGTCGGGCAGACATCGATGCAGCGCGTGCAGGTGCCGCAGTGCGCGCTCGCGGGTGTATCCACCGGCAGCGGCAGGTCGATGTAGATCTCACCGATGAAGAACCACGAACCGCCCTGCTTGTCGATCAGGCAGGTGTGCTTGCCGATCCAGCCCAGCCCGGCATTGCGCGCGAGGGCGCGCTCCAGCACCGGGGCCGAATCGACGAACACGCGGTAGCCGAAGGGACCGATCTCGGCGGCGATGCTGTCGGCGAACTTCTGCAGCCGGTTGCGCATCAGCTTGTGGTAATCGCGGCCCAAGGCGTAGCGCGCTACGTAGGCGCGGTCGCCATCATGCAGGGTGTTCCAGGCTTCGGCGTCATCCTTGTGGCCGTAATCCATGCCGACCGAGATCACCCGCACCGTGCCCGGCAGCAGTTCATCCGGCCGCGCGCGCAGGGTGCCGTGCCGCGCCATCCACTCCATCGTGCCGTACAGGCCCTTGCCCAGCCAGTCGGCCAGGTGGGCTTCGTCCTCGCGCAGATCGATCCCGGACACGCCGCAGCGCTGGAAGCCATGCACGCGCGCGATCGCACGGATGCGGTCGGCGGCGCGGGCCAGGTGGACGGGGGCGGGGAGGGGGACGGCGGACATGGCCTGGGCGGAAACGGAGCCTGGGAAGGGCGCGGCAAGGCTGCGCCTGGGCGACAAGTATAGAATCCCGGCATGCCCGAGCTTGCTGAACTGTTCTATATCTCCGCCGCGCGCCGCCTGGATGCGCAGGCCAGCGCCCTGCTGGGCGATGGGGGAGCCTCGCTGATGCAACAGGCCGGCTTGGCCGCCTGGCACTGCCTGCTGGAGCGCTGGCCACAGGCGCAGCGCATCGGCGTGGTGGTGGGGGCCGGCAACAACGGCGGCGATGGCTATGTGCTGGCCGGTCTGGCCCGTGCAGCCGGCCGCCAGGTGACGGTGCTGCGGCTGGCGACCGATGCCCCGGCCACGACGTTGTCGCAGCAGGCCGAGCAGGCGTTCATCGCCGCCGGCGGTGCGGTAGCGCATTTCGATGGCGGCCTGCCGCCGGTGGACCTGCTCGTGGACGCGCTGTTCGGCATCGGCCTGAACCGCGCGCCAGCCGGTGGGGCGGCCGATCTGATCAACGCGATCACTGCCTCGGGCCTGCCGGTACTGTCGCTGGACGTGCCCAGCGGCGTGGATGCGCAGACCGGTAACGTACCGGGCGTCGCCATCCGCGCCACGGTCACGCTGCAGTTCATCGTGCGTCACCAGGGGCTGTATACCGGCGCGGCGCTGGAGCATGTCGGCGGGCGCCGGCTGGCCGCGCTGGAACTGCCCGCCGGCGCCGACCAGGGCGTGCAGCACAGCGCCGAGTGCTGGCAGCAACCACGCCTGCGCGCGCAACTGCCGGCCCGCCGCGCCAACACCCACAAGGGCGAATCCGGCCACGTGCTGTGCGTGGGCGGCAATCTCGGCAGCGGCGGCGCGGTGATGCTGGCCAGTGAATCGGCATTGCGCGCGGGCGCAGGGCTGGTGAGCGTAGCGACCCGGGCAGCGCATGTCGCACCACTGCTGGCCCGCCTGCCCGAAGCGATGGTGCATGCCGTCCAGGACGCGCAGGAGCTGCAGGCCCTGCTGCCACGCGCCGGAGTGATCGCGATCGGGCCGGGCCTGGGCCAGGACGACTGGGCCCACGAACTCTGGCGGCAGGTGCTGGCCAGCGGCAAGCCGCTGGTGATCGATGCCGATGCCCTGAACCTGTTGGCCAAGGCACCGCAGCCGCTCGGTGATGCGATCCTGACCCCGCACCCGGGCGAGGCCGCGCGCCTGCTTGGGTTGAGCACGGCGCAGGTGCAGGCGGACCGCTTCACTGCCGCCAAAGCGCTGGCCGACCGGTTCCACGCGGTGGTGGTGCTCAAGGGCGCCGGCAGCGTGGTCGCCGCGCCCGACTCGGTGCCGCGGGTGATCGCCGCCGGCAACCCCGGCATGGCCGTGGGTGGCATGGGCGACCTGCTCACCGGCATCATTGCCGCCCTGCGTGCGCAGGGCCTGGGCGCGTTCGATGCGGCCAGTACCGGCGCATTGCTGCACAGCCTGGCCGGCGATGCCGCCGCCAGTGACGGCCAGCGGGGCCTGCTTCCCACCGATCTGCTGGCGCCGCTGCGCCGGCTGGTCAATCCGGACGTTTGAACATGATCGAGTTTTTCCTCGCGCAGACCCAGGACACCGACCTGCTCGGGCAATGGCTGGCCGCGACCCGGCCGCCGCAGGCGGTGATGCAGCTGCAGGGCGACCTGGGGGCCGGCAAGTCCACCCTGGCCCGCGCCCTGCTGCGCGCGCTGGGCGTGCAGGGCGCGATCCGCAGCCCGACCTACACCCTGGTGGAACGCTACCCGCTGGCCGACGGGCACGAGGCCTGGCATCTGGACCTGTACCGGATCGGCAATGCGCAGGAGCTGGATTTCCTGGGGCTGGACGAGGGCAGCGCCTCGCTGTGGCTGGTCGAATGGCCCGAGCGCGGCGCCGGTGCGCTGCCGCCGACCGATCTGGAAGTCGCACTGGAGATCCATGGCCAGGGGCGGCGCGCCCGGCTCACGGCGACCAGTCCTGCCGGTCGCGAATGGCTCGAACGGCTCCCCCAAGGAGGCGACTTGCAGGCCCTTTCTGTCGGCTGACACTAGGAACCACCGGCAGGTTACGGATTATTAAGGGAAAAGGAGTTGCATTTCATTCAGCGCGGTGATTGAATCCAGACCCATGCCAATGGGGAAATCACTCACCGCCATCTGCACCGCCGTCGGACTCTGTCTGGCGAGCGCGCTGTCGTGGGCGGGCGAAGTCCGCCAGGTGGCCGTGGAGACCGGTGCGACCGGTACCCGTGCGGAGATTTCGCTGGCCGGCAGCGGGGGTTACAAGACCCTGTCCCTGGCCGGTCCGAACCGCCTGGTGGTCGATTTCCCGGACTCCAGCGCGATCCGCAACCTCAAACTGCCGGCGCCCAAGGGTGTGGTCACGGCGGTCCGAACCGGGCAGCCGGTGCCGGGCACGTTCCGCGTGGTGTTCGACCTGGCCGAATCGGTCGCGCCGTTCCGCCCGCAGATGATCAAGCAGGGGGATCAATCGCGGCTGGTGATCGAGTGGCCGGGCGATGCGCCGACGTCCACCCGCGTGGCCAGCGCGCCGAGCCCGACCCCGACACCTGCTGCTGCGCCGACGCCTGCGCCAGCGGCTTCCACGCCGGCCGCAGCCGCTCCGACCCCCGCGCAGGCCGCTGCCCAATCCGCACAGGCGCGTAGCGACGCCGCGCGCGCCACCGCCTTGCTGACCGCCTCGGTACGTCAGCAGGCCAGCGCCACCGTCGCCACCTCGGCACCGGCGCCGGGCCCGGCGGCGACCACCGCCACCACCGTCAACGTGGCCGCTGCCGGCACCGCCAATGCCGCCAGCAACAGCGCTTCACCGGCCGCCATCCTCGCCGGTCAGTCGACCACGGCCGTGGTCGCCAGTGCGCCGGTGCCCACCCCGGCGCCGACGCCGACCCCGGTGACGCCGCAGGAGAACCCGCGTCCGGCGATGCCCAGCGACGCCTCGCGCGTGAAGATGCGTGCCGGCATGCGCCCGCTGGTGATCGCGATCGACCCGGGCCACGGCGGCCAGGATCCCGGCGCGGTCGGCCCGACCGGCAAGCGCGAAAAAGACATCACCCTGGCAGTGGCGCGTGAACTGGCCCGCCAGGTCAACGCAACGCCCGGCCTGAAGGCTTACCTCACCCGCGACAGCGACGTGTTCATCCCGCTGCCGATGCGCGCGCAGAAGGCGCGCGCCGCCAAGGCCGACATGTTCATCTCGATCCACGCCGATGCCGCCGAGAACCGCGCGGCCACCGGTTCGTCGGTCTACGTGCTCTCGACCAAGGGCGCGTCCTCGCAGCGTGCGCGCTGGCTGGCCGACAAGGAAAACGCGGCCGATCTGGTCGGTGGCGTGCGCCTGCAGCAGACCGAAGGCACCCTGGCCAACGTGCTGCTGGATCTGGCCCAGAGCGGTTACATGAAGGCCTCCGAAGACGCTGCCGGGCATGTGCTGGGCGGCCTGAAGCGGATCGGCAAGAACCACAAGCCCAACATCGAACGGGCGAACTTCGCAGTGCTGCGCACCTCGGACATGCCGGCGATGCTGGTCGAAACCGCGTTCATCTCCAACCCGGATGAAGAGCGCCGCCTGATCGATCCGGCCTACCAGCGCCAGATCGCCGGGGCCGTGCTTGATGGCGTGCATACCTTCTTCAGCCGCCAGCCGCCGCCGGGCACCCTGTACGCTGCGCGCGCCCAGGCCGAGATCGACGCCGCCGGTACCGTGGCGGGCGGCAGCAAGTAAGCCCGCCAGCCACCGCCCGGCGCACGCTATCATCACGGGATGACGTCTGTTTCCCGAATCCCCCTCGCCGCTGCGCCCCTCACCTCCGTCAGCCGGAGGTGCGCATGAGCATCCGCCAGCTTCCCGAGATCCTGATCAACCAGATCGCCGCTGGCGAAGTGGTCGAGCGGCCCGCGTCCGTGGTCAAGGAACTGGTCGAGAACGCGCTGGACGCCGGCGCCACGCGGGTTGATATCGACCTGGAAGAGGGCGGCGTGCGGCTGATCCGCATCCGCGATGACGGCGGTGGCATTGCGCCGGAAGAGCTGCCGCTGGCGGTGTCGCGCCATGCGACCAGCAAGATCGCCAGCCTGGATGATCTGGAGTCGGTGGCCACGCTCGGCTTCCGCGGCGAAGCGTTGCCGTCGATCGCCTCGGTCAGCCGCTTCACCCTGAGCTCGCGCCGTGCCATCGACGAGCACGGCTCGGCGTTGCAGATCGAAGGCGGCCGGCTTGGCGAGGTGACCCCGCGCGCGCATGCGCCGGGCACCACCGTGGAAGTGCGCGAGCTGTTCTACAACGTGCCGGCCCGCCGCAAGTTCCTGCGCGCCGAGCGCACCGAGCTGGGCCATATCGAAGAGTGGCTGCGCTCGCTCGCGCTGGCGCGGCCGGATGTCGAGCTGCGCGTGTCGCACAACGGCAAACCTTCGCGCCGCTACAAGCCCGGCGATCTGTACTCGGACGCGCGCCTGGGCGAGACGCTGGGCGAAGACTTCGCCAACCAGGCGCTGCGCGTGGACCACAGCGGTGCCGGCCTGCGCCTGCACGGCTGGATCGCGCAGCCCCATTACTCGCGGGCCAGCACCGATCAGCAGTACCTGTACGTCAACGGCCGCTCGGTGCGTGACCGCAGCGTCGCCCACGCGGTGAAGATGGCCTACGGCGACGTGCTGTTCCATGGTCGCCAGCCGGCGTATGTGCTGTTCCTGGAGCTCGACCCGACCCGTGTCGACGTCAACGTGCACCCGGCCAAGCATGAAGTGCGCTTCCGCGATTCGCGCCTGATCCACGATTTTGTGTACCGCACGCTCAAGGAAGCGCTGGCGGAAACGCGCGCCGGCATGACCGCCGCCGGCACGCAGGTGCACGCCACGGAGAGTGCCGCGACCGCAGCGCCGGCCTACGGTCTGCCGTCATCAGGCAGTGGTGGCTATGCACTCGCCGGCAGTGCGGCCGGTGGTGGCGGTGGGGGTGGCATGGGCGGCGACTGGCGCCCGCAGCAATCGCCACTGGGCCTGCGCGTGGCCGATGCCCCTTCCGCCTATGCGGCGCTGTATGGCGCGCCCGGTGGCAACGCCGCCGGCGGCAGCCTGGCGCCGATGCCAACCGAAAGTGGTTTGCCGGTCACGGCGGCCGACAGTGGCGTACCCCCGCTGGGCTATGCGATCGCGCAGCTGCATGGCATCTACATTCTCGCCGAGAACGCCGAAGGCCTGATCGTGGTGGACATGCATGCCGCGCATGAACGCATCGGCTACGAGCGCCTGAAAACCGCACACGACGGCATGGGCCTGCATGCGCAGCCGCTGTTGGTGCCGATCACTCTGGCGGTCGGCGAGCGCGACGCCGATACCGCCGAACGCGAAGCGGAGACCTTGACCTCGCTGGGCTTTGAAATCACCCGCGCCGGCCCCGGCTCGCTGCACGTGCGCAGCATTCCCGCCCTGCTGGCCAATGCCGAGCCGGAGGCGCTGCTGCGCGATGTGCTGACCGACCTGCGCGAGCATGGCCAGAGCCGTCGCATCGCCAGCGCCCGCGACGAACTGCTGTCGACCATGGCCTGCCATGGCGCGGTGCGCGCGAACCGGCGCCTGACCGTGCCGGAAATGAACGGCCTGCTGCGCGACATGGAAATCACCGAACGCTCGGGTCAGTGCAATCACGGCCGGCCGACCTGGGCCCGTTTTTCGCTGGCGGAAATCGACCGCTGGTTCCTGCGCGGACGTTGAGAGGACGGTCATGAACAAGCACTGGGGAGTGTGGGCGGCCGTAGTGCTGCTGGCAGTGAGCGTGGCGGGGTGTGGCGAGAAAGCGGTGGATGCCCCTGCGAAGGTGGCGATCGATCCGGCCTTCGAGGCCGAACAGCAGCAGTGGCGCCAACAGCGCTACGAGGAACTGCATGCCGCCGACGGCTGGACCAGCCTGGTCGGCCTGCATTGGCTGCAATACAAAGCGCATTACATCGGTCGCGGCCCGGGCAGCGGCATCCGCCTGGCGGTCGGCCCGGACAAGCTGGGCATGGTCGCGCGCGAGGGTGACGCCGTCTGGTTCACGCCCGAGCGTGGGGTGGCGATGCAGGTGGATGGCAAGCCGGTCACTGGCCGCATCCGCTTCTTCAGCGATCGCGATCCGACCCCGACCGTCATCGCCTTCGATGACGGCAAGGGCCGGCTCAGCCTGATCCATCGCGGCGAGCGGTTCGCGCTGCGGGTCAAGCACGCCGACGCGCCTTCGCGGACGAACTTCACCGGCTTGACGTACTGGCCGGGCGGCGCGTCGTGGCGCGTCACGGCGCGCTTCGTGCCGCACCCGGCCGGCCAGACGCTGCCGATCGTGGACATCACCGGCCTGACCACGACCATGCCCAATGCGGGCGCCGTGGAGTTCGAGCGCGACGGCCGCACCTGGCGGCTGGAAGCCATCGGCGAGCCGGGTCGCGCGCTGTTCGTGATCTTTGGTGACCGTACCAGTGGTCACGGCAGTTATCCGGCCGGCCGTTATCTGGATCTGCCTGCGCCGGATGACCAGGGCCGCGTGGTGATCGATTTCAACCAGGCCTACAACCCGCCGTGCGCGTTCACGGCCTTTGCCACCTGTCCGCTGACGCCCCCTGAAAACCGCCTGGACCTGCGCGTGGACGCCGGTGAGCAGGCGTACCACGCCCCCGAAGGAGAGGCTTGAACATGTCGATGTTGTCGCGTCTGTTGTCCCCGTTGCTGATTGCTGCGGGCCTGTTGGCCGGCACGGTCAGCGCCGACGCGCGCCCGGTCGCGCCGCGTGCACCCGCAACCGCCAAGGCCAGCCCGCCGGTTCCACTGCTGTGGAAGGTCACCGGTCCGGGCGACAGCCGCGTGTACCTGCTGGGTTCGTTCCATCTGCTGCAGCCCACGGACTACCCGCTGTCGGCGGATGTCGACCAGGCCTTCGCCGCCTCGCAGCGGGTGGTGTTCGAACTCTCGCCGCAGGACATGGAGTCGCCCGAACTGGCGCAGAAGATGGTGCAGGCGGCGATGCGCACCGATGGCTCGGAACTCAAACGCGACCTCGATGCGGCCACCTGGACCCGGCTGCAGGCCTATGCGCAGGAAAACAAGCTGCCGCTGGCCCAGTTGCAGGGCATGAAACCGTGGTTCGTCGGCCTGACCATCACCCTGAGCCAGTTCACCAAGATGGGCCTGGACCCGGCGCTGGGGCTGGACCGGCATTTCATGACACGGGCCGCCAGCGCGGGCAAGGCGACTGCCGGGCTGGAGGATATCGACACGCAGATCGCGGTGCTGTCGGGCATGTCGGCCAAGGAACAGCAGCAGATGGTGGCCGAAGCCCTGGAGCAGGCCGGCAAGGGCGATGAAATGGGGCGCAAGCTGCACGATGCCTGGCGCCGCGGCGACGACAAGCTGCTGTGGACCTCGATGGCCACCGAGATGCGCGGCCAGTACCCGCAGCTGTACAAGCGCATCAACACCGACCGCAATGATGCCTGGGTGCCGAAGCTGCAGCAGCACCTGCAGGCCGGGCAGGGGGGCACGCTGGTGGTGGTCGGCACGCTGCATCTGCTGGGCAGCGATGGGGTCGTGGAGAAGCTGCGCGCCAAGGGCTACAAGGTCGAGCGCGTCTGCACCGGTTGCGCCAAGCCCAAGCGCTGAGGGCATCGGGCACAGGGGCGTCGACAGTGACGCCTGGCCCCGGAACGAGAAAAGGCGCGGCCCGGAGGCTGCGCCTTTTTCTTTTCTGCAGCGGAACCGGTCTCAGCGGCGGGTCTTGCCTGCGCCGGGCGCCGGGGTTTCCGGCTTCTTGCCGGTTCCCGTGCCGGTACCGGTACCGGTTCCGGTGCCGCCCGGGCGGCCGCCGAAGCCGGTGCCCATGTTGCGCTGGAAGTCCTGCCACATCTCCATGTTGCGCTCGGTCAGCTGGTTCATCATCGCCCACGGGGTCTGGCCCAGCAGATTGCCCATCTGCTGGCGGAACTGCTGCTGCTGGTCCAGGAAGACCTGCATGCTGCGCTCCAGGTAATTGCCCATGAAGCCCTGCAGCGAATCGCCATAGAAGCGGATCAGCTGGCTGAGCAGCTGGGTGGACAGCATCGGTTCGCCGTCCTGTTCCTGGTCGGCGATGATCTGCAGCAGCACCGAGCGGGTCAGGTCATCACCGCTCTTGGCATCGCGCACCTCGAAGTCCTCACCATCCAGGATCAGCTGGCGCACATCCTCTATGGTGATGTAGCTGGAGATTTCCGTGTCGTAGAGCCGGCGGTTCGGATACTTCTTGATAATGCGGGTCGCAGCCATGAAGCAGTCACTCATCACAGTAGGCGCGCAGCATGGCGCAGTGCAGCAGCCTATGCAACCGCCATAAGTAGCAAGGGCCCGCATTTATGTTGCGCAGCATAGGGTGCAGCAATTTGGCCCTTCGCCCGCCGTTGGCCCGCACATCCCGCCCGGTCCGCGCGCCCTCGGTGCATCGCCGCCCTTACCACCCCATGTGGTGGCCACCGTTGATGTCCAGGTTGGAGCCGGTGATCCAGGAGGCCTCCTCGTTGACCAGGAACGCCACCGCGTAAGCGATTTCCTCCGGCTTGCCGAGGCGGCCGGTGGGAATGTCGGCGATGATCTTGGCGCGCACTTCGTCCGGCACGGCCATCACCATGTCCGTTGCCACGTAGCCCGGAGAGATGGTGTTCACGGTGATCCCGAAACCCGCGTTCTCACGGGCCAGGGAAATGGTGAAACCGTGCATGCCGGCCTTGGCCGCCGCGTAGTTGGCCTGGCCGTACTGGCCCTTCAGGCCGTTGATCGAGCTGATCTGGATGACCCGGCCCCAGCCGCGGCGGCGCATCCCCTCGATCACCGGGCGGGTGACGTTGAACACCGAGTTGAGGTTGGTGTTGATGACGTCGTGCCACTGGTCCGCACGCATGCGATGGAACGTGGTGTCGCGGGTGATGCCGGCGTTGTTGATCAGGATCTCGACCGGGCCCAGCGCCGCTTCGACGGCCTGCACCATGCTTTCGGCCGTGTCCGGCTCGGATACATCGCCCGGAAAGATCGCCACATCGCAGCCGCGGGCCAGCATCTTCTCGCGCCAGGCCTTGGCCTTGGCTTCGTCACGGTAGTTGGTGGCGACCCGATGGCCCTGGTCGGCCAGGCGTTGGCAGATGGCAGTGCCGATACCGCCGGTACCACCGGTGACCAGTGCGACGCGAGATGTCATGAGCAGCTACTCCGAAAGGCAGGGCCAACAAGGGGGAACAGGATTCTGCAACATCAGCGAGCAAAAGGGGCAGCCCCGTCAGCCGCTTGCCGCATGGGGATG
Source organism: Stenotrophomonas sp. RIT-551 (assembly GCF_026241915.1). Taxonomy (NCBI): domain Bacteria; kingdom Pseudomonadati; phylum Pseudomonadota; class Gammaproteobacteria; order Lysobacterales; family Lysobacteraceae; genus Stenotrophomonas; species Stenotrophomonas sp. RIT-551. The sequence goes on along the minus strand of NZ_JAPJIU010000012.1, from coordinate 17,936 downwards.
TCGCCCGGTGGCAATCGCACCGGATCGAAGCAGGCCGCCGCCTGGTGCAGCCAACTGGAAACGTCCTCGACACCCGCGCCGATCGCCGGGTCCTGGCCGAGCTGCGCCCAGGCCCGGCGCAGGGCCGGCAGCGGGTCGGCAGGGTCGATCGGCAGAGCGGCCTCGGACTTGGAGAGCTTGCGGCCATCGGGACCCAGCAGCAGCGGCAGGTGCAGGTAGCGCGGGGTCGGCAAGCCCAGCGCCTGCTGCAACAGGATCTGGCGTGGGGTGGAATCGAGCAGGTCCGCTCCCCGGACCACGTCGGTCACGTGCTGCGCGCCATCGTCGACCACCACCGCCAGCTGATACGCCCAGTAACCGTCGGCCCGGCGCAGCACGAAGTCGCCGACCTCGGCGTGCACGTCCTGCACGATCCGGCCCTGCAGGCCGTCCTCGAACCCCACCACGCTGCCGGGCGGTACCCGCAGCCTCACCGCCGGCTGCGCGCGCGCGGCGCGGGCCACGCAGTGGTGATGGATGCCGCCCTGCGCGGCCAGCTCGCTGCGGCTGCAATGGCAGGCGAACGCCTTGCCCTCGCGCAGCAGCCGGTCCAGCGCCGCCCGGTACAGCGCGCCGCGCTGGCTCTGGTGGACGATCGGCCCGTCACTGCACAGCCCGAAGGCGGCCAGCACGGCCAGTTGGCCGTTCACTGCACCGGGCACCGTTCGAGGAGGATCGACATCCTCCACCCGCACCAGCCAGCGGCCGCCGGCATGGCGCGCGAGCAGCCAGCTGCCCAGCGCCGCCAGCAACGAGCCGGGGTGCAGCGGGCCGGTGGGCGAGGGCGCGAAGCGCCCGCAATAGGAGGAATCGGACATGGACTATGAATCGTCGGTCAGTTTGCGACTTGAATTCAAGCTGAAGTCCCCGCAGATTTGCAGTCATCAACCTCCAACGAGCGTCCTTTTCCCATGTTCAGTCGCATTGCTCTCTTCCTTCTGACCAACTTTGCGGTGCTGATCCTGGCCGGCATCGTGATGTCGGTGGCGGGCGTCAATCCCAACCAGATGAGCGGCCTGCTGATCTTTGCAGCGATCTTCGGCTTCGGTGGCTCGTTCATTTCCCTGCTGCTCTCCAAGTTCATGGCCAAGCGCTCCACCGGCGCGGTGGTGATCACCGAGCCGCGCAACCAGACCGAACGCTGGCTGCTGGCCACGGTCGAGCGCCAGGCCCGTGAAGCCGGCATCGGCATGCCCGAAGTGGCCGTTTACGACGGTCCGGAGATCAACGCCTTCGCCACCGGCGCCAACCGCAACAAGGCGCTGGTCGCGGTTTCCACCGGCCTGCTGCACAACATGAGCGAAGACGAAGCCGAAGCCGTGCTCGGCCATGAAATCGCCCACGTCGCCAACGGCGACATGGTCACCATGGCCTTGCTGCAGGGCGTGCTCAATACCTTCGTGATCGTCCTGGCCCGCATCGTCGGTGGCTTCATCGACAGCGCCCTGTCCGGCAACCGCGAAGGCGGCGGCCGCGGCTTCGCCTACTACATCATCGTGTTCGTCCTGGAAATGGTGTTCGGCCTGTTCGCCACCATGATCTCCATGTGGTTCTCCCGTCACCGCGAGTTCCGCGCCGACGCCGGTGGCGCGCACCTGGCCGGCCGCCAGAAGATGATCGCCGCCCTGGAGCGCCTCAAGGTCAACCACGGCCAGAGCACCCTGCCGACCCAGATCGCCGCCTTCGGCATCGCTGGCGGCGCCGCCAGGAAGCTGTTCATGAGCCACCCCCCGCTGGACGAGCGCATCGCCGCCCTGCGCGCTGCCAACAACACCGTGGTGTGATCCGCACCGCGATGCGCTGACCAGAACGCCCGGCTTTCGCCGGGCGTTTTTGTTCCCACACACAACAACGGCGCCCGAAGGCGCCGTCGTCATGCAGACCAGAACCAGCCCGATCAGAACTTCGCGTCGAACTCCGCCGCGTAGCCCGTATTGACCAGCACCTTCTGCAGCGCATCGCTGATCTTCACATTGCCGGCAACGATCTGCTGGGTTTCCGGACCACGGCTGTCCATGCGGGCCGGCGTGGCGCCCTTGAAGTCGCATACGCGGCCACCGGCTTCGCGGACCAGCAGCACACCGGCGGCGATATCCCAGGCCTTCACGCCGGCCTCGAAATACGCATCGGCACGGCCACAGGCGACATAGGCCAGATCCAGCGCCGCCGAACCGGTGCGGCGCACATCTTCTGCCTGCACCAGCAGCGCATCGACGGCCTTCAGCTGTGCACTCGTGCGCTGGCGCTCACGCGGCGCAAAACCGGTATGGATCATCGCGCCGCCCAGATCCTTGCGTTCGGCAATACGGATACGGCGGTCATTGAACACCGCGCCGGCACCCCGGCTGGCGGTGAACAGCTCATTGCGGAGGGGATCGAAGATCACCGCGTCGATCGGCTCACCGTTCTCGACCAGGGCGATGGAGACGCAGTAATGCGGGAAGCCGCGCAGGTAGTTGCTGGTGCCGTCCAGCGGATCGATGACCCACATGTAACGGTTGACCGACTGCACGCCACCTTCCTCACCCATGATCCCGTACTCGGGATAGGCGCGCTTGAGTTCCTTGACGATGACCTTTTCCGCATCTGCATCGACTTCACTGGCATAGTCCATGCGGCCCTTCTGCACGACGTTCAACGCCTCGAGCTTGTTGATGTTGCGCAACAGGACGTTGCCGGCGAGGCGGGCGGCCTTGACCATGACGGTGACGGCGGGTTTCTGCATGGCGAAAAGCTCCCGTAAAGGCAGAGTAGGGGTTTGGCGGGGGAAAAGAGCGGTCCCGGCGCAGAGGCCGGCCGCACAGTTTACCATTTGTCGCTGTCCTGCTCGCATTTGGCCCGTTCATGTCCGTAGAAACCGCTCCCGCCCGCATCCGCTTCGTCCTGGTCGGCACCCAGCACCCCGGAAACATGGGGGCGGCCGCACGGGCCATGAAAACCATGGGGCTGGGCCGCCTGGTCCTGGTCGCGCCCGAGAAACCGCTGGATGAGGAGGCCTTCCGCCGCTCGGCCGGGGCCGAGGATGTCCTGGGCGATGCCCCGGTGGTGGCGACCCTGGCCGAGGCCGTGGCCGACTGCCGCTTCGTGCTGGGCTGTACCGCCCGCTCGCGCCGGGTCCAGCTGGAAGAACTGCTGCCGGCCGTGGCCGCCCAGCGCGTGCTGGCCAAGGCAGCCGAACCGGCCGAAGTGGCCTTCGTGTTCGGCCGCGAGCGCACCGGCCTGACCAACGAAGAGTTGCAGCTGTGCCATGCCGCCGTCCATATCCCGTCCAACCCTGAGTTCAGCTCCTTGAACCTGGCGGCCGCCGTCCAGGTCCTGGCCTACGAAGTGCGCATGGCGATCCTGGGCGCAGCCGATGCGCCGGTCGCCACGCCGGCCGAGCCCGGCTTCGGCGAAGCCCCGGCCAGCCATGCGCAGGTCGAAGGCCTGTTCGGCCAGCTTGGCGACACCCTGGATGAGATCGACTTCCACAAGGGCCGTGCGCCTGAATCGGCGATGCGCAAGCTGCGCCGCCTGTTCCTGCGCACCGAGCTGAGTGAACAGGAAGTGCGCCTGCTGCGCGGCATCCTGTCCGACGCACAGCGCATGGCGCGATTGGCGACCAACAAGCCTCTGTAAGCTGACGCAGTTCTCATTTTTTCGGGTAGTCTGTCTCGATTCCTTGGGGGGAGTGATGGGCTTGTCGGGACTGCGAAGGCTGCTGCAGAGCGTGCTGCTGTGTCTGGCCATCGCCGCGATGACCGGTCCGGCGTTTGCCGGACCCGCCCATGTCCTGGTGCTGGGACGGATCAGCGACGACCCCAGGTCACACTATGCGCAGCTGCAGCCCCTGCTTGATTACGTGATTCCGCGCCTGCACGACGTCGGCATCACCGAAGGCCGGATCCTGATGGCGCGCGATACCCAGCAGATGGGCAGCTACCTGCGCCGCGGCCGCGTGGACTGGGTGACCGAGACCTCCGGCACCGCCGTCGCATTGGGGCTGCGCAGCGGTGCCAGGCCCTTGCTGCTGACCGAACGCAGCGGCGTGCGCGAGTACCGCACCGTGTTCTTCGTGCGCCGCGACAGCCCCATCCAGACGCTGGAAGCACTACGCGGGCACACCCTGGCCCTGCAGAACACGGCCTCCACCAGCGCCTATCTGGTGCCGGTGATGACCCTGTTGCAGCACGGCGAGACACCGGAGATTCTCTCCTCGCTGGGCGATGTCGCCGCCCCGGACACCGTCGGTTACGTCTTCGCACGGTCGGAAGCGAACATCGCCACCTTCGTGCACAAGGGCCTGGTGGATGCCGGTGCGGTGAGCAGCGTGGACTGGTCTGATGGCAAGCGCATTCCGGCCAACTTCCTGCGTGATTTCCGGGTCATCCATCGCACCGAACCGTATCCGCGTGCGGTGGAGATGGTGCGCGAAGGGCTGGATCCGAAGGTGCGCGACCGGCTGCAGCAGGTGCTGCTGGATGCCGCATCCGATCCCCAGGCGCAGCCGGCATTGAAGACATTTTTTGGTACTTCCGGGTTCCACCGGGTGGATGCGCAGATGCAGCACCGGCTGGATGAATTGAAACAAGGCTTGACGCGCGTGCGGATGGAAGTGGAATGAGTCGCTTGGGTTCGGGAATGCAGGCCCGCTTCGTGCTGGCGATGGGCGGCGCGATGCTGGTCGTGGTGGCGATCGTGGCCGTGGTGCTGGGGCGCCAGGCGACGATGCAGGACGAGGTGCAGCATCTCAGCGGCACGGTCATCCATGACCTGTTCGACCGCAGTGTGCGCAGCCGTGGTGAAGCACTGGCCCGCGAGTTGTCCGATGCGCTGGCCAACCCGCTGTACTACAACGACCTGGAGCAGGTCGGGGCGCTGGTGCGCAACACCTCCCGGCAGCAGGTGGTGCGCTATGTGCTGGTGTTCGACGAGAACGGCCGGCTGATCCACGATGGCACGGTGGACGTGCTGGAGTTCGGCCAGCCGATGACCGACCCGCTCGCCGCCGGTGCCGCCGGCGCGCGCGAGCTGGTGGTCCAGCAGTCGCCCAAGGTGCTCGACAACGCGATGCCGATCATGATCGGCAACCAGCGGATCGGCGGAGTGCGCGTGGGCATGGCGCTGGACGATGTGCAGGCCATGGAGCAGCAGGCCAACCAGACCCTGGGCGACCGCCTGCAGCAGGTCGGCAAGCGACACCTGGGCTGGCTGCTGCTGATGCTCGGGCTGCTGGTCGGGATTGGTGCGGTGGTGATCATCTACGTGCAGCGCACCCTGGTGACGCCGATCCGCTGGCTGGCCGGGGCGGCGCGCCAGATCGAGGCCGGTGACTACACCCTGCAGATGCCGGAGATCCGGCGCCAGGATGAAGTCGGTGAGCTGATGCGTGCATTCGGTCGGATGAGCCAGGCGATCGCCCGGCACGACCGCGAAGTGCGGCACATGGCCTATACCGATGCCCTGACCGGGCTGACCAACCGGCTGGCATTCCGCGAGGCGCTGGACCACCGGCTGATGGCCGCGCGGGCCTCCGGCCACCGGCTGGGCCTGCTGTTCGCGGACATGGACGACTTCAAGCGCGTCAACGACACGCTCGGCCACGAGGCCGGCGACGAGGCGCTGCTGCAGTTCGCCCAGCGCATCAGCGCGGCGGTGGCCCAGGCCGGTGGGGACGAGGCGCTGTTGGCGCGCTTTGGCGGCGATGAATTCGTGATCCTGATCGGCGAGGGCGATGTCGCCGCCGGCGCCCGCGAACTGGCCGAGATCCTGGTGCGCGAACTGGGCAAGCCGCTGGTGGTGCAGGGCCGGGAGCTGTTCCTGGGCTCCTCGATCGGCGTGACCCTGTTCCCCGATGACGCTGCCGACGCCACCACGCTGCTCAAGAACGGCGACATCGCGATGTACCAGGCCAAGATGGCCGGCAAGAACTGCTACCGCTACTACAGCCGGGCAATGGACCATGCGGTCGAGCGCCGCGTGCACATGGAGCAGGAGCTGCGCGGTGCCTGGGAGCGGGGCGAGCTGCGGCTGGCCTACCAGCCGATCTTCCGCACCCGCGACCGCCGCATGGTCGGCGTGGAAGTGCTGCTGCGCTGGCAGCACCCGACCCTGGGCACGATCCCGCCGTCGGTCTTCATCGAAGTGGCCGAGCAGAGCGGGCTGATCGAAGTGATCGGCCCCAAGGTGCTGCGCGCGGCCTGCACCGAGGCGGTGCAGTGGCCGGTCGGGGGCGATGGGGAAGGGCTGTTCGTTTCGGTCAACGTCTCCCCGCGGCAGTTGCGCGGCGGCGAACTGCCCACGCTGGTCGCCGACTGCCTGCGCGACACCGGCCTGCCGGCCTCGCGGCTGCACCTGGAGCTGACCGAAACGGCGGTGATCGGCGATGAAATGCTGGCCGCCGCCCTGCTGGACAAGCTGCACCGGACCGGTGTGAAGGTGTGGCTGGACGATTTCGGGACCGGTTTCTCCGGCCTGAGCCATCTGCGCCAGGTGCCGGTGGACGGGGTCAAGATCGACAAGAGTTTCGTGGCCGACATGCAGCGCGATGCGGACGACCTGGCCCTGACCACAGCCATCATCGCCATGGCCCATGCCCTGGGGATCACCGTGGTGGCCGAGGGCATCGAGCAGGAAGTGCAGTTCGACCTGCTGGCCCAGCGCGGCTGCGACCTGGCCCAGGGTTACTGGCTCAGCCATCCGGTCAGCGCGACCGATGTGGTGCAGCTGCTCGAATCGGGCAGTTGATCAGACCGGGCGCTTGCTGCTGTCGCCGGAGATCTCGCGGACCAGCTTGGGCACCAGGTAGCCGGACAGGCGCGCGGTGAGCTGCGCATGCAGGTCCTTGGCGGTGTCGTCGGCCACTTCGAAATGGGCCACGCCCTCGACCCGGTCCACCTGGTACAGGTAATAGGGCAACACGCCGGCGGCGAAGCTGCGCTCGCTCAGTGCCTGCAGCGCCTGGATCGAATCGTTCACCCCGCGCAACAGCACCGCCTGGTTGAGCAGGGTGGCACCGGCCGCGCGCAGGCGCGCCATCGCGGCATCCACCGACGCATCGAACTCGTTGGCATGGTTGGCATGGATCACGAACGCCACCGGCCACGGCAGCGACGCGATCCACTGCACCAGTTCGTCATCCACGCGTTCGGGCAGGACCACCGGCAGGCGGCTGTGGATGCGCAGCCGGCGCAGGTGCGGAATCTGCTTCAGCGCCGCGGTCAGCTCGACCAGCTTGTGCGTGGCCAGCGACAGCGGATCGCCTCCGGACAGGATGACCTCATCGATGTCCGGGTCCTGGGCGATCGCGTCCACCGCATCGCGCCAGCCCTCGCGGGCGGCGTTCTCGGTGCCGTAGTCGAAATGGCGGCGGAAGCAGTAGCGGCAGTTGATCGCGCAGCTGCCGGTGGTGACCAGCAGGGCACGGCCGCGGTACTTCTGGATGACCCCGGTGGCCTTCTTGGCCGCACCGTCGCCGACCGCATCCAGGCTGAAGCCGGGCACGACCTTCAGCTCGTCGGTGATCGGCAGAACCTGGCGCAGCAGGGGGTCATGGCGGTCGCCGTGGCGCATCCGGGCCGCGAAGCCCTGCGGTACGCGCACCGCGAACTGGCCGGCCGCCTCATCCGAGACCCCCAGCGCCACCGGATCCAGCCCCAGCTGCCGCAGCAGCTCGCGCGGGTCGCGGATCGCCTCGCGCCACCGTTGCTGCCAGCGGACGGGGGCGGCCAGGGGCGTGGCGGAAAGCTGCATGGAATGGGGGCCTGCGGTTATCATGTGGGTCAGAAATATCGAGTCACCCCACCGGTGTCGGTGGGATTTCCCATTCTATCCGGCTCGCCGCGCCTGCGCGGCGTTTGCCCATTCAGGAGTTTCAGCATGGCCACTGTTGGCATGAACGACGTCAAGAACGGGATGAAGATCCTGGTCAACAATGAACCAGCGGTCATCACCGAGACCGAATACGTCAAGCCGGGCAAGGGCCAGGCCTTCACCCGCATGAAGTACCGCTTCATCAAGTCCGGCCGCGTGGTCGAAATGACCATGAAGGCGACCGATGACGTGGAGAAGGCCGACGTCGTGGATACCAACATGGACTTCATGTACAGCGACGGCGAGTTCTGGCACTTCATGGACCCGGAATCCTTCGAGCAGGTCCAGGCCACCAAGGCCGGCATGGGCGGCGCGGAGAAGTGGCTGAAGGGCGAAGAGTCCTGCATCGTCACCCTGTGGAACGGCGAGCCGATCTTCGTCCAGCCGCCGAACTTCGTCGAGCTGAAGATCACCGAGACCGATCCGGGCGTCCGTGGCGACACCTCGGGCGGCGGCGGCAAGCCGGCCACCCTGGAAACCGGCGCGGTGGTCCGCGTGCCGCTGTTCGTCAACCAGGATGAAATCATCAAGGTCGACACCCGTTCGGGCGAATACTCCGCACGCGCAGGCAAGTAATCCGGGTACGCGGCAGCGCATTCGCGCTGGCGCTCCCACGATCCGCGCTGCGGATCGTGGGCCCCGACTCACCAGCACCCATACCCCGCCGCTTCGCGGCCGCCCCTGACTCAGGGGCCAGTCCTCCAGAAGCATCGCGGTAGCCGTCCAGTAGGGGCCGGTCTTCTGAAGGTTCGAGGTAGGCCCTGCCGCAGGCTGACCTGTTTCTCCAGCAAAGTGAGTCCGCATGACCGACACCGCCCGCATTCCCGAAACCTGTGACCTGCTGATCGAAGCCGGTTACGTGGTCCCGATCGAACCGCATGCGGTGGTGCTGGAAGACCATGCCGTGGCCGTGCGTGGCAGCGAGATCATCGCGATCCTGCCGCGTGCCGAAGCACGCGAGCGCTTTGCGCCGAAGCAGACCGTCTCGCGCCCGGAGGCGGCGCTGATGCCGGGTCTGGTCAACGCACACACCCACAATCCCATGACCCTGCTGCGGGGCGTTGCCGACGACCTGCCGCTGATGGTCTGGCTGCAGCAGCACATCTGGCCGGTCGAAGCGGCGGTGATCGGGCCGGAGTTCGTGGCCGACGGCACTACCCTGGCGATCGCCGAGATGCTGCGCGGCGGTACCACCTGCGCCAACGAAAACTACTTCTTCTCCGACGTCCAGGCCGCCGTCTACAAGCAGCACGGGTTCCGTGCGCTGGTCGGTGCGGTGATCATCGATTTCCCGACCGCCTGGGCCAAGACCGACGACGAGTACTTCGCCAAGGCCGGCGAGCTGCACGACCAGTGGCGCAACGATCCGCTGATCGGCACCTCGTTCGCGCCGCACGCGCCGTATACCGTCAACGACGCCAATTTCGAACGCGTGCGCATGCTGTCCGACCAACTGGACATGCAGGTGCACCTGCACACGCATGAAACCGCGCAGGAAATCAGCGACTCGCTCAAGCTGCACGGCCAGCGCCCGCTGGCGCGCCTGGACCGGCTGGGCCTGGTCAACGACCGCCTGATCGCCGTGCACATGACCCAGCTGACCGAGGCCGAAATCCACCTGTGCGCCGAGCGCGGCGTGAGCGTGGTGCACTGCCCGGAATCCAATCTCAAGCTGGCCTCCGGCTTCTGCCCGGCCTGCGCGCTGCAGCGTGCTGGCGTGAACCTGGCGATCGGCACCGACGGCTGCGCCAGCAACAACGACCTGGACATGTTCAGCGAGAACCGCACTGCGGCGATCCTGGCCAAGGCCGTCGCCAATGACGCGACCGCGCTGGACGCGGCCACCACGCTGCGTGCGGCCACGCTTGGCGGCGCCCGCGCGCTGGGCTTCGGTGACCGCATCGGCTCGATCGAAGTCGGCAAGCAGGCCGATCTGGTCTGCGTGGACCTGTCCGCACTGGAAACCCAACCGCTGCACCATGTGCTCTCGCAGCTTGTGTATGCCGCCGGCCGCCATCAGGTCAGCGATGTCTGGATCGCCGGCCAGCCCAAGCTGGTCCAGCGCGAACTGGTCGGCATGGACACCGCGGCGATCGTCGCCAACGCGCGCCAGTGGCGCGAGCGTATCCGACACATCCGTGCTTGATGCACCAAGGATCCCCATGAACACCCCCCATGCGTCCACCAATTTCGATCAGGCCGAACTGGACAAGTTCGCCGCCCTCGCCAACCGCTGGTGGGACGTCGACGGCCCGCAGAAGCCGCTGCATGCCCTGAACCCGGTGCGCCTGCAGTACGTCGCCCGGCGCGTGACCCTGCGCGGCGCCCGCGTGCTCGATATCGGCTGCGGCGGCGGCCTGCTCAGCGAAGCGCTGGCCAAGGAAGGCGCGGACGTGACCGCGATCGACCTGGCCCCGGAGCTGGTCAAGGTCGCACGCCTGCACGGGTTGGAGACCGGCGTTACCGTCGACTACCGCGTGCAGGCCGCTGAAGACCTGGCCGCCGAACAGCCGGGCAGCTTCGACGTGGTCACCTGTATGGAAATGCTCGAGCACGTGCCGGACCCGGGCGCGATCATCGCCGCCTGCCACCGCCTGCTCAAGCCCGGCGGCCAGCTAATCCTCTCCACCGTCAACCGCACCCCGGCCGCGTTCGCCGTGGCGATTGTCGGCGCCGAGTACGTGGCGCGGTTGCTGCCCAAGGGCACCCACCACTACCAGGATTTCATCAAGCCGGCCGAGCTGGGCAAGTGGCTGCGCGAGGCCGATTTCAACCTGCGCGATGTCAGCGGCATGGCCTATGAGCCGTGGCGCAACCGTGCCCGCCTGAGCACGCGCACCGACATCAATTACCTGGCCCACGCGGTCAAGCCGGACGACGTCGCACGTGTCTGAGGCCGGTTTCCCGCCGGCGGTGCTGTTCGATCTGGATGGCACCCTGCTGGACAGCGCGCCGGACATGCTGGCCACCGCCAATGCGATGCTGGCCGCCCGCGGGCGCGCGCCGATCACCCTGGACGCGCTGCGCCCGGTGGTCTCCAAAGGCTCGCGTGCGATGGTCTCGGTGGCGTTCCCCGCGCTGGGGCAGGTCGAGCGCGATGCGCTGGTGCCGGAGTTCCTGGAGCGCTACGAAGGCCTGATCGGCCAGCACGCCGTGTTGTTCGACGGCATCGCCGGCATGCTCGAGGCGCTTGATGCGGCCGGCTGTGCCTGGGGCATCGTCACCAACAAGCCCGAATACCTGGCCCGGCTGATCGTGCCGCAGCTGGGCTGGGAACAGCGCTGCAAGGTGCTGATCGGCGGCGATACCCTGGCCCAGCGCAAGCCGCATCCGCTGCCGCTGCTGGTCGCCGCCGAACGCATGGGCATCGCCCCGGGCACCTGTGTCTATGTGGGCGATGACGAGCGCGACATCGTCGCCGCCAACGCCGCCGGCATGGCCTCGGTCGCCGCGTTGTGGGGCTACCGGCTGGACGCCGACGATCCGCTGGCGTGGGGTGCCGACACCCTCGTCGCACTGCCCGAACACCTGCAACATGCCAAGGCGTGGCCGCTTCCGCGCACGCTCTAGCCTTTCAAGGAATACATCGTGAGTACTTCCAGCGCCCTGGACAGTTTCCTGGACAAGTGGCGGACCCGCTGGCCCGAGTGGCAGGTGGCCGAACGCTTCGTTCCCGAGCGCCAGCGCACCCTGGTGGTGGCGTGGTTCTCGCTGCTGCAGGAGTTCGACGACATCCTCAATACCGCCGGCGACCCGATGCCCTCCGACGCCAAGCTGGCGTGGTGGGGCGAGGAACTGCGCAGCTGGTCCGTGCAGCGCTCGCGCCATCCGCTGGGCCGGGTGCTCGAGCCGGTCCGCGCGCCGTGGGCGCAGCTGGCAGATACCCTGCCGGACCTGATCGAAGCGCGCGCGGTACCGGTTGATCCGGCCCAGGCGCTGCGGTCGTTGCAGGCCTATGCGGCCGCAGTGGCCGCGGTGGAAGCGGTGATGTTCCAGACGCCGGCGCGTGGCGATGTCGCCACGCCGGTGCTGGTGCAGACCCTGGCCCAGCGCCTGCACGAGAGTGGCGTCGCTGCCATTCCGCGTTCGCTGCTGGCCGAGGACGACAGCGCCGCGCCACGCCGGTGGGCGCAGCAGCTGCTGGCGAAGTGGCCAGCCCGGGTCGCAGGCCCGCGCCCGCGCCGTCTGTACGCCGCCCTGGCGCGCGCCCGGCAGAAGACCTGGGCGCAGGACCGCCAGTACCAGGCCACGCCGATGCGTACGCTGTGGCTGGCCTGGTGGGGGGCGCGCGGCTGACTGTTTCTGTTGGGTGCGGACCTTGGTCCGCACGCTCTGTGCGACCGTGCCGACCAGGATCGGCACCTACCACAGCGTTACTTCCGTTCCAGCACCAGCAGCGGATCGATGCGGGTATCGAACCAGTTCATGCCCCAATGCAGGTGCGGCCCGGTCGCGCGGCCGGTCGCGCCCACGGCGGCAATCACCTGACCCTGTTCAACGCGGTCGCCGACCTTCACGTCGATACGCGACAGGTGCAGGAAGTTCGAGCTGATCCCGAAGCCGTGATCGAGCAGCAGCGTGCCACCGGTCAGATACAGGTCGGGGCCGGCGAAGGTGACCACGCCCGCCGCCGGTGCCTTCACCGGGGTGCCGGTCGGCACCGCGATGTCCATGCCCGAATGGCCTGAGCCGGGTTGCCCGTTGTAGACGCGCGCATTGCCGAAGCGGCCGCTGATCCGGCCCTGGACCGGCCAGATGAAGGCCTGTGCGAAGTCGGCGCGGTTGTCATCGCGGGCACGCGCGGCGGTGACCTGGGCCTGCTCACGCTTGATCCGCTCGGCGATCGCCGGGGGCGGATTGACCGTTTTCGGCGGCACGCCGTTGACGCGCTCGGTCGGCCAGTCGCGCGGGGTGACCGCAATGCTGACCGTCTCGCTGCCGCCGTCCGGGCGCGTCACCTGCACCTGCAGCGGGCCCTTCTCATCGCGGCCGATGCCGAACACCACGCTGCCGTACCCGCTCACGCGCAGGGTGCGGCCGCCGTACTGCACGACGCTGCCGGCCGGCACCTTGCCGATCACCATCGCGCCCTGCGAGGCGCTGGCCGGGAACACCACGCGCGCCTCGGCCTGGGCCATGACGGGCGAGGGCAGCAGACTGCCCATCGCCGCGACGCCGGCGGCCGCCAGGGCCGCACTCAACACCCGTGCCCGCATCAGCGGTCGAAGCTCATGCGCTGGCCATTCGGCGAGCCCACCAGCTTCTCGCCATCCCATGCCAACTGCCCGTTGACCCAGGTCGAGGCGATGCGCGAGCGGAAGGTGGTGCCCTCGAAGGGCGACCAGCCGCACTTGGAGAGCACGTCTTCACGCTTGACGGTGAAGGGCACGTCCTCGACCAGCACCAGATCGGCGAAGTAGCCCTCGCGCAGGTAACCGCGCTGGCTGACGTCGAACAGCTGCGCCGGGGCATGCGCGAACTTCTGCACGACCTGGGTGATCTCCAGCTTGCCTTCGTGCACCAGCTCCAGCGCGGCCACGAGCGCGTACTGCACCAGCGGCAGGCCGGACGGCGCCTGTGCATAGGGCTTCTGCTTCTCTTCCCAGGTGTGCGGCGCATGATCGGTGGCGAGCACGTCGATCACGTCATCGGCCACGGCGCGGGTCAGCGCCTCGCGGTCGCTGGCTTCCTTGATCGCCGGGTTGCACTTGATCAGGTTGCCCAGCCGCGCGTAATCGCTGCGGTCAAAGCGCAGGAAATGGATGCAGGTTTCGGCGGTGATCTGCTTGCGGCTGCCATCGGCGCGGATCAGCGGGCCACGTTCGAACAGGGCCAGCTCATCGGCGGTGGAGATGTGCAGCACGTGCAGGCGGGTGCCGTGCTTCTTCGCCAGCGACACGGCCAGCTCGGAGGACTTCAGGCAGGCCTCGCGCGAGCGGATGTCCGGGTGCTGCTCGGCACTGAGGGCATCACCGTACTTCTCGGCGTACTCCTTGGCCTTGGCGTCGATCATAGGCGTGTCTTCGCAGTGCGTGATGATCGGCGTGGGCGCATCGCGGAAGATCGCATCGAGCGTTTCCGGGTTGTCGACCAGCATGTTGCCGGTGGAGGCACCCATGAAGACCTTGATGCCCGGCGCCGTCTTGGGGTCCAGCGACTGGATGTGGGCCAGGTTGTCGTTGCTGGCGCCCATGTAGAAGCCGTAGTTGGCGCGCGCACGGCCGGCGGCGGCATCGTACTTGGCCTGCAGGATCTCGGCATTGAGCGTGGGCGGGCTGGTGTTGGGCATGTCCATGAAGCTGGTCAGGCCCCCGGCGACGGCCGCGGCCGATTCGGTCGCGATGTCGCCCTTGTGGGTCAGGCCGGGCTCACGGAAATGGACCTGGTCGTCGATCATGCCGGGCAGCAGCCAGCGGCCGGCGGCATCGACCACGGTTTCGCCCGGACGGGCGTCCAGGCCGGGGCCGATCTGCGCGATGCGGCCATCTTGGATGCGCAGGTCGCCCTGGGTGATGGTGCCTTCGTTGACCAGGCGGGCGTTGACGATGAGCGTGGAGGACATTCAGTGTTTTCCTGTGCAGCGGCAGGCGGCGTCGTGCGCGGCGCGCGGCGGCACCTCGTCGATACCGCCGGGGTGGAAGGGATGGCAGCGGCCCAGCCGGCGCGCGGCCAGCCAGCTGCCGCGCGCGGGGCCATGGGTGGCGATGGCTTGCATGGCGTATTCAGAACAGCTGGGCATGAAGCGGCAACGCGGCCCCAGCAGCGGGCTGATGAAGCGCTTGTAGAAGCGCAGCAGGGCGATGAGCAGGCGTGAGATCACCCCCCAATCTTATTCCAGTTGGCATGAAGGCCGCATTTGTCGCAGGATGGGGCGTTGGACCCGTCCGCACCCACGCGCGCGACGGGCCGCCCCGGCGGTGTCGCCGGGTCAGGTACCGAACTGCGCACGTCGGCCCGCCAGCCAGGTGGACCGGTCGCACGCCTTGCGACTCCGGGGCTGAACGGAGTAGGCGGTGTGGTTGCTGCTGCTGGTCGGGTAGGCTATAAAGGCCCGCTTTCCCGGGCCCCGGGGAATCCAAGGAAGAGCGTTTCGTGGCTGCTAAAAAAACTGCAAAGAAGGCCGTCAAGGCCGCCAAGAAAACCGCCAAGCCTGTTGTAAAGAAGTTGGCGGCCAAGTCCGTTGCCAAGAAGCCGGCCGCCAAGCCGGCGGGCAAGCCTGCATCCAAACAACCGGCTGCCAGGACGGCACCCGTCAAGAAGGCGGCCAGCAAGTCGCCCGCCAAAGCCGTCAAGAAGGCGGTCGCCAAGAAGCCTGCTGCCAAGACGGTGGTGGCCAGGAAGACCGTCGCCAAGAAGGTCGTTGCCAAGAAGTCGACGGTCGCCAAGCCGGTTGCCACGCCCGCCAAGCGCGCGGCGGGCAAGCCGGTAAGCAAGGCGCCCATCAAGAAAACCGCTGCCAGCAAGACGGCGGCCAAGAAGACCGTGACGCCTGCTGCCGCCAAACCGGCATCCAAGCCGGCACCGGCGAAGAAGACCGCGGTCAAGCAGGCACCGGCCACGCCGGTGAAGGCCAGCAAGACCGCCAGCAAGCCCGTGGCATCCAAGCCGGCCGCCAAGCCGGTTGCAGCACCCGTAGTGAAGTCCGCACCGAAGCCGGCATCGCCGGCCCCGGCCAAGTCTGTCCCGGCCAAGAGCGCGGCCAAACCTGTCACCCCTCCGGCCTCCGCGCCGGCGCCGGTCGCAGCCACCCCCGCCTCCAAGGCCCCGCAAAACAAGAATCCCGTGCCCGTTTCGAAATCGCCTGCAAAAACCCCCGCCAAGTCCGAGTCCGCCCCCAAGCCCGTGTCCCGCCCGGTCGGCAAGGTCGCCGTTGCCGTGGCAGCGCGTTCGGCCGCCCCGGCCCCGCGCACCAAGGTGAAGGTGGTGGAATACAAGACTGACGAAGCCACCGGTCGTCCGATCCTGCCCGACGGTTACAAGCCGAGCGCGGAAGAGGAATACATGAGCCCGCTGCAGCTGGAGTACTTCCGCCAGCGCCTGCAGCACTGGCGCAATGATCTGGTCGAGGAATCCAAGCAGACCATCGCGAATCTGCAGGAAGAAGTGCGTGATATCGGCGATGAGGCCGAGCGCGCCACCCGCGAGACCGAGAACTCGCTGGAACTGCGTACCCGTGATCGTTACCGCAAGCTGATCGGCAAGATCAACAGCACGCTGAAGCGTCTGGAAGACGGTGACTACGGTTTCTGCGTGGATACCGGCGAAGAGATCGGTCTGGATCGTCTGGAAGCCCGTTTGACCGCTGAGCGCACGATCGATGCGCAGGAGCGTTGGGAGCACCTGCAGAAGCAGCAGGGCGACTGATCGCGCTGTTGGTTGTGCTGTTCTACGAAAAACCCGGCTTCGGCCGGGTTTTTTTTGGCCAAATCCTCAATGCAGATCGCGCAGATTCAACCGACGCAGCGTCGGATTCTTCCACGCCGTGATGCCGGCCACGCTCAACACCGCAAAGCCCCCCAGCACCACCGCCGGGACCAGCCCCAGCAGCTTCGCCATCGTGCCCGCATAGAACGCGCCCAGCTCATTGGACGAACTGATGAAAATGCCATTGATCGACGACACCCGCCCGCGCATCTCCTCCGGCGTCGCCAACTGCAGAATCGTCGAACGCACGACCACCGAGACACCATCGAAGGCACCGTAGAACAGCAGGATCGCCGCCGACAACCAGAAATTCGACGACAACCCGAACCCGATCACGCACAGCCCGAAACCGGCCACCGCGAACAACAGCACGCGCCCTGCATTGCGCTGCAACGGGCGACGCGCCAGCCACAGGCCCACGCACACCGAGCCCAGCGCCGGCGCCGCGCGCAGCACGCCCAGGCCTTCCGGGCCGTGGTGGAGAATCTCGTGCAGGAACGCCGGCAGCATCGCCACCACCCCGCCGAGCAGCACCGAGAACATGTCCAGCGCCATCGCCCCGACCATGATCCGGTTGCCCAGCACGAAGCGGCCGCCCTCGGCGATGCTCTTGAAGATCGGCGCCGCCGGGCCCGTATGCACCGGCTCGGAGACACGCAGCGCCGCCAGGCAGCCCAGCGCGATCAGCGACACGCCGACCGCCACGCCGTAGGCCACCCCCTTGCCGCCCCAGGCCACCAGCACGCCGCCCAGCGCGGGGCCGGCCACCATGCCCGCCTGGAACACCACCGCGCCCAGGCCCGCGCCGCGCGCGTACTGGGTGCGCTCCAGCACACGGGCGAACAGCGCGTTGTAGATCGGCGAGAGGAACGCGCGGACCATGCCGGTCAGTGCGATCGCCGCGTAGATCGGCCACACCCCGTGGAACGGCAGCCAACCCTGGGCCACCGCGGTGAGCACCAGCGCGGTCATCACCAGCCCGCTGCAGGCGACCATGCCCAGCCGGCGGCGGGGCAGGTGGTCGACCAGGTAGCCGGCAAATGGCGCCACGCAGAAGAATGGCAGTACCTCGGCCAGGCCGATCAGGCCCAGCGAGAACGGATTGCGGGTGACTTCGTAGATATGCCACCCGACCGTCACCGCGACGATCTGGTAGGAGAGCATCGCGAAGATGCGATACGCCAGCACCAGCGAAAAGCCCGGGCGGGCCAGCAGTTGCAGGGCGCTGTCGGGCTCCTGCGGATCGGCGGAGAGCGTCACGACTGCGCTTGCGCGGTGTCGCGGATGAAGGCCAGCATCGCCGCCACGCCGTTGCTGCGGGTCGGCGAGAGGTGACGCGACAGCCCGATGTCCTGGATGTAGCTTGGCTCGGTGGCCAGGATCTCGGCAGCGGAACGGCCCGAATACACGCGCAGGGCCAGGTAGATCAGCCCGGAGACGATCGCCGAATCACTGATCGCGTGGAAGCGCAGGGCCTCGGCGTTGCCCTCCGGCACGATCCAGACCATGGACTGGCAACCGAGCAGGCGGTGCGCTTCGGTTTTCCATTCTTCCGGGAAGGCGGGCAGCTTGCGGCCCAGGTCGATCAGGTACTGGTAGCGCTCGGACCAGTCACCGAAGAA